>NZ_JBHKFI010000006.1:0-205457 GCF_042263505.1 Cytobacillus sp. Hz8 | reverse complement strand
ATATATGGAATATTATAATACGAAACGGATGAAGGCAAAATTAAAAATGAGCCCGGTGCAATACCGAACTCATTTTGAGCAAGCAGCCTAATGAAATAACCGTGTCTAACTTTTAGGGGTCACTTCAAATACGGGCTGTTTTTTTTTATCAAAGCAATTAAAACATGTTTCAGAAAATGCTTTTTATTATTGAAATTGATTTTCATAGAGTAAGTAAAACCATTGAAAAATAAGGGCTAATAAAGTATGTGAAGGATGTAACATGTTTCGGGTTTTGAAACATGTTTTAATAAACCCGCAAAAAATCTAAAGGTCTTGAAACTATTTTCATTGAAATCAAATGAGGCTACTATATGGGTATAGCATTCCTGCAGAAGTGTTTCACAAAAATCTTTACAAGTTTTTTTGTAAAGAAAACGAGTATTTATCACAACAATGAAGAATTTCTTTATGGAAGCGATTTATTATTTTGAAATAATTTTAAGCTTCGTTGTTTTCATCCTGGTACCAATGAAACTAAAGAGAAATTTCAACGTGGTAAAGAATATGTAAATGGTTTGAAAACTGAATAGGAGTGAGAATGATGGAAAAGCAAAAAAAGCTTCGATTATTTGACTCAGTCCTCTTGGCCGTAACAGTTGTACTTGTCGCAGAATCTGTGGCACCTGCAGCAGCCATTGGACCATCGCAATTTTTCTGGTGGGCTTTATTATTAGTTGCATTTTTCCTTCCATATGGCCTCGTTTCAGCAGAGCTAGGGACCACATATGAAGATGAGGGAGGTATTTACGATTGGGTAAAGAGGGCATTTGGTCCGAAAAATGGAGGTAGGGTTGCTTGGTTTTACTGGATTAACTTCCCACTTTGGATGGGATCCTTGGCTGTGCTATTTCCAACCATTATTACCCAATTTTCAGGTAAAGAATTTGGAACAGTTATTTCAACTATTATTTCCTTACTATTTATCTGGGTTGTTTCTTTTGTAAGCTTTTTCCGTATTAGCGAAAGTAAATGGATTTTGAATTTAGCAGCATTTTTTAAAGTATTTATTTTACTAAGCCTTGGTGGCATTGGAATTTATTTTGCGATTACTCAAGGAGTGGCAAACTCTTATACTGCAAAAAATATGTTACCATCATTAGATATTAATAGTCTTTCCTTTTTATCAGTTATCATTTTTAACTTTCTTGGCTTTGAGGTGGTTGCCTCTATGTCTGGAGAAATGCATAATCCGCAAAAAGATATTCCAAAGGCATTGGTTATCGGAGGATTACTAATCGCTATATTCTATATCCTAGCAGCTTTTGGCATTGGAGTTGCCATCCCATATGATGAATTGACTACAGATACTGGTTTAATTGAAAGCTTTACCATTTTACTTGGTTCTGGTGGCGGCTGGTTCGTGACCATTGTCGGCTTGATGTTCCTCTTTACATTAGGAGCGAACCTCATCTCATGGTCTTATGGAATAAACTATGTATCTCTTTACGCGAGTGAAGATCATGCTTTACCTAAAATCTTTAAATGGAAAAGTGAAAAAACAGATATGCCAATTGGAGCACCATTATTAAATGGAATCCTTGCTTCTATATTAGTGTTACTTGCTCCTATCATGAGTAATCTTGGCTTAGATGATATCTTTTGGAGCTTCTTTGCTCTTAATCTCGTCACCTTGCTGGCATCCTATATTTTTATGTTTCCAGCATTCTTGAAGCTTAGAAAAATTGATGGGGATCGGGAACGACCATTTAAGGTGAAGGCAAATGGAGCTATGCTGAAAGTGATCACATATGTACCATTTGTACTATTAATTATATCTGTCTTGTTCACAATCGTCCCACTTAATTTAAGTAAAGATGAATTGATATTTAAGCTTCCATTACTCGTTGGAACCTTACTTGCTGTATTTATTGGAGAATTCGTTGTGAAACATAGCTTAAAACACAAAGATGATGATATAAATAAGGAGGCAAATATACATGAAAACGTTACTCACCAATCCTAAATTAGACGGTTTCCGGATGCCAGGAGAATTTGAAAAACATGAAGGTTGTTGGATTATATGGCCAGAACGTCCAGATAATTGGCGTGAAGGTGGAAAACCAGCACAAAAAATATTTGCAGAAGTGGCAAAAGCAATTTCAGAGTTTGAACCTGTCTCAATGGTCGTTAGTCGTGGCCAATATTCAAATGCCCGCCATATGTTACCCGATCAAATTCGTGTTGTGGAAATGGCAAATGATGATTCATGGATTCGCGACTGCGGACCAACATTTGTTAAAAATGATCTAACTGGAGAAATTCGTGGAGTGGATTGGACCTTTAATGCTTGGGGGGGCTTAGTAGATGGACTTTACTTCCCATGGGATGATGATGACCATATTGCGCAAAAGGTATGTGAGCTTGAAAGAAAGGACCGTTATCGTCTAAATGATTTTGTGCTAGAAGGTGGCTCAATCCATGTTGATGGGGAAGGAACCTTAATTACGACAGAAGAATGCTTGCTTAGTGAAGGTCGCAATTCATCCTTAACAAAAGAAGAAATCGAAAATGTGTTGAAGGAATATTTAAATATTGAAAAAATCATTTGGTTAAAACGTGGGATCTATTTGGATGAAACAAATGGTCATGTGGACAATATTTGTAATTTCGTTCGACCAGGAGAAGTGGTTTTAGCTTGGACGGATGATGAGAGCGACCCACAATATGAAATCTCAAAAGAATGCTATGACATCTTAAAAAATGAAAGAGATGCAAAGGGACGTCCCATTACTGTTCATAAACTATATGTACCAAAACCAATATTAATTACAAAGGAAGAAAGTGAAGGGGTAGATGCCGTCGATGGTACACTTCCTCGGATGGAAGGAGATCGTTTAGCGGCTTCTTATGTGAACTATTACACAGCTAATGGCGGAATTGTCATGCCACTATTTGGAGATCCGAATGATGAAAGAGCGTTATCCTTGTTAAATGAGCTCTATCCAGATCGAAAGGTAGTTGGAGTGTATGCTAGGGAAATTCTACTTGGCGGCGGAAATATCCATTGCATCACTCAACAAGAACCTTTATAAAAACGCAATTTAGTATAGCATGCATAGGGGACATTTTACTAGTGGAAAATGTCCCCTATAGAAAAATATGTGAGATAAAGGGTGAAAAGGAATGTCAAGAATAGTCATCGCCCTTGGCGGAAATGCTCTAGGGAATACACCGTTGGAACAAAAGCAGAAAATCGATCATGCGGCACACGCACTTGTTAATCTGATCAATGAAGGGCATGAAATTGTGATCAGTCATGGGAATGGTCCACAAGTAGGAATGATTCAACTTGCCTTTGAAAAATCATCTGCCGTAGATCAGAAAATTGCTCCCATGGATCTGCCAGAATGTACGGCAATGAGTCAAGGGTATATCGGCTTTCACCTGCAAAATGGAATCAAGAAAGAATTGCGCAGACAGGGGCTTCCTTGGCAGGTAGAAACGATTGTAACCCAAGTGGTTGTCGATGAAACCGATCCAGCCTTTCAAGATCCAACAAAACCAATAGGTGGATATTATGATGAAGCCACAGCACAAACACTTATGAAAAGTCAACCGAAAGAGGTATATGCGGAGGATGCCGGACGTGGTTGGCGCCGGATGGTTGCCTCACCTAAGCCAATTGATATTGTGGAGAAGGATTCCATTGTCAATCTGCTTAATCAAGAGTTTATTGTCATTGCTTGCGGAGGCGGAGGAATCCCAGTTGTAATGGACAAACAAGGTGACTATCAAAGTGTTTCAGCTGTTATTGATAAGGATTTTGCTTCTGCAAAATTAGCGGAATTAGTGGATGCTGACTATTTATTCATATTAACTGCTGTGGAACGAATCGCCATTAATTGGGGAAAGAAGGATCAAACAGATTTACCGCAGTTAACTGTTAAACAAGCAACTGATTATTGCCAGGAAGGTCAATTTGCACCAGGAAGTATGCTACCAAAAGTAGAAGCGGCAATCCAATTTGTTCAAAGTGGAAAAAATCGTCGAGCCATCATTGCTTCGTTAGAAAAGGCAACAGAAGCAATCAAAGGTCTTACCGGGACTTTAATAACGGATGAAGTTATTTAGCTAAATAATAAAACCTGTATTCTGATTTGATATATTAATAATGTAAAAGAAATGGGCTAATTAAAAAAAAAACACCATTAGGAGGAGATTAACATGACTCAAAAAGATTTTATCGATACAAATCATTTTACAAAAGAAGAATTAATGGACATTGTGAATTTATCTCTTTCACTAAAAAAATGTATTAAGGCTGGTTACTATCCACCTCTTTTAAAAAACAAAACATTAGGAATGATCTTTCAGCAATCCTCTACGAGAACGCGTGTTTCTTTTGAAACAGCAATGGAACAGCTTGGGGGACATGCGCAATATCTTGCTCCAGGACAAATTCAACTTGGAGGCCATGAAACAATCGAAGATACAAGTCGTGTCCTTTCAAGATTAGTAGATATTTTAATGGCGCGTGTGGAAAGACATCATTCCGTTGTGGCTCTAGCGAAAAATGCCACCATCCCTGTTATTAATGGGATGTCTGATTATAATCATCCAACACAGGAAATGGGGGATATCATCACGATGATCGAACATCTTCCAAAAGGAAAAAATTTAGAAGATTGCAAGGTGGTCTTTGTTGGCGATGCCACTCAAACTTGTGCATCCCTAGGATTTATCACAACAAAAATGGGAATGGAATTTGTTCACTTTGGTCCAAAGGGCTTTCAGCTTAGAGAAAATCATATCAAGATTATGGAAGAAAATTGCAAGGTATCAGGCGGCAGCTTCTCTATTACGGAAGATGCAGATGTAGCATTAGCTGGAGCAGACTTTGTTTATACCGATGTATGGTATGGCTTATATGAAGCAGAATTATCTGAAGAAGAAAGAATGGGAATCTTCTATCCAAAATATCAGGTCACAATGGATATGATGAAAAAAGCAAATCCAGAGGCTAAATTTATGCACTGCCTCCCTGCAACACGTGGAGAAGAGGTCACAGATGAGGTTATGGACTCTGACCTTTCCATTGCGTTTGATGAGGCAGAAAATAGACTCACAGCAATGCGCGGACTACTTGTTTATTTTCTTGGTATGGACAAACCAAACCCTGAAAAGATTCAAGAAGTGAAAGCAGAACTAGATTCCATCTTGGTTGATATTTTTTCAGAAAAAATCCTAATGATGAATTAACATACAATTATTAAGGCTTCCTCATGTATGGAAAGTACCATATATGAGGAAGTCTTTTTGTCTTGGTTTTTAATTCGCACATAGATATTCATTCTAGTGAAAAAAACTATTGACAGATTCCTAATTCATGTTGATAGTTCTATGTATAGGCTTATATTTTTTACAAGAAAAAGGAGTGTTTCAATTGGAATTATGGTATACACAACCGCAAACAGACAACATTCGATTTTCCATTAAAGTGAGTGAACATTTATACACGGCGAAAAGTCCATATCAACAAATTGATATTTTCGATAGTGAAGAAATGGGGAAATTTTTGATTATTGATGGCATCGTCATGCTGACTTCAAAAGATGAATTCATTTATCATGATATGATTGTTCACGTTCCAATGGCAACAAACCCTAATATTAAGAAAGCCCTTGTGATTGGCGGAGGCGATGGGGGAACGGTCCGTGAATTGACGCGATATCCATCCATTGAATCTATCCATATGGTTGAAATTGATGAAATGGTGGTGAAAGCGGTTAAAGAATATCTACCACTTACATCTGGTAAATTAGATGATCCAAGGGTATCTCTTCATTTTGAAGATGGAGCAGCATTTATTAAGAATACGCAGGAGAAATATGATTTAATTATCGTAGACTCTACAGATCCAATCGGACCTGGAGAAGGACTATTCACCAATGAATTCTATCAAGATTGCTATAACGCGTTAGCGGAAGATGGGATCTTGGTAAATCAATGCGAAAGTCCATTTTATGAAAAAAATGCAAAAGAAATGAGAAGGGCGATTTCCAAAATTAAAAAATTATTCCCGATTGCTGAAGTGTATCAATATAACATGCCTACTTATCCATCAGGTCATTGGTTATTTGGATTTGCTTCAAAAAAATACCATCCAATCCGTGATTTTCAACCGGAAAAATGGAAAGAGTTCGGATTGAAAACAAAATATTACAATACTGAAGTACATCAGGGATCTTTCATGTTACCAACTTATGTGAGGGAGCAAATCAATCGTGTCGATTCTGAGTGATACTCCTCTATCAATCTATCAGACATTGTTGAAGTTTTGTCATGTGAAAAGTGTAACAGATTCAGAAGGAGAGAAAGAGGCTCCAAAATTTTTATTTGGAGAGCTGAAAACACTTCCATATTTTCAAGAAAATCCGGAAGATTTGTTTATTCAGCCGATCCAGGAGGACAGGCTCGGTCGCTCCAATCTTTGCGCTTGGGTAAAGGCTAAAACACCAACGAAACGAACTCTTATTTTGATGGGACATTTTGATGTAGTGGATACAGATGTGTGTGGTCACTTAAGAGTGGAAGCGTTTGATCCAGAAAAATACACGAAATTAATCGGAAATGAAGAAATTTCTGATGAAGCGAGGGAAGATCTAGAATCGGGAAAATGGATTTTTGGTCGTGGAACCGCTGACATGAAATCGGGGTTAATCGTTCAGGCTGCCGTACTGTCGGAATTCTCCCGGAATAGAGAGGATTTGGATGTTAACCTTCTCTATATCGCCGTCGCGGATGAAGAAAATAATGCCTGTGGAATTCATGAGGCTGTACGCTATTTAGCAGAACAAAAGAAACAAGGGTATGAATTCCTCTGTTGTATTGATAGTGAACCAAGTATCACCCAAGAAAAGAAGGACCACGGCTGGATTCATTATGGAACCGTTGGAATGTACACTCCTTTTACCTTTATTCTTGGTAGAGAGACGCATGTGGGAGAGTACTTCGAAGGGATTCCCGCATCTTTAATCGCCTTTAAACTAGGAAGTATCCTCGAAGGAAATGGCCAATTTGCCGATCGCTATAAAGGGGTGACGTATCCTCCATTAACATGCTTGAAGGTATATGATTTAAAACCTACCTATTCTGTAACGGTTATTGAGCGAATTGCGATGTATTATAATTGCTTATTTGCAACATTGACACCTGATGAAGTATTATCTATGATGAAAACCGCTTCTGAGCAGGCATTAGAAGAGGCTATGGCCACCTATAATAAAAATTGGCTCGAGCAAAATACGCATTCTGAGAAAAAAATCTTTCAGGATAAAGTCATGGAATACACTGAATTAGTGGGATTAGCGGAAAAGGAAACAGGGCGACCAATCGAAGAGATTACAGAAAGATTTTTACAAACTCTCCCTCAAGAACTTGAACTTCAAGATAGGGGCTTAAAGTTGGTCAATCATCTGGTGGATTTAACAGGTCTTAAAGGTCCTACCATTATCATTGGCTTTTTACCTCCGTATTGCCCGTCAGGCATAAATGGAAGAAAGACAGAAGCGGAGTTAAAAATCATCTCAAGTGCAGAGCAAGTCATTCAGCTTGCCAAAAATGAATATAATATGACCATCTCTACCGGAGAAATTTACGAAGGAATCTCTGATTTAAGCGAATTTGCCTTCAAAGGTACCGACAGGGATATTAAAACCTTAACCCATAATTTTGCCGGCTGGGGAGTTGATTTTGACTATCCTTTCGACCAATCCAGATTTTTAGGTATTCCAATTGTAAATCTCGGTCCAATTGGAAAGGATGCCCATAAGAAAACAGAACGCCTCTATTTGCCATATGCATTGGAGGTTTTACCTCAGTTATTAAAAGAAATGATTCAGCAATTGGCAAAATAAAAAAATTTTACAAAGTCTAGGAGACCTTTTGGTTTTCTGGGCTTTTTCAATTGCATTGAAAAGAGCAATCATGGAGTTATTGAATATGTAAATAATATGGCAATAACTATTCTTAATTATAAATATTCTAATAATTCAAATAGTATTTTACCCATTTTTAAAACCCACTTAAATCAAGCAATTGCAAGCTCTTCTTTTTTCAAATGTAGTCTTCTACATTGTTGAGTTGGCATTTGTGTTTGGATTTACACTCCCAGATGAGCAATTCCTTTCAACAGGATTGGTTGGAGGAACGATATTATCAACAAATATCTTCTTCGGTTAAGGTCATATATGGAAAAGAGTATGAGATTGTTTTTGCGTCTGAGGATAAACATGATTAAGATATTTAGATGAACCTTTGCTTCCATGACAGGGGTTTTATACGTATTGAGTCAATTCTATTGGGCTTCCGTTTATTTTTTCACCCTTGACTCAATTGATCACTTAACATAAAAAGCAATACTACGAGTATATGGAGAAATGACAAGATTGTTAAATGAAATCCTACCAAACCATCAATGATTTGGTAGGCGATTGGGAACAGAAATGTTTCTATCCCAAATATTATGATGACACAGCCAATTTGTCTGGCTAATTTTTTTTCATTTTTAGGGATAAAAACCTCGTTGAATCCTGCAATGAATGAAGTTTTTCCTTTGTGATAAATAGAGTATCCAATCATTGTAATGAAGATTCCTATGGCCATTAATATTAAAGAAACAGCAAACATCTTAAACCTCCGGAAAAATTTAGGTCGTTAAACATGTACTTTTCAATAATGAAACGAATCTAGTTATTTTGTATATTACTTTTCTTCTGATTGAAGATTCCCAAAATGAAACTCATTCCTGCTGCAATGCCAATTTCATGGTAGGAATTGATTTTAGTTAGAAAAAGGGTAAATGAAGGGGGCAAGTGAATGGCAGGAAATGTTATCAATAAAGGAAAGGCCAAAGAGATAATCAAACAAGGGAAAAAGACACACAAAAGGAAAGGAATATTTAAGATTATCCTCCATTTTTTTACAAATAGAGCAGAAAAATATATTCCGAAAAGAACGGAAATAATAAAATTCGTCCAATAAATAGGTTGGATTGAATAGGTGATTTTAGCGTTTTGTTGAATTTGAGTTTTTATTTCAAAGCTTACATAGCTAAATATGATTAAACCAATCACCCAAAGGATTTTCCAAAAAAAATTTGAACGCTCAGTATTAATCATTTGTATCTCCTTCTTTCGTAAAACCATATATTTCCATTATACATAAAAGGCCTTGTATATATATCATATTTTGGGATATCTTTATAATTTCAAAATGTACTTAAAATTGTTAACAAGGGATTGTAGAAAATTAATTGAAAGACTTAGAATGAAAAATTACTTCTGGATGCATCTAATCTGAATAATCTGATTATTCATCGCGAAATGAGTTTCAAAGACTCCAATAATAGGAGTCTTCTGCTGCTCAAATATCATCTTGTAACAGATTAATTTTTTCAAAATGCTCAACTGTAGGGAATGGGTGATAGAAATGATGTAACAAATCTTTCCACTCCTGATACTCGACTGATTCTCTGAATCCTATCGTGTGGTCTTCTAGGCTATCCCATTTAACAAGAAGCAAATATTTACCCTCTACTTCCATGCAACTCTGTAATTCATGGGATATATAGCCTTTCATAGATGAAATAATATTTGATGCTTTACGAAAAGCTTCTTCAAATTCCTGTTCCATTCCAGTTATAACATGAAGCATTGCGGCTTCCAGTATCATAACTCTCCCTCCTTAAAGTTCCTATGTATGGGAAAACATGTTAAACTTACTATATCATATATGGCATTATTCAGAAAATAGCATATAACACGACGATAATTTTTTTGGTGCGGTAAAATTACCAATTAATTGGAGGACGTATATGGTTAGTATAATGGGTTATTGGTCTTTGTTAATTACTATTGGGATCCCCTTGTCGCTGGTATTTCTTTTAATATGGATTTATAAGGTTAAAAGAAATAGTGAAATTCAAGTTGAACAAAATAATAAGATTATTCAATTGTTAGAAGAAAGGAAAATTGAGTAAATTCATTCTATTAAATATACTAACGGTGGCATAAGAGATGATGAGGTCAGCCATGTTTTGCTGACTTTCTTCTAAGAAAATAAAAATTGACTGTTTCCAATGAAAAAACAATATGAAAGCAGAGGTACCTATGGATGGCAATATTTTTGGCATATTTTTTGGCCCCTTTTTTGAAAGGACGGAGTAGATAATTCGAAGCCTTCGATGCAATATGGCAATGATAGTTTTTCTTTCCTCTCTGGGTAATTCACTAATAAAACTCCACTAAATATTAATTGTAAGGTAGGAATAACGTCAGGAAAATACGGATTTTCAACGTAATAAAAGCCTAATTTTCCGCTGATATTAAAGAAAAATTAGGCTTTAGTTACTTCTAAATAGCAATGAGCTTAGCCCGAATGTTGAGATAATCCAATATTAATATTGGTATGAATCTCCTAATGAAGTTATCAATTCCGACCAATATAATTTATTAACACTTGCTATTGGCCTATCAAATTCCGCCAAATGTTTTACCAATGGTGTATTTGTTTTGGAAAATCATATCCATATTATTTCTAAAGGTGTTAAATTTACTGCTCAATATTCCCAAATAGTTAGAGAAGTCTGCTGGCAGCATGTTAGGATTTGCTTTTAAAAACTCTGATAACTTTTTACTCATTTCCAATAGTTCGGAATATCCTTCCTGATGTTTTCCCTCTTCTATTCTCTTGTCGATGTCTGCCATTTCTTCAGCTGATATTTGGCCAGAAAATGAAAGAATATTATTTACTATTTTCCCCGTCCGAGATTCAAATTTTTCGAATCCTTCTTTTGTACTATTTTCATAGAGCTTATCCAATATTCCTGTGATCTCTTCTGGAATTTTTACGTCATCCGTCGAATCAAGCAATTTTACAAACTCATTCCAGGCTTCTTCTTTTTCCCTTGTATCGATAGGCTCATCTAAAAACGGTCCATACATAATCGCCATCATTTTACCAAAACCATTCGGAAAGATTCTTTCTAATTCCTTCTTCATATAATCGTTTGACGCCTGGGCATCTATATCCAAATAACGATTTAACTTATCTAAATCTTTAGAAAGAGACTTTGGATGATTGTTATCCATAAGCAAAGCCTGAATAATAATCTCTGTTTCACCCAAAACATGAATCTTTTTTCTAATCACCTCTAATTGTTTCTCCATCATTTTGTGGAACTTTTTCGGATCTTCAAGGAACTCCTTTATTTGTTTTACCGGTATATCTAGGTGCCTCAGAACTTTTATCTGCTTTAATTTGTTAATATCCCCTTCGGAATAAATTCGATATGAGTTGTCTTTTTCTTTGATAGGATGAATTAATCCCTTCTCTTCATAAAAATAGATAGCCTTTCGTGTCAGACCAGTTGTTTTCATAACCTCACTTAATTTCATCTCTTCTATCGCCTCCCTAACTTAAGAGTAATTTATGACCAAAGGGGAAAGTCAAGGATTGTTTTCATTTTTTACCCTAATTTTGAATGAAATATTCATACAGCAATTTTTAGATTTACTCTCCTTTCGAACGCCATCCGGAAGTTATAATCAAGTGATTGATGGGTGTGGGAACACATTAACTTCCTTTTCATAAAATAAAACAAATTTTTTGGTCTGGAGTTGTGGTGAAATGGAACACCAAATTAATCAAGATAATTACAATGAAGAGCCTGATCATAAGAAAATCAAACAATTTGAGAAAGAAGTGGCTTTGGGGCTTTGGATTCAAGTATTAGGTCAAGTGATTGAAATTAAAGGACTCACGGGGCTTTTAAATATTGAAAGAGATACAGATCTTGTTGGAGAAACACAGATTTTAACGGGTGTTTGGATTAAAACAATTGGTCAATTATTAGAGGCCATCTCTGTTTCATGTCAAATAGGTGAAAAAGATCTAATCAAACTTCTCCAAGAGCAAAAAGTTGCGATCACAGGAGACTTTCTTGTCTCATTAGGTGCAGCTTATGAAGTACTTGGAGGAATTCGTACACTTGGAGAAGAAGAAACGGCCCAAACTCTTCAAATTATTCCATAAGGTAATTGCATCAAACGATTATTTACCTCATGAACAGCTTTTCTAATAAAAAGGCAGGTATTAATTATTAAACTTTACTTGAGAATGATTGATTATTATTTCCTTTATAATTGATTCAAAAGTAAGTATAGAGTTGTACAATAAGAAAATTTTACGATGAAGAGAATTCCAATTAGTTGCATCAGAATATGTGAAACAGAAAAAGGATTTATAGAACAATAATAAATATGACGAATACGTTTATGCATTATAATAATATATTGATTGTATAAATTTTCATATCACGAGAATCGAAATGCCTGGAATTTCATCTTTCTAGGCAATTTTTTGTTATGAAAAAAAGAAATATAAATCTCCTTTTATGCTCCCCATAAATCTATTAAATCCCGACCCTAACTGAAAATGAGTGAATTAAAAATGAATATAATGTCGAAAATACATCATCTTTGGAATATCCAGCACTGATTTGATGAATTTTTTGGCTAAGATATTTTTCATACGAATGAAAAAAGTAACGTCTGTTGTCTTTCAGGTTTAAATGGTTAGCCAATGTATTAGAGAAACCAATTTTTTCATCAAATTCTCAAAAAATGCATTCATCTGTATCAGAGGATAGAGAGCCACCATTATTTGATCATTTAATTTAATGACTGAAATCTAGTGTCAATTGTTATAGCTTTAATAAGGTTGAATTAATTATTACCTTTCTTAAATTGGTTGTTGTCTAATACAATAATTTTCTCTTGCGTTAGAGTTATAGCAGTTTGTTTGGTGTTTTCAACCAATTCATAAATGTTATTCATGCATTTTTTTGCTCCCATTACTAAAAAAGGAACACCTATTGTATTTATTTTTAATCCTCGGGAGAAAAACCCTCCTAGGGACATTGCTGTCGGAACAATAGGTGAAGTATTGGAAAAAATTATTCGCTCTTCGACTTTAAAATGATTTAAAAGCATTAATCCTAAACTTTCTAGAGAAGGTACTACCAACTTTTGAGATTTTCTACCTATCGTATAGACAAGATGTCCATCTTGATCTTCTCCATGAAATATTAGCTTTCCAAAATCTTGCTTGGTCAATTGATTGAAATAAGGTACGGCTAAAATTTCTTCTTTAGTAAGTGGGAAAGATGATGGATGAATAAGATGTAAATGAAGTGCAGCGGCCAAAGAAGTAGTATGAGTGCCACCATAATCATTATAAATATATATCATGTAACCATCCTTTCTAAAATTGCTAAATAATATTTTAACCAATTTTATAAATAGTGAAACGTTTTCTTTTGAAATTTTTTAATAATCGAGGTTCGTAATGGACTTTTGATATGTAATAAGATCCCCAAAATGGAGCTCTAAAGAAAAGTATCTTAGGATAATAGTTCAAAAAAATATCTATTAATTTTCCTTGATACTAACTGTGCAACTTGGATCCTCTATAGCTGGTGCTATTATTTCCCTGAGTCCTATGGAAAGAGAACAAATTACAGCTTTATACATGCACCTCTATTATCAACGGATCACAGTCCAGAAGAGGATACGGTTAGAAAGTACATAATCTAGCTGCGATTTAAAAAGAAATGTATATTTTTACTGTAATAAAAGACTCATAGTTTTAACTAGAAAGCGTTGCTGATTCTAATAATAAGTTTGGAAAAATTATTTTTCAGGTTCTATTGACAAAATAGAAAGTAGTGTCTAAACTATAGTTGACTAAACAAATAGGAATTAAATGAATTGCAGAAAATAAAAATGTAGCTGACTGGACGACCAGAAGCCTTAATTTCGAATGATGAAATTAAGGCTTTTTTATTTTCTAAGTAAAGAAGAAGGTGGGGGATCTTTATGAAAGATAAATGAGCTGCCAATGTAATGCATTGAACCACGGTTAAAGAATGAATTAATTCTTATATAAAAAAATAAAAGAAAGGGGATTGTGAGTTGAACGAGAGGAAATTTTCAAAAATAGGGTTCACGCTAATGCTATTAGTTGTCTTATTATTGACAGCTTGCTCTACTGACAAAGCAAGTATAAACGAAAAAGGTTCTAAAGATGAAATTGTTTATTTTAAGTACCCAGATAATCCAGTTTTTGATTTAGTATATTTGGCGGATGAACTAGGTTACTTTAAAGAAACAAATACTAGACCGAAATACGTTGGAAAGATTGCTTCTCCGCAGATTATACCACTAGTTGGAACAGGAAATATTGATTTTGGGACAAGGATGGTTCCTCTAGTTATTTCTGCGATTGCCAGTGGTGCAGATATCAAGGTTATTGCGGCTGGTGGGGAGACCTTAGCAGATGCACCGCATATGAAATATTTTGTTCGAAAAGATTCAGGAATTAAAGAACCCAAAGATTTAGAGGGGAAAACGATAGGAATTAACAGTTTTGGAGCATGTTCTGAATTTGTAACGAAGAAGTGGCTAAGTGAGCAAGGGGTAGATGTGAATACGATTGAATGGATCGTTATTCCTGATGAGGAAAATGAACAAGCAGTGGTGAAAGGTGATGTCGATTTAGGTATTATTCACCCTCCACATTCAGGAAGTGCAGCACAAAATAGAGAATTGACTGCCTTGTGGAGTGATTTTGATTTGGATCGTGGCTTAGGTGGAATGTCTCCATACAGCGTAAATGGAAAATTTGTCAAAGAACATCCTCAAGCAGTAAAAGACTTTGTGACTGCCATTTCTAAAGCTGGGAACTGGGTAAACGAAAATCCGGATGAAGCACGTAAAATCATTGGGAAAAGGATAGGTATGGATGTTGATAAGGTAGAAAGATATGCTTTTGTAAAAGATCAAATTATAACGGCACCTCCTGTTCAATATTATATTGATATTTTAGAAAATGAGGGAAAGATTAAAAAAGGTTCAATAAAAGCTAAAGATGTGTATACAAATGAGTACAATCCAAAAGCAACACAAGAAGCATTATATAAGTTAGAAAATGAAAATATATCCATTTTTTCCAATGAACATTTGACAGCTTCTGGATTATGTAATCTCCGATGATTGAAAGAAATCTATTAAGAATTGGAGAGGAGAGATTTAAATGACAAAAATCAGAGCGGTCAACGTGATGAAAGAGTTCAAAGTCCGGGATGAAACTGGAAAAAAGAGTAATATGGTTGTTCTGGATGATTTTAATCTTGATATTCAAGAAGGAGAATTTCTTTCTGTTTTGGGACCAAGCGGTTGCGGTAAATCCACTTTTTTGAGTATCTTATCTGGTTTAACTTCTAAAACAAGTGGAAGTTTGACGGTTGATGGGAAGGAAGTTGAAGGTATTAATAAAAGACATAGTATAGTTTTTCAAGGATATGCGCTGTTTCCTTGGCGAACAGTATTGGAAAATGTAGAGACTGGATTAGAGATCCGAGGAATGAAAAAGAAGGAGAGGAAAGAAATTGCTTTAGATTATATTAATCTAGTAGGACTACAAGCCTTTTCAAATCGTTATCCACATGAATTATCAGGAGGTATGAAGCAGAGGGTAGCAATTGCACGTTCACTTGCATATGATCCGGATGTTTTATTGATGGATGAACCTTTTGGTGCACTAGATGCACAAACACGTGAAATCCTTCAAACTGAATTATTGAGAATTTGGGAATCAAGTAAAAAGACGATTGTTTTTATCACGCATAGCTTAGATGAAGCGATTTATTTATCGGATAGAGTGGCGGTTATGACCTCTCGACCTGGTAGAGTGAAAAAAATAATTGATATTCCATTAGAAAGACCACGATCATTTGAAGTTCGAAATTCTGAGAAATTTGTAAAGCTTCGTCAGTTGGCATGGAATGTCTTAAAGGATGAGGTGCAGTATGCTCAGGGGCAGAATAATCCACTTTCCAATCTAGAAGAAGTACCAGATAAAAAGGTGAAAGGAAATATCAAAAATGAGAACGTGGTCTAAAATATTTTATAATGTTTGGTATAGAAGTTCAGCAATTATCATATTTCTATTAATTTGGGAAATGCTTCCTCGGTTTGGTGTTGTTAGCTATGCTTTTTTAAGTCCACCCTCAGTTGTCATAGTGGCTATTAAGGAGTTAATTATTACCGGGGCCATATGGGGGCATTTAATTGCCAGTTTACAGCGTTCAGTATTTGGTTTAGTTCTTTCTATTATTATAGGAGTTACAATTGGTCTCCTTGTTGGTTGGTTCAAGAAGCTAGAAGCTTTTATTGATCCTTTATTACAATTATTTCGACAAATTTCAGCATTTGCTTTATTTCCGGTTTTTATTTTGTTTTTAGGAATTGGTGAAGCATCAAAAACAGGGATCATTTTTTGGGCAGCGTTTTTCCCGATTCTTGTAAATACGGTTAGCGGTGTGAAGCATGTTGATCAACTGTTGATTAATTCAGCAAAATCTATGGGAGCGAGTCAAAGCTTTATTTTTAGAAAGGTCATTATTCCTGCTGCAGCACCAGGTATTTTCACAGGGATTCGGCTTGGAGGAGCATATTGTATTACTGCTTTAGTTGCAGCAGAAATGATTGGCGCTTCATCAGGGCTCGGTTTTTATATCTTAAATTCTCAGGAAATATTTCAAATTCCTGATATGTACGCTGGAATTATCTTACTTGCCTTCTTGGGATTAGGTTTAAATTATTTATTAGCATTAATTGAAACTAGATTTACGAAATGGAAAAAAGGATTGTACACCGAATGAGATAATATTTAATAATTATTTCTATTTGAGAGAGTAAATTGTAGTTGGATTTTCATAAAAGAATTAGGAAAAAATGAAAAGGGGTATTATGATGAAATTTGGTTATTGGACACCTATTTTTGGAGGATGGTTACGAAACGTGGAAAATGAAAATATGCCGGCAACCTTTGAATATGTTAAAAAAGTGGGTCAAGCAGCTGAAAAATGGGGATTTGATATGACACTAGTCCCTGAACTTTATTTAAATGATATTAAAGGTCCAGAAGCAGATGTATTAGACGCATGGTCAACGGCAGCCGCATTAGCTGCCGTGACAGAAAAATTAGAAATTTTAACAGCGATTCGTCCGGGGTTTCACAATCCAGCTGTGATAGCAAAAGCTGCAGCAAACATTGACCATATTAGTAAGGGACGTTTTAATTTAAATCTAGTTTCTGCTTGGTGGGAAGAAGAAGCACGCCAATACGCAGGGCAATTCACTGCACATGATAATCGTTATGATCGTGTAGAAGAATATATTGATGTTTTGAAGGGATTGTGGACGGAAGATACTTTTTCTTATGATGGGGAATATTACCATATTGAAAATGCACGGTTATATCCTAAACCTATCCAACACCCACACCCCATATTATATGCAGGTGGCGAAAGTGCACGTGGTAAACAAACCATTGTCGATAAATGTGATGCCTATGTAATGCATGGGGGCACGGTGGAAGAAATAGCGAAAAAAATTGCTGAAATGCAACATTTAAAAGCAAAAGCAGGAAAGAAGCCGTTTACTAGATTTGGGATGGCGGCTTATGTCATTTGCCGTGATACTGAAGAAGAAGCTCAAGCCGAACTTGCGCGCATTACAGATGTAAAAGAATCAGGTGGTTATGCGGGGTATGATGATTTCACCAGTAAATCCCAACTGGAAATTGAAATTGCTCGAAAAGATTATTCCGTATCTAACCGTGGTCTTCGTCCAAATCTAGTTGGAACACCGGAACAAATTGCTGAGCGAATTGTTGAATTTGAAAAAATAGGTCTTGATTTATTTATCCTGCAATTCTCACCGCATCTAGAAGAAATGGAACGCTTTGCAACTCAAGTGAAACCATTGGTTGAAGCGAAAAGTCAAAAGACTAGGGTATAGGTAATTCCGTTATCAAAGGGGAGTGTAAAAATGAGCAAGATTTATATTATCCATGAGAATAATGAGTGGACTGAGCACTTAACAAAAAGATTGGAAGAATTATATATTCCTTATGAGGAATGGTTTTTAGATAAAGGTTTAATTGATTTAAATGCAAGGCCCCCGGAAGGAATATTTTACAGTCGAATGAGTGCATCATCCCATACTCGTAATCACCGCTTTGCACCGGAATTCGCGGATCA
The DNA here is from genome assembly GCF_042263505.1 of Cytobacillus sp. Hz8. Classification (NCBI taxonomy): domain Bacteria; kingdom Bacillati; phylum Bacillota; class Bacilli; order Caryophanales; family Bacillaceae; genus Cytobacillus; species Cytobacillus sp. Hz8. The sequence goes on along the minus strand of NZ_JBHKFI010000006.1, from coordinate 187,309 downwards.
GGTCTTTGTATGGTTAGAACAATATGATCGTAAGGTATTTAATGGTAGAAGTGCACTTCATTTGGAGCTCAGCAAAGTAAAACAGTATACAGCGCTTACTAAGGCAGGGATAAAAACTCCGAGAACCATTGCAGCTGTAGGTAAAGAGCAAATAATCAAGGCAGCAGAAAGATTAGAAGCGAATTCATTTATTACAAAGCATAATCGTGCTGGTAAAGGATTAGGTGTACAATTATTTCATTCTGTTGATGCATTAAAGCAATATGTTTATGGATCTGCATTTGACGAACCTGTAGATGGGATTACACTAATTCAAGAATATATAAAATCTCCTGATCACTTGATTACTCGATGCGAATTTATTGGCGGCAAGTTTTTTTATGCCGTTCAAGTTGATACATCAGGAGGTTTCGAGCTTTGCCCAGCAGATGCTTGTAATATCGGAGACCTATTTTGTCCAGTGGGGGAGCAAGTTGAAGAAAAACCAAAATTTCAGATTATTGAAGGGTTCAATGAACCGATTATTACACAATATGAAGAGTTTTTAAAAGCAAATAATATTACAGTTGCAGGAATTGAATTTATTAAAAACAGTGATGGTGAATTATTCACATACGATATTAATACAAATACTAATTATAATAGCGAAGCTGAAAAGGCAGCCGGTAAATTTGGCATGCTAAAATTGGCCAAGTTTTTGGGAAATGAATTAACCAAGCAACAAACGGTAGCTGTTAGATAATGAAGATAAGAGTTCTTGTGATGAGATGAGAATAAATTTAATCGGTTCGACACTTTTTTAGGAAAATAATAGTTGCTGACTGGAACACCAGAAGCCTTAATTTCAATTGCTGAAATTAAGGTGTTTTTGTTATACAGTACCATGTGCATTTCATTAAAAGAGGGTGAAGGGATTTTGGACGAAAGAAATCATACGATTCGCAATAAGCGTGATGAAGGCTTAGTAGAATATGCGAATCGGGTTGCAGAGAAAATTAGTTTAACGGCTGCAAAATTTGATGAATCTGGAGAATTTCCGTTTGAACATTTTGACATTCTGCGAAAAGAAGGATACTTAAAGTTAACAATTCCTAAGGAATATGGTGGTGAGGAACTTTCATTATATGAAATCCTGCTTGTTCAAGAAAGGCTAGCTAAAGCTAATGGTTCTACGGCTTTAGCGGTTGGTTGGCACCTTATGACATTTTTTAGTATTAGTAATTTTCGACCATGGAAGGAACAAATTTTTTCACAGATATGTAAAGAGGCCGTAGAAGAAGGTTCTTTGTTAAATGTCTATGCAACAGAAAGAGCAGCAGGAAACATCTTGAGAGGAATAAATCCAGCGACTATTGCAAGGAAGACGGAGAATGGATACATCATCACAGGAAGAAAAGCATTTGCGACTTTGGCACCAATCGTTAAACACTTTACTGTTTTAGCCTATATCGAAGAAGAAGATAAAACAGCTGAGTTTTTAATCGAAAAAAGCGGCAACGTAAAAGTGATTGATACATGGAAAGTAATGGGGATGAGAGGAACGGGTAGCCATGATATCGAACTCAATGACGTGTTGGTGCCTAATGAAGCATTATTGGCCTATTCAGAAAAGGGAGTTCCCAATCGCTTCAATGCAAATAGTAGCGCATACACCTTACAACTGCCAGCAATTTATCTTGGGATAGCAATAGCTGCAAGGGATTTTATTATCCCATATGCGGATGAAAAATATTCTGATAGTCTTGGAGATTTTATTATAGAGGCGCCCCATGTTCAGCAAAAAATAGGAGAAATCGAAATTCTTATTTCTGTATCAAGATCCCTTTTATATAGCCTAGCTGAAAAATGGGATAACAATCTACATGTGAGAGATAAGTTGACCAATGAGGTGGCCATTACCAAATATACAATTTGTAACAATGCGAAAAAAATCGTGGAACTGACCATGGAAATTGCAGGTGGTCATTCGTTATCTCAAGATCTTCCATTGGAAAGATACTTTCGAGATGTTCAATGTGGTCTTTTTAACCCACCACTTAATGATATGGTTGTGAAACAGGCTTCAACAACGGCGATTGAAAATTATCGTCATCATAAGCAAATATTACAAATTAAATAGGAGGAGTTTTCATGTCTAATAAAAGGCAAATGCATTTAGGTGCTTTTTTCCAAACTTTCTTAGGCCATCATTTAGCTGCTTGGAGATATCCAGAAACGAAAACGGAAGAAGTGACTGATTTAAGTCTTTATAAAGAAATTGCTCAGCTTGCTGAACAAGGAAAATTTGACCTACTATTCCTTGCAGACGTCCTTGCTCACAATGAAGAGGATATTGCTTATACCCCTCAAATTTGTCTGGAAGCAACGGCCGTAATGGCAGCCTTGGCAGCTGTAACAAGTAAGATTGGTTTAGTTGCAACATTATCGACAACATTTAATCATCCGTTTAATGTTGCGCGAAAGTTCGCAACGATTGACCATTTAAGCGGAGGAAGAGCGGCTTGGAATGTTGTGACAACTGCTCATGATCATGAGGCGGCAAATTTTGGACTTGCTAAACAAATTGATCATTCACTTCGATATGAGCGGGGTGCTGAGTTTGTAGAAATAACAAGGGATTTATGGGACAGCTGGGAAGATGATACACTAATATTAAATCGGGAAACCGGTCAATTTCTGGATGCAAGCAAAATTCATCCTATCAATCATGTAGGAAAATACTTTCAAGTGAAAGGTCCAATGAACATTCCAAGACCACCTCAAGGAAACCCTGTTATTGTTACAGCAAGCGCTTCAGAAGATGGAAGAGAATTTGCAGCAAAATATGCTGATATATTGTTCACACTAGCCCCTTCATCTATTAACGAAGGAAAAGGAATTTATGAGGTTATGAAGCAAAGAGTAGCAAAGCATGCTAGAGATCCAAAACAATTTTATATTATGCCAGGAATTGTCCCATTTGTAGGTAAAAGTCAGAAAGAAGCTGAGGAAAAATATGAACATTTTCAAGAACTTATTCTTCCTGAGTTGGGAATAGGTTGGTTATCTCGATATGTAGAGCATGATTTATCTCAATATTCTCCTAATGACTATTTGCCGCAATTGAAGAGTATTGAAAATGTCAACGGAGAAAAGGGTCGATTTGAAAAATTAGCTAATCTTGCTAGAAGAGAAAATTGGACCATTCAACAACTTGCAAATTATTTCGTAAAAAGTCAGGGACATTTATTTGTTGTTGGCTCAGGTGAAACGGTTGCGGACAAACTAAGTGATTGGTTCTTAAATGATGCATGTGATGGATTTAACGTGAAGTTTCCCTACTTTCCGGGAGGGGTAAAAGATTTTGTAGAATTTACAATTCCAGAATTACAAAATCGAAAGCTATTTCGATCAGAATATGAAGGAAATACCCTACGTGAAAATCTTGGACTAGATTTTCCACAAGTAAGAAAGACAGCAAATATTTGATTATAAGTAATTGATTCGTATATTGAAGTTAAGGTCTTCCATTTGAAACAGGTAAGGTCTTTGCTTAGCTTCAACAGTATTTCTGGGATAATACGATCATAATAAATTGGATACAATCTTTATTGGAAGTTCGATGAATAGTCGTTACTTCTTTGCTATCGCTTTATTATCAAAAAGGTGCTGAAACTAAAAGGCTTAGTGAAAATGGGCCATTGGAAAATTAGTAAAATGTTTATTATCCTGCATATGGCAAAATAAAAAATCCTTAAAGATATAAGGATTTAAAAGCGTCCCAGAGAGGATTCGAACCTCCGACCTACAGTTTAGGAAACTGTTGCTCTATCCTGCTGAGCTACTGGGACATGGTTTAAATATATGAAATTAAAGTATAACACACAATTATAAGTGTCGTCCTGATCTCAGAAAGCAAAAGCAAGAAGCAGCTCGATCAGTACGCTGAAGCAAATTTCAAAGAAGCATATTCGGACGTGCTCTATCCTGCTGAGCAATTCTTCATCTTTTATAAACAAGTAATTTCATTATAAGTAAAAACTATCATTTATTCAAGGAAAATGTTTGAAAAAACGGGTAGGAATATATACTGATATAATAAATTTATGGAAAATATTCCTAATAATTGGTTAATTTTAACTTGTAAGGTTTCACCATCTATTCCTAATACTATTTAATGGGGCACTAATAATTAGTGTTTCCACAATCAAGTATCCTGCTAAGAGGTGATTTGATGAGCTACAAAGATCAATTAGATCCCCACTCAGAGCTATTTCACCACACTTGGACGAGACGAAAAAAAACGAAGTCACAGGTGAACGGTGAGACGCAAGTGACACATAATACAATTATTCTGAGGAGCAATGCGAAAGCACACCGTTGGTAAGGATGCTAGGACTGGAAAAAAGAAGTGTTTTCACTTCTTTTTTCCTCTATTCAAAGAAAACTGTTTGACATTTGAATATATTTTCGTTACATTATATAATAATCAAACATTCAAGAATACTTCTTATCGAGAGAGGTGGAGGGATTTGGCCCTTTGAAGCCTCGGCAGCAGACTTTTACGAGAACTGTGCCAATTCCAACAAGCAATTGCTTGAGAGATAAGATGAGCGAAAGATTACATAATCACCTCTTCTTATGGTTCTCGAAAACAATAGAAGGGGTTTTTTTATACCTTCTAAATCATTAAACATATAGGATTAATCGGAATAAAGGAGGAAGAAGGACGTTGGAAGAATTACAACGAAAAGATCAGCTGATACACGAACTCCTTCTATCAGGTGTTTACAAAAAGGGAAACCGACACCTATTTGAGCTTTCATTGTCTGATTTAGAGAGTGTGTATCATGAAATTAAACTTAAGGAGAAATTTATTCAAATACAAAAAGGGGAATAAGTGAATGAGTAAACATTTTCATGTTCAATGGGAAAAAGAAGAATTAATGGCATCGATGGATTTTCCAAATGATTTTAACCCATTTCTACGGTATCCACTGATTATTATCTGTCATGGCTTTATTGGAAGTCGAATTGGTGTGAATCGATTATTTGTCAAGACTGCAGACGAGCTAGTTCGTGATGGGTTCATTGTAATTCGCTTTGATTATGCAGGATGTGGGGAAAGCACAGGAATTTACGGTGGAATCGGACTTTCGGGGATGATTGAGCAAACTCAAGCAGTGATTCAATATGCACGTGCGCTTTCATTTATTGAACAAGACAATATAACACTATTAGGGCATAGCTTGGGCGGCGCAACTGCGCTATTAACGGCAATTCATGATAATAATATTAGAAATCTTATTCTTTGGTCTGCAGTAGGCCAACCTTTTGAAGATATTGAACTAATTATTGGGAAAAAGAACGTTGACTCATTAGAAACAAAGGATAAAATTAATTATTTAGGATATGATTTTACAAACTCCTATTTTCAATCATTGAAGAAATATCATCCCCTTTTTGAGCTAAAGGGATATAGTGGAAATGTTTTGCTTATTCATGGAACGGCAGATGAGGAAATTCCTGTTACTTACTGTGCCAAATACGAGCAATCCTTTTTAAATAGAGAGAAAGGAACCGTTATTAGAAAAGAGATAAAAGGGGCTAACCATATTTTTTCTGATGGGGGACATTTTGTTGAACTCCTTCATATTACAAAAGAATGGTTATCTAGGCAGCAACAGATTGCAACAAATTCCTTTCGCAACATTCAACCATAACAATAAAAAACACAAGAACCATCTTTTACGTTATCCGTTAGATGATTCTTGTGTTTTTTTTGATATAAATAATCTTTTTTCGTTTTAGTTTTCCTTGTTCGCATATCTGTGTAAACAAAAGGACTGCGGTTGTCAGCCGGATTTCTTTTCCCTTCTCGAACCAGTTTGGCTCTTAGCTTCTTTGCTTGTGATTTAGCCATGAGATGACCCCCTATTTCCATTTTTTCTTTTATTATAAAGGAATCATTTGCAAATGAGAAGTTTTAGTATCGATATTGACTTATACTAAACGCAACTCTTGACCTGATGTTTTCCTCATTATTAAGTGAACCCCCAAAAAAGATATAGAGAAGCTCGAAGTATATTATATAATCGTCAGATAGTTTCTATAATCAAAGTGAAATCATAGATTGAAAAACTTGTTTTAAGAGATGGGGAAATAATAATGGAAATAATCAATACGGATATTGATAAACTATTAGAGTCGACAATGGATTTAGAAGATGAAAATATTCACGGTATGTTGTTGACCTTTGAAATTGATCAATTGTTAGAAAAAACTCAAGATTGGTAATTAAGATCTTTTATTTATGGATTGGCTGAAACCATGAAACCTAAAATTTATCCTTTTAAATGAATTTGCGTTGGTATATAATGTATTTATTAACATAATAACGTAACCACAAGGGGAGCGAATTGCTGAGAGTGAACGGCTTGACTGTTCAGACCCTATGAACCTGTTAGATAATGCTAGCGCAGGGATGTGGATTGTTTGCATTTGTTTATTTGTTTTGCAGATTATTCTCCCCTTGAGGTTTCGTTGAAAACAAAAAGGGGAGATTTTTTATGAAGAAATTGAGCTTGATTGCCATGATTGAAGCAGCCTTTTTCGCAGCGTTTGCACTCATTCTCGATTTATTACCATCTATTAAATTGACACCAGCTGTATCCATTTCATTTGCAATGGTGCCGATACTGATCATCGCCTTTCGCTGGGGCGTGAAGGTTAGCTTTCTATCAGGGTTTTTGTGGGGATTACTGCAAATTGCCGTTGGGGATGTTCAGCCGCTTTCAGCCTTGCAGCTGATTATTGAATATTTTATTGCATTTGCCTGTATTGGGGCAGCCGGTTTATTTTATCTGCCAATTCAAAATGCGATTCGCAATCAAGATAAAAAGCGCCTCGTTCTCTATGTGATTGCGGCGACATTTGTCGGCAGCTATGCTCGTTACTTTTGGCATTTTCTTGCTGGTTTTATTTACTGGGGTCAATATGCGCCAAAAGGCATGAATCCAGTATGGTACTCATTTATTGTTAATGGTGGAACAGGTCTTGGTGCAGCAATTTTTTGTTCTATTATCCTTGTGATTCTTGTTCCTTCTGCTTCAAGACTTTTTATTAGAAAGGCACTTCCAATAGAAACATCTAATCGCCATGCGTCATAAAGTGAGTCAAAGCCACTTCCTCTATTATTTGGGGAAGTGGCTTTTTTGTATTCGTGTGTTTTTTCTTTGGTTGATACTGTCTCAAGGGAGATTATTTTTTTTATGATATAGGTTTACTCCTCAAGTACCCAATTGAATATTTTTGCGCGCAAGGAAAAAATGCTGTGAAATATAGCAAAAACATTACTGGATTTCATTTTTCAAACCACAACAGAGTAAATATTATTTCTTCCTGAAACCTATAAATGTTAGTCTGGTTCTTTTTTATTAAGAAAAAATCAATTTAACCTGCATACATTTATACGAAAGGCTATTTTGGAGGTGGTTGTATATGATAGAAAAGATCCAGAATGTGAGAGAAGAATTATTGCTTAGCATACAGGGATTAACCGACCAGGAGTTTAATGTAAAGGTGGAAGTGGAGGACTGGAGTATAGCTCAGATCTTCATGCATTTATTTTTATTAGAGCGGGTCATGACAAGATCGATAAAAGATCAGCTTGAAGGCGGCTCATTAGTTACTGTGGAAGACAAGCCTGTTCATTTAACTGTGATTAGAAAGAAAAAATTAAAGGCTCCGTCTTTTCTTGAGCCTAAAGATCGATTTTATTCATTTGAAGAGGTCGTGAATAAATTATCAAAGTCACGCCAGGCTTTGATAGAAGTGGTTCGTAATGCGGATGAATCGTCCCTTAAACAAAAAGCGATTCCACACCCTGCCTTTGGACAGCTAAACTTAAAGCAAGTGGTTGAATTTATCGGCTATCACGAGCAACGGCATATAAGACAAATTGAAGAAATCAAGCAGAAAATTAATCAGCTTAAGTAAATCAAGAGAAAATCTTGTACGATGAATATTTTTGCTAAATTATAGGATGAGTTTGTTTGAAAACGCATACGTTAATTTTTCTATTCGCTGTTTTCCCAAAGATTATAGTTATTGAACTATATTATACCAAAAGCATCAAAGTTTACGTAAAGAGCCTTTCTATAAGATCAGACAATATATTGATATTGCATTCTCTGACTAAAAACCAAAACCACCAGTTCACGATGGTTTTGATTCTTATGATCTATTTATATAGGAAAGTACCAGTTGAATTGGCGGTGTCGCTATATTGCACTCGATACTGCTTTGGTGTGATTCCACAGTACTTTTTAAATAAGGAGGTATAATAGCTTTGATTACAAAATTTAAAAAGGTTTGCGATATCAGAAATAGGTAAGGAATCAAGAATTAAAAAATATTTTGAATCTTCAATTCGTTTTTTATTTATATATTCTGTCACACTTAGACCCACTTCATTTTTAAAAACTTGTGACAAATAACTTGGGTGTATTTTTAAGTGGGAAGCGATCTTCTCTAATGAAAGATCATTCAAAATTTCATGATGAATAAATGAAATTGCCTTATTTACAACATATTGATAGGTGGTTTTTTGTTCATTTTTTAAGGTTTTAATAAAAGTATAGAGCATATTGTATTCAAGCTCTCTAATCTCATTGAGAATATCGGTTTCCTCGATTTTCTGTATAAAAGCATCGCTTAAATTGAATGCCGTTTCAGGATCGACTCCGCCATAGATGATTGCCCTTGTAAATAAAGTGCAAGAGCAGATAAGGGAATTTTTTAAAGACCTTCTTGTATCTTTTGCAAGAACGGGACGCTCTAAATTATTGATTTCTCTTAGTACCCGTTCTGCTTCCTCTTGTTCACCCTTGGAAATGCTATTTAATAATTTCTGTTCTAATGTAAAGGAAGGATGAAAGTAGAAATTATTTTGATTGGCGGTTCTGATTTCCAAAAATTTCTTTATCATGCTTTTATGATGACTTGAATCAATCGTTTTCATAAAAAATGACCTCATTTATATAAAATAATTAATAAAAACTTAATATTTTTAATATAACTGTCATTATTTTACCATTAAAATAAAGACATGTTATAAAAAGGGAGGAACTAAAAATGAAAAGTTTTAAAACAAAATTGATAGCGCTATCATTAGTTTCTAGTTTAGCCTTAGTCGGATGTAACAGTGACTCGGGTAGTGACAAATCGAAAGACACCAGTTCAAAAGATACAAAGACTTCAGAACAAATTGTTTTAAAATTTGCAGCTCAAAATGATAATACTCCTGCTACAAAAGCATTAATTGATCAATTTAATAAAGAAAACAAAAAATATGATGTTAAATGGGTTGAAATGACCAATGACTCTGCACAAATGCATGATCAGCTATTAAACTCTTTATCCAGCGGTTCCAGTGAATATGATGTCATGTCACTTGATGTTGTCTGGGCTGGTGAATTTGCAGGTGCAGGCTATTTAAGTCCAATTGATGTCAACATGCAAAAAGATTCATTGCAAAAAGAAGATTATAATGCTGGGTCTATGGCCTCAGGAAACTATAAAGGTAAACAATATACGCTTCCATTCTTCCCTGACTTAGGTCTATTATATTTCCGCAAAGACATCGTTAGCAAGGAAGATGCAGCAAAACTTGAAAGCGGAGATTATACTTATGATGACTTATATGCAATGGCTCAAAAATATACCGGCAAAAACAATACCAATATTGGATTTGCTTATCAATCAAAACAATATGAAGGCTTGACGGTTAACCTTACTGAGTTCACTAACTCCTATAAAGATGTAACTGGTGGACTTGAAATGATGCGTAAATTTGCAACCGCGAAATTCACACCTAAGAACATCTTAAACTATATGGAAGGAGAAACTCATACTGCATTTGAACAAGGAAAAGCCGTGTTTGCCCGTAACTGGCCATATGCCTTTGGACGTATTAAAGGAAAAGAAGATGGCGTAACGGTTTCTGTTGATAATGTAGGCATTGCTCCACTTCCAAATGGCGGTGCAGTTGGTGGTTGGTTACTAAGCATCAACAAGGCTTCTAAAAATGCAGAAGGAGCTTGGGAATTCATCAAATTTGCTGCTGGTGAAGAAGGACAAAAAATTATGTCTACTCAAGGTGGATATTTACCTGGTTACAATGCTCTCTTAACAAATGATGAAGTAAAAGCAGCTAATGCAATGTTAGGCTATACAGGATTCCAAAATGCTCTTAAAGAAACAATCGCCCGTCCAGTATCACCTGATTATTCAAAAGTCTCTGATACGATCCAAGTTAATGCTCACAAATATTTAAGCTCTGGTACTGGCTTAGAAGATGTTGCTAAAAAGATTGAAGAGGCAACAAAAGCGGAATAACAAGAGTGAGAATAGGTTTGGAGATAAGTGGAGGCTCTAATGTATCGAATTAGAGCCTCTTTACATCATAGACTGCGATTTTCTTTTGAGAATCATCATGTAGCATAGAGAAAATTGTCATGTTCATCTCTCTCCAAGAAAGGATGAATATTATGAAAAAGCTTGGATTTAAGGGATTTCTATTTCTTGTACCGCTTTTGGTTTTATTAGGAGTCTTTTCCTTATGGCCAGTTGTTCAATCATTCGCCTATACATTTTTTGACTATCAGCTTAATGATCAGCAAAAAGCAGGCTTGTATGTGAAAGAGCGATTTAATGTAGATTTATTCAATGAAACATCATTATATGTTTCAATGTTTTTAAATGAGGAAGAAAACAAGATTTCGGATCCAACTGATAAAGAAAAAATTGCTGATATGGTGACCCGAGTTGATGACGTGGCTAAACAATACAGCAAAGAGAAAAAAGTCATTACAATCAGCAAAAAGCAGAGAGCAGAAGTGGAGAAACTGTATAAAGATTCCTCCGCTCTCGTGAAAGTATTAAATGAGAAATATGAACTTATTCATAAAAAGGATTTACCTGAATTAATTGATGACTTTCAGCATAGCATCATTCCTTCCAATTTTATTGGTTTAGATGGATATAAGAAAGCATTAACCGATGAGAGAATAGGAACTGCCTTTTGGAATACGATTCTCTTCACGGTTGTATCCGTATTTCTAGAGTTTGTTCTTGGCCTTGGTCTTGCTTTGATTTTGAACAAAGCAATGTTTGGACGCGGATTAATTCGAACAACCTCTTTAATTCCATGGGCCATACCGACAGCGGTTGCCGCATTAATGTGGAGCTATTTATACGATGGAAACAGCGGGGTTATCGCCATGTTCTTTGAAAATCTTGGGATTGTAAAAGATTCTAGGGAACTTCTACTCTCAGCACATGGTGCGATGATGTCAACCATACTAGCCGATGTTTGGAAGACCACTCCATATATGGCTTTATTGCTGCTTGCCGGACTACAGAATATATCACCTGCCCTTTATGAGGCAGCTTCGATTGACGGAGCAGGTAAAATTCAATCCTTCTTCCGAGTTACTTTACCACTCCTTAAACCTTCTATACTAGTCGCATTATTGTTCCGGACCTTGGATGCATTCCGCGTTTTTGACTTAATTTACGTTTTAACTGGTGGTGGACCTGGAGGAGCAACCGAGACCTTATCGATTTACACATACAAGGTCATGTTTGCCCAAACAAACTTTGGTTACGGTTCCGTCATCGTTATGCTAATGTTCGTATGCGTTGCCATCATCGCGATTATATTCGTCAAAGTCCTTGGAACAAACTTAATGGAAAAGAGCTAAAGGAGGGGTAGTAGGATGAAATCGGCAAAACGAAAGCTTTGGATTACATTTGCAATTTTTGTCATTGTCTACTTATTTGCGATGGTTTTCCCGTTTTTTTGGATATTTATTACCTCCTTTAAAACATCAGGAGAAATCTTTGGAGATGGAGCATTCCGTGTGATCCCACATGCTCCAACTTTAAAAAACTATATCATCGTACTTTTTGATAAAGGGATTTTAAATGCGGTTAAGAACAGCTTAATTGTTGCAACGACCACAACAGTCTATGTGATTATCGTAGCGACATTCACAGCTTATGCAATCTCGCGTTTTGAGTTTAAAGGTAAGAATATATTATTGGGATTGATTTTAGCAGTATCCATGTTCCCACAAATGATAATAACTGGTCCTGTGTACAATTTATTTTTACACTTGCATTGGCTAAATAGCTATGCGATTGTATTACCGTTCTCAACGATTACATTGCCAATGGCTGTTTGGATTTTGGTAACGCATTTTAATCAGATACCACTTGCATTAGAGGAGTCGGCACGGATAGATGGAGCCACTTCGCTGCAAATTCTTTATAAAGTTATTTTTCCGCTGGCAGCACCAGGTGTTTTTACGACAGCCATTATTACCTTTATCGCTGCGTGGAATGAATTTTTATTAACGATTACCATGAACCCAGACCAAGAGTATCATACAGTACCAGTAGGGATTTCATTTTTGCGAACCCAATTTGAAATTCTTTGGGGTGAGGTATCCGCTGCGACAGCGATTGTGACGATACCAACTTTGATAATCGTTTTGTTCTTTCAAAAGCAAATCGTTTCTGGGCTTACCACTGGTGGTGTAAAGGAATAGTTTTTTCGATTAAAGTTTCAGCACCAAAAGTATGGGCAATCGGCACATGTCCGATTGCTCCTTAATTCATATTTTTTAAGTTACCTTTTTATCAACGTAAACGTTTTCGTTACAGAGAGAAAATGTTGGATTCAAAAATTGATTTGATACACAACTAAGAGAAGTAAAGAGGTGTCCTGTTATGTCATGGAAAATAAGGTCAAGTAATTTAAATTTAGATAACCTCTTGATTGAAGAAAGTTTATTTTTTACTGGAAATGGGTATTTGGGAGTTAGAGGAAATTTTGAAGAAGGGTATAAGCAAGTTTCTAAAACGATTCGAGGCACATATATTAATGCTTTTTATGATATTGTGGAAATTCCTTATGCTGAAAAGCATCATGGATTCCCTGATACACAGCAAAAATTATTAAATATCATTGATTCACAAACCATCGAAATTGCAATCGTTCATGATGGAATCGAGGAATGGTTCTCTCTTTTTCAAAATTCAGGCGAGGTTATTTCTTATGAACGAGTCCTTCATCTAGATAAAGGGTTCTCCGAAAGGATCATCCACTGGCGCTCTCCTTCAGGAAAAGAAGTGAAGCTTAATTTCAAACGTCTTGCATCGTTCACAAGGCTTGAACAGTTTATTCAAGAAATTATCATTGAACCAGTAAACTATAAAGGAAAAGTGAAAATTCGCTCAACAGTAAATGGGGATGTTTCAAATTTTATCGATTTGTCAGATCCAAGAGTAGCATCTGGACATGCGAAAAGATTGAACGTTACGGAAACAAGAATGGAACAGGAAATCGTCGCTGTAGAAGTGAAGACTTTAGCATCCAATCTAAAAGCTGCGTGCGCTGTAACATATGACATCAGTAGCCAGGCCAAAATCGAACATAAGAAAAATGAAAAAGAGATTGAATCTATCTTTTGTTTTGATTTAAAACGTGCAACGACTTTTACAAAAAGAAGTATTTATACGGATACATTGCGTCATGGTCAAGATCCAATTATGAGAGCGATTGAATTACAAAATCATCAATCCTTTCAAGAAGCTCTTCATGAGCAAGCAAAATATCTGTCTGATTTTTGGCACCATGCAGATGTACAAATCGAAGGAGATCTTAAGCTCCAAGAAGGAATTCGCTTCAATTTGTATCATTTGCTTCAATCTACCGGACGGGATCACCACTCTAATATTGCAGCGAAAGGGTTATCTGGTGAAGGGTATGAAGGCCATTATTTCTGGGATACAGAAATTTTTATGGTTCCTGTGTTTCTTTTAACAAAACCTGAACTCGCGAAACAATTACTCCTTTATCGCTACTCCATTTTGGATACAGCAAAATTACGGGCAAAAGAAATGGGGCATCAAAAAGGGGCTTTATTCCCTTGGAGGACGATATCCGGTTCAGAATGCTCTTCCTATCATCCATCAGGTACCGCTCAATACCATATTAGTGCGGATATTGCTTATAGCTATATTCAGTATTATTTTGCAACTCATGATGAGGAATTTCTAACCAATTATGGGGCAGAACTTTTAATGGAAACGGCTAGACTTTGGACAGAAGTTGGCCATTACGATCACGGATTCTTTAAGATTGATATGGTGACGGGACCGGATGAATACACCTGCCTCGTTAATAATAATTATTATACGAATGTCATGGCGAAGCATAATTTAACCTTTGCGGCCAAAGCCTATTGGTACTTAAAGGATCATGCTCCCAAGCAATATGTTCATTTGCAGCAAAAAATGGGGATTAGCGATGAAGAGACTTTAGAATGGGAAAATGCCGCACGTGATATGTATTTGCCTTATAATGAAGAATATGGCATTAATCCTCAAGATGATTCATTTCTGCAAAAAGCAGTATGGGATTTTGAACATACGAGAGAGGATCAATACCCACTTTTGCTCCATTATCATCCGCTAACTTTGTACCGTTATCAAGTTTGCAAACAAGCGGATACCGTATTGGCTCATTTTCTTCTGGAGGATGAACAGAATTTAGAAGTGATGAAGCGATCATTTGATTATTATGAGAAAATCACCACTCATGATTCCTCCCTTTCTTCTTGCATTTTTAGCATCATGGCTTGTAAGTGTGGATATTATGAAAAGGCTTATCATTATTTTATTGAGACGGCAAGGTTAGATTTAGATAATACTCATGGAAACACGAAGGATGGCCTTCATATGGCAAATATGGGCGGAGCATGGATGGCAATTGTATTCGGTTTTGCAGGACTTCGAATAAAAGAAACAGGAATATCGTTTCAACCTTCTATCCCTGAAAAATGGGAGACTTACTCATTTCCAATTCAGTTCGATGATTCTCTTGTTCAGGTAACCATTAAAAAGGATCGCATCTCATTTAATCTTGAAGAAGGGGATTTTTTAGCGATTAAAGTGTATGAAGCAGACTATCTTCTAAGGAAAAATCAAACGACTGAAATTTTGCTGAGAAAATAAAAGATAAAAAGGATAAACCTTAAGCTTAGGTCTATCCTTTTTTGATGGGAAGATGGGAAGATGGAAGTATGCATTAATATAGCTGGAATACGTGGTGTTTTTTGTAAAAAGAACTTTATTGTTTTTATATATTAGAAAAAATGAATAAGATATATATTATTGTGAAATAATTACTTTTTTGGTGAAATAGTACTTCTTGAAATATGGAAATAATGTCCAAATATGGTTATTGGGGGGAACTAATGTTTCTGTTACGGCTAGGTTGAAAAGGATTGGATATAAGTAGGAGGGGAAGCTGATTATGTCTCTAATAATTTTTTTAGCAAAATCAGTGATTCGACAATATAGGTTCCCTTATTTAACATCAAACAATTAGCTCGTTTTCCTTGTGAAACATCTGTTAATTCTGACCTTGCGGGAAATCCTTTTTTTGTTAAATTTTCCAAAACACCCGTTGCCCAAATGGTTGGAACATGTGCAGCTTGGCAGATGGAGATAATTTCATCCTGTACGAATGCGAGATTTTCAAAACCAACTTCCACAGCTAAATCTCCTCTTGCAATCATAATACCAAAAGCTTCAAATGTTAATCCTTCTAATAGAATTCTTCCAAGTTGATGAACCGCATCTTTTGTTTCAATTTTGGCCACCACTGCAATATGGGGACAAGAGTGTCTTTTTAGTTCTGATTTTAGTTGAATTAAGTCAAGTGGGGAATGGACAAAAGAAATTCCCAATAGATCTGCATGCTTGGTTACAAAGGCGAGATCGCTAATATCTTTTTCCGTCAGAGCCGGAAGATTTAAGCTAAGGAGGGAATCCGGCAAATTTATCCCTTTTCCTTCTTTAACCTTTGCTGCTTTGGAGAAGGGGGTGAGTATTTTAACTTCAATATAATCTTGAGTGATATTTTCTACTCTTCCATATATTTTCCCATCATCGATGAAAATGCGATCATGAATTCGAACATTGGTAAAAGCCTTTGCTAATGTGACTGGGACCCCTGCTGGTGCATCTTCGGTTGCAGGGTGGCCTAAATGGTCCTCAGATAAATAAAGACGCAATAAATCATCCTTTATCAAAGTGAAAAAATTCGATTTGTGTGAATTAGGAAAAGTGCTGTCATTCCCCATTTTTCCAATACGTATTTTTGGCCCTGCTAGGTCCATATAAATTTTACATTTCCGTCCAATATATAATTCCTTTTTCATTAACACTTGCTCTGAATGACGAACGATTTCAATCATTTTTTTCCATATCTTTTCATTCCCATGGGCACAGTTGATTCTTGCAATATCCATTCCTTGGAGTAAAAGTGCATCGATGATCTGCCTTTTTTCAAGCATTTGTTCATCAAGGGTAACCATGATCGTAGGCCTTAGACAATCATCTTTACTTCTGAATAACGTTTCTGCGTTCTTGCATAGTTGGATTTTCGCTTCTAGGGGTGAGGGGATAGAAAGTAGTTTTGGATCAAGAATATTCACACCAAGATAGGTTAATATTTGTCTCAATGTGAAAAGAATATGGGCATTTGCTGCGTTTAAGTTAGAAAATCCGATCTCATGGAGTTGGTTTCCTAATTTATCGGTCATCTTTTTCCTCAAAGTTAGGAATGCGAGTAGATTATGCCTGCTCAATGTTTTCAAATCGAACGGGTACTCTTTAATTAAATGCTCGCATTTCATGACTGTTTGCTGATAGCCGTTCAAAAGATTGTACATGAGATCCTGTTGAGAAAACGAGGGGGTCAACATTCTTCAAAACACATCCTTCAACCATTTCTTCCATAAAATTTATTCAATTGAGAGCATTATGTGACTGATAAAGAGATCGAGTTGAAAAAAGAATACAACCATTATTTGGCTGTATTCAATCATTCATTCTTTCCCTTGCTTCCATATAAAAGATTTGGATGAATTTCTTAATATTGACACGAGCATGATCAAAGTTGTTTTTGACCGGATTTTGAAGCTCAAGCATTTTTAAACGGACTTGAGTGTAATCAAAATACTTCGCTGCGTATTCTTCAAATTTTGGATTCGTATAATCTGTTAATCCAAGTGAAGCAACATGCTCAAGTGCTTGATGAATCGCTCTACGAACCCGTTGTTCAGAAGATTTGCCCTCCCTTTTAAGATCTTCACAATGGCTATGGCGTTTGGAAACCCTTTCAAATAATTCTTTTAGAGGAGGGAAGTCCTTGTATCCCTTATATTCATCTTCATATAGAATATTAAGAATTTCAAGCAAATCTTTGTGACCGCTTTCAGCATGAATTCCAAATTCTAATAGTAGCTCCTTTCCACATGAAATGATATCCTTTTTTAGTTGTGGTTGCTTAGATACAGCGGCACCTTGCTGCTGATCTAAAAAATGAAGTGATTTATGTATTTCAGAAATGGACTTTTCCAGTAAAATTTTTTCGGTCACCTTTTTAATCACACTTTGAACCTCAATGCGATTGAGTGGCTTAGTTATATAGTATTCCACCCCTATAGAGTATGCCTCTCCAATCATATTTTTCGTTTCGACCTGTGAAATCATAATGATTTTTCCTTTATATGCAGGGCGGATTTCCTGAATCGTTTCCAACCCATCCCTTTCTGGCATAAGTAGGTCAATAAGAAGAATATCGGTCTGCAAATGGGTAAGAGTATCACCATCTACATCTGCCCCATCACCTGCTTCTCCGACTATCTGCCCAAGTTCATCATTCTCAATAATGTCTGTGAGCATTGCTCGAATCGATTGGTCATCATCAACAAGATAAAGATTCATTGTACATTATCCTTTCTCTACTAAACTATTAATTGGAAGATGAATTTGAAATTTCGTTTCATGTTGTAACAACGCCTGATCATCTAAGTGGATGGTCCCTTTTAAATCCTGAATTAGATTTTTGATATAGCTTAGACCAATTCCGTTAGAGGCATTTCCTTCAGAATCAAATTTTGTTGTAAACCCAGGTTCAAAAATGTATTCTTTTGCCCTAGGTGAGATTCCTGGACCATTATCGGTTACCTCAATTTCAATTAGTTCATTTCTTGTGTTTACATGGATATGAATCCAACCATGTTCTTTTATTGCTTCTACTGCATTGGCATATAAATTATTCAAAATGGATAACAGGATAAACGTATGGTAAGGTCTATGGCTGCCATTGATGTCTGTCTTGAAATGAATGGATTTTCCAAGTGAAGTTGAATAACTCTCATTGGCAGAAATGACTACCTGAATGATTTCTTCAATATCCATATAATCTAAAATATGGTCCTTGACAGTTAGTTTCGCTAATCCAGCGTGAATACGCTGATGGTCTTTTTTAATTTCATGAACTTGTCCCGCGATTTTTAAGGCAGTGGCGGCAAAGTCCTTAAGGGATTCTTTCTTTTTTAAATCGCGATATAGTTTGTAGCATACTTGCGTAAGTTCTTCTGTGTTTTTCATGGATTTCTTTAATTGAATCATCTCCACAAATAGATGAGAAATATGAACAAGCATTTGCTGATTCTGCAAGCGCTGTTTCTCCTCAGCTGTTTTCATCTCTCTTAGAATCATAATATTAAAGAATCCCAAGACAAAAAAGCTTCGAATAATCGCAATAACAGCAATAACAAAGTAAGTATAAACCGTTATGGGATCATTGGAGAAAAAATGCCTAAAGAGAATTTCAGCCGTGCTTGCTGAAATTTCCATTATAGTCCCCATAAAGCCTAATAATAGCGGTTTCTGATAGAGTTCATTCACTTTTAATAAATAAAAAAGTAGGGAAAAGGTGAGGTAATAGAAAAAGGCAGGAAAATGCATGATGAAAATTTCGTAAAGATCCGTATGGTGATTAAAAAGAAACTCCAAGCACATACGAAAAGCAACAACAGAGGTTCCAACAAGAAATCCGGCAGCACGTACATTGATTTTTCTAGACCATAAGAGAAAAAAGAAAAATACAGGTGTTCCAAGACTAACCCGTAAATCACCTTCCAATGGAAAAAACTTAAATTCTCCACCAATAGGGACAAAAATCATTATGGCTAAATAAATGAGTATTCGTTCTTTCATCATCGATGACTTCCTTTATCAACAGCGGATTAGAGGGTTGGCAAAGAGGAAGATGCCCTTTCTATAATCTTATTGTATAGCAAAATTTTAAAAAATAGATTTAGTATATTTGACAAAAATTTGTATAGGACATATAAAATTCAAATTCTTTTTTAGACTACATTTGTATTTTTTTGTAGATTTCTGTAGGGTGAGATTTACACTAAGTTTGGAATAAAAAACATCAAGAAAGCTTTCCAAAAAAAAGATCCTCCTCACAGGAAAGAGAGTATATTAACTCCTGTGAAAAGTTTCACAAAAAATATTTGAAGAAGGTGAAACCAAAAAAGGTATGAGGGTTTAATTTTTCGTTCTTTTCATTTCTACTATTTTAGAATGATGAATGATTGGAGGGAACCACAATGATGTTTTGGATTGAATTTATTATTCTACTACTGTGTATTTTCATTGGTGCAAGAATGGGTGGAGTAGGGTTAGGAGTCATGGGTGGGGTAGGTTTAGCTATTCTAGTTTTTGGATTTCATCTCCAGCCTACGTCAGCACCAATTGATGTTATGCTCATGATTTTGGCAGTTGTGACAGCAGCAGGAGCTCTGCAAGCATCTGGAGGAATGGATTACCTAGTCTATTTAGCAGAAAAAGCATTAAGAAAAAATCCAAAGCATATTACTTTTATTGCTCCGATAGTTACATACCTGTTTACTTTTTGTGCAGGAACAGGGCATGTTGCTTATTCTGTATTACCAGTTATTGCAGAGGTTTCTCGTGAATCTGGTGTTAGACCTGAACGGCCAATGTCTATTGCCGTTATCGCTTCGCAGCAAGCGATTACAGCAAGTCCAATTTCAGCCGCAACTGTTGCTTTACTAGCGTTCTTAACAGATTTTGATATTAGCTTACTTAACATACTTGAAATCTGTATTCCTTCAACCTTTATTGCTTGTATGATCGCAGCTTTTGTATCAAGCAAAACGGGAAAAGAGTTGAATCAGGATCCAGAATATTTAAAACGCCTCGAAGAAGGTTTAGCACCAATTAAAAAGGATAAGGTTGATTTTATTCCAACCAAAAATGCTAAGCTTTCCGTTATTTTATTTCTTATAGCAGCCCTTTTAGTTGTTGTCCTTGGTTCATTTGAAAAATTACGTCCAGGCTGGGATGTTGAAGGTGTATTCACAAGAATGACAATGCCAACTGCAATCGAAATTGTGATGTTGACATTCGCTGCGCTTATGATTATCTTCTGTAAACCAAATATTGAAAAAATAGTTTCAGGCAGTGTATTTAAAGCAGGTGCTACAGCCGTTGTTGCTATTTTCGGTATCGCATGGATGGGCGACACTTTCTTTAATGGAAATGCTAAATTAATCGATAATTCTATTTCTGATTTAGTTACAGCTGCTCCTTGGTTATTTGCGGTGGCTTTATTCGCATTATCAATTCTTTTATATAGCCAAGCTGCAACCGTTAATACTTTAATGCCATTAGGGATTGCCTTAAGTATTAATCCAGCCCTTCTTATTGCCATGTTCCCTGCGGTTAATGGATATTTCTTCATTCCAAACTATCCAACCGTTGTTGCTGCAATCAACTTTGATAGAACAGGTACAACAAGAATAGGAAAATATATTTTAAATCATAGCTTTATGATTCCAGGATTAATTGCAACAATTGGTGCAGTAGCCATTGGTATTTTGTTAAGTTCCATTATTCTTTAATGATTAGATCATAAATAGGGAGTGGACAGATATGAACAACTCAATCCGTATTGAAAAAGATTTTTTAGGTGAAAAGGAAGTTCCTGTTGATGCATATTATGGAGTGCAAACAATGCGAGCAATTGAAAACTTTCCAATTACCGGCTATCGCATTGACTCTAAGCTTATCAAGGCAATGGCGACTGTTAAAAAATCAGCCGCGATGGCAAACTGTGCAATCGGTCAATTAGATAAAAAAATTGCTGATGCCATTGAAAAAGCTTGTGATGAAGTTATTGAAGGTAAGCTTCATGAAGAGTTTATTGTAGATCCAATCCAAGGTGGAGCTGGTACTTCAATTAATATGAATACAAATGAGGTCATCGCAAACCGGGCCCTAGAAATCATTGGAGAAAAGAAGGGAAATTACAAAGTAATTAGTCCAAATTCTCATGTCAATATGGCACAATCCACGAATGACTCGTTCCCAACGGCTGTTCATCTCTCTGTTCTTGTTGGATTAGAAGAATTATTGAACACGATGGAAGAGTTGCATTCTGAATTTATGTGGAAATCCCATGAGTTCGATGATATTTTAAAAATGGGGCGGACACATTTGCAGGATGCCGTTCCAATTCGACTTGGACAAGAATTTGAAGCCTATGCTCGTGTGTTAAAGAGAGATATTAATCGGATCGAACAAACTCGTGAGCATCTATTTGAAGTTAATATGGGTGCGACGGCTGTTGGAACCGGGCTCAATGCAGACCCTGAATATATCGAAAAGGCTGATTTTTTCCTTGCCAAATTCAGTGGTTATCCAATTAAAGGATCAAGAGATTTAGTGGATGGTACGCAGAACACAGATTGCTATGTTGAAGTTTCCTCCGCTTTAAAGGTATGCATGCTGAATATGTCTAAGGTTGCCAATGATTTACGTCTAATGACTTCTGGACCGCGATGTGGTCTTGGAGAAATCAATCTTCCACCTCGTCAACCTGGATCTTCCATCATGCCAGGAAAAGTAAACCCAGTAATGGCGGAAGTCGTTAACCAAAGTGCTTTCCAAGTGGTTGGGAATGACTTAACGATTAGCATGGCCTCTGAAGCTGGTCAATTTGAATTAAATGTTATGGAACCAGTGCTTGTCTTCAATCTATTACAATCGATTCATATCATGAATAATGTATTTACTGTATTCCGTAAGTACTGCTTAAGCGGTATTACCGCAAATAAAGAAAGAATGCAAGCTTATGTAGATAATAGTGTTGGAGTTATTACAGCGATTAATCCTCATGTTGGTTATGAAACAGCCGCCTCCATTGCGAGGGAAGCGATCTTAACCAATAAACCTGTTCGTGAAATCGTGCTCGAAAGAGGAGTTTTAACGGAACAAGAATTAGACGCTATTTTAAATCCATTTGAAATGACTCATCCAGGTATCTCAGGTAAAGAATTACTTAAGGATAAAAAGAAAGATGGATCAAAGGAATTGGCTTCTGTATAAGAAGGAAGGTTCATTTGGAAGCTTTTTTCATAATTAGTCAATATCTTACGTGGTTGAAAGGATAAATTTAGCCAAGCGCAATGACAATCAATATGTTAAAAGCAATGAGGCATTGAAAACTAAACTAGTTTTCAATGCCTTTTTTCTAAATAAGATTTATTACAAAATCTTATAAAAAAATCAGATGAATGATGCAAGAATATTATAAATATGTAAGCAATTGTAAGAATAATTCGATTTGTTCAAAAATTATTCGAAAAAAATTAGTTTTTTCCGAATTTTTTCTACAAATTTATACATTGAAAGCGTTATTATATAAAAGAGGAAAAATTCAAACAATTGCGGGTGGTAAAAGTATGAAAACATATGTTGAAGATCGGATGATGACAAAAAGGAAATCGACAGATGATTTCTTGTCTCTGATTAAAGATGGGGAGGACATCATCATTCCATTAACCAATGGGGAACCAAAAATTCTTCTAGATGTACTTGAAGAAAATGCTTTTCGTTTCAAAGGGGTAAGGATTCACCAAATGTTAACCTTGAGAGATCGTGCATATATTCATGGTCAATATCGGGGATCCTTAGAGCATGTTTCTTATTTCTTGAGTGGGGCTACAAGAAAAGCTTTTTTACAAGGTCAATGCGAACTTGTTCCAAACCATTTTCATGAGGTGCCTAAGATCATGTTAGCAACGACGAAAGCATCACGTGTTGTTGCATGTGCTTCTCCGATGGATGAACATGGGTACTTTTCATTAGGAACACAAGCAGATTATGCAGCAAGCTTTATCGGCAAGGTACCTTTTTTCCTTGAAGTAAATAAGCAGATGCCAAGGACATTTGGTGCAAATCAAATTCATGTGAGTCAAGTTGAAGGATTTATTGAAACCGATTATCCATTAACAGAATCAGGTTCAGCAACAGTGACCGATGTTGATCGGAAAATCGCTGGATTTATTGCGGAACGAATTGATAACGGTTCCACACTTCAAGCTGGAATAGGTGCTATTCCAAATGCGGTTATAAGTCAGTTAGAAAATCATCAGCACCTTGGTGTTCATTCCGAGTTAATCTCTGATGGAATCGTTGATTTAGTGGAAATGGGCGTCATCGATGGGATGCTGAAGAATACCTATAAGGGAAAAATCGTTACAACCTTTGCTTTTGGCTCCCAACGGTTATATGATTTCATTAATAACAATGTTGGAGTTGAATTTTTACCAGTGGATATCGTAAATGATCCAAGGGAAATTGCCAAGGAAGACAAAATGATTTCTATCAATGCAACAACTGAAGTTGATTTCTTTGGTCAATGTGCTTCAGAAACAATTGGCGGAAAATATTATAGCTCTAGTGGGGGGCAATCAGATTTTGCAAGAGGAGCACTTTTTTCCAAGGAAGGAAAAGGGTTCATTTGTCTGCACTCAACAACCCGAGATGAAAGATTATCCAAAATTCAACCAAATCTTTCACCAGGTTCGGTTGTTACCACTTCGAAAAATGATGCAGATATGATCGTGACAGAATACGGTGTTGCCGAGCTTAGAGGAAAATGTATCGCAGATCGTGCAAAAGCTTTAATTGCAATTGCTCATCCAAAATTTAGGGAAGAATTATTATTTGAGGCTAAAAAGCAAGGTTTTATTATTTAATTAACAATAATAACGTTATGTAAACTTAATAAACTGAAATAAAGGAGTACGTAGGGGGTACTCCTTTATTTTCGAAAATTAATGCTGTTTATTAGGAAGCTGCCGCTCGGGATGGCCTTTTCCGTGTTTATTGTTTTTTTCTACTTTTTTCTTTTGATCGTGAAGTTTCTCTACAAACTCATGGGTATTCTCCATGAACGTGCCTCCTTGTTAAAATGCTTCGTTGTTATCTTTTCCATTATTTTCGAAAAAAATGCTTCCTTAAGTTTCAAAAGCTGGTAATTAAGAATTGTTAAATTTCTGCTTAAAATGACTAAGTGCAAGAAGGGGATAAATGTATTGATAACTGTGATAATGGATATAAAACCCGCCACCCATTCCTTGACCTACTGGATATGTTTCATCCCAATCCTTGCGATTCCAGTGTTCAAGGATATAGGCAATGCCTTTTTCAATTTCAGGTGTGTTTTCTTCGGAAGCAGCGATAAGGGCATCAAGGGCCCAAGCCGTTTGTGTAAGATGGCTTTTGCCTAAAGGAATATAAGTATTCTGGATATCACTTCGGCAGGATTCTCCCCAGCCGCCATCTTCATTTTGAACCGACTTTAACCATTGTACGGCTTTTTGCAGGGCAGGATGGTTAGAAACTCCAACTGCTTTCAATCCGGTTATAGCTGCCCAGGTTCCATAAAGGTAACAGATGCCCCAGCGGCCATACCAAGAGCCATCCTTTTCTTGATTGTTTAGGAGCCATTGTATTCCTCTTTTCATAGCAGCCGGCAGCTTCGAGATTTTTGTATAGTTTCCAAAAAATTCGAGTGTTCTCCCTGTTAAATCTGCACTGCTTGCATCGTTTAATAAGAATTTTCCTCCTTGAATTGGAATGAAGTTAGATAATTGTTTATCCACATTTTTCTCAAAGGAAGGCCAGCCTCCGTCTTTATTTTGCATCGAATATAACCATCTAATCGCTCGATTCCAACTAGACTGAATCTCTGGATTATTCTTTCTTATGGTTGAAATGGCTCTTAAAGAGGCAGTTGTATCATCGACATCAGGATTGAAGGTATTAATATCAGAAAAGCCCCAGCCACCAGGTTGTACATCAGGATTATGCAGCCTCCAGTCACCATATTTGGTATGCTGCCTTGATAATAAATAGTCGTTTGCTTTTTGTAACATGAGGTCTGTCTCTTTGACTCTTGCCTGTTGAAGAGCATAGCTAATCAAGGACGTATTCCAGACATCCGCGGTTGTGTATTGCACATGGGAATGACCATGAATATCCGCCCTCATAGCCTTTAAACCATTGACTGCTCGCATGATAACCGGGTCATTTTTGGGGTACCCCAGAGAAAGAAGGGCAAAAATCATTAAAAAGGTAGAGCTATAATAACTGTAAAATGTTCCATCTGCTTCAAGATGGTTTAGCATATATTGTTTCGTCCGTTTAATCGCCATCCTGTGAAGTACATGTGGCAGTCCTATTAACCCTTTTAACCCATTTTCAATGATTTGAAAGAATTCTTTTGCACTCCGTTCATGTCTCCAGCTAAAAAAGTCATCCCCCCTTGTGACAAATAAGTCGGAAAGATCGGGACTTCTCTCTGTTTTGATTTGATATTTGTTAGAGGTAAGAATCATGATTGGGGCGAGATTAGCCCTTCCATATACGGAAAAATCATAAAAATTAATGGGAAATGAGAGGGGAAGGAGAATAGTTTCAACAGGTATTGGGAAAAAAGGCGGCCACTTGTATTGACCAGTTAGAGCAAGCATAATTTTTGTAAATAAATGAGATTTTTCAATTCCTCCATGTTTAATAATAAATTGTTTAGCTTGTAGTAATCTTTCGTCTGTTTGCTGGATATACCCAGAATACAATAAAGCATAATACGCTTCAACAGTAGAGGTTATATTTCCCTCCCCTTCTTCGTCAGCAAAGAGCTTCCACGTACCATTATCTTTTTGACGGCTCCAAATTCTTTCGACTAATTCCTGTATAAACTCTTCATCATGAAATTCCAACGTCCTTAATAAAATGATCATGTAGGCATCTGTTGCGATTCCCGTTTCAAATGGATAATCCCAAGAACCATCTTCAGACTGGTCTTTCCGTAGTTTCGCTATTATTTGTTTCGTCACAAAATCCAGTAGATCCATTTTCCTCGCTCCCTCCTAATAAAGAATTCAGGTTACCTATTCATATTCTTTGAGGACGTGAACAGTTATGTTTTTCTTTAAAAAAAAATCCTCATTTCCAGAAAATTTAGTCACTATCCAGAAACAGTTGAAACAATCATCGCATCAATCTCCGCCACGATGGGACTCCCTGTCAAAGGCTGAGGAGAAACTACTTCAACAATTGCAAAAGGCTTGTCAACCATTCAATCAAAATAATGTGACAAGAACGAAAGCCTATCTGGATTTTTACCAACGCTTTCCTGAGATTCACTGGGCCTTTCTTGGACATATGGTATCCCGAAATGGCGGGTGGAATATGACGGATTTAAAAGGGGAGTTTTTATCCAGACTCATGAATGATGTCAATGCAAAAGATTTTTTTGCTTTTTTAGAACGTGGAAATTGGCTCATTTTTCAAGATGTTTTTCCGCAATTTTTGTTGTATGAAGAAAGTGTGAAGCGAAATCAGAATTTATTTTATTTAATCCCCTATTTAGGTGTATCCAAATTCATGGAGGTGATTTGGAATCATTTTTGGGAAACTAAAGATTGCTATATTTTGACAATGGCCTTAATTATTAATGAACAAAGTTATCTTGAGAAAAGAGTCATCCAAAATCCCAAATTTAAGGGACGAGTTTTAGAAACGATTCCATTTAAATTACAGGATTTGCTTACTTTTAACCAAATATTATTTCCATATCAAGAAAGTGAAGGGGTTCGACAAAATGCTAAGCTTCTCGGTTTATCACTTCACTATTTTAGTCATCTGCATGAGCGTATTATCCTGGGTAGAAGGTTATACCAGATCTTATATTCTGATAAAAAACAATTTTCTAAGGTGTATCTCTGGTCTGTTAATCACCCGCATACCGGCTCTCGAAAGGATTATTGGCCTGAGATTTTTCATGATATTAAAGAAAGGTCAGCTGGGTTGAATAGGACACTCCAATTGAAGGATTGTCAGTTGAAAAAAGGAGAGCCAAAAATCTATAGTCCACAGCTTATGCATTCCTGGAAAAATATCGTTCAACCAAATGCGGAAGAAGGAGATTGGTTTACAGATGTTTCGGTAGTTGAGTACTTAAAGAAAGGAGAGGAGGAGGTTAATGGAGATATTCAAAGAGAATACTGCAAAACATTGGAAACCCTTGAACTCGCCACCTTTGCGAAAAATGCCTTATTCTAGAAAGATTTCATACATTGTAGCGATCCTATTTTCAGCCTTACTTGGAACGTATTTAGATTTATATTTTGTAGGGAAGGGATATTATGAATTTCCTAATCGACTTTTTCCTGATATTTTCTCGATTCAAATTATCTTTCCATTGATTATACTGCCAATATTAGTTGGGTTCATTTTATTTATTTTAGAAAAAATGAAAAGGGTCATGCGATATAGTTTTCTTTTGTTCTTAAGTGGAATCATATCAGTTGTTGAGAGAATATCGGAAATTCTAGGATTATTTCAGCACGGACAAGAATGGAAGCATAGCAATTCCTTTTTAGGTTATTTCTTGTTTTTTGTGATAGTATGGAAGCTATATCAATGGATAAATGCTCGGTTGTAAGTTATTAATAAAAGTGAAAAGGCCCATTTAATAGACATAGAATTTTCATGTGAATGAACCAACAAGGTTTGTCTTATAGTAAATAAAACTGATACAATTAAATGGATCTCTTTTTTCTTTATACATAATTTTTATACCTTATTTTTTAGGAGTGTGAATTCATCTAGTGCGTTTTACAAAAGCAATCCCAAATATGTTTACGCTTGGGAATTTATATTGTGGCTTCTTATCCATTGGTTTTGCTGCAAACGGAGAGTATAACAATGCCGCTATTTTAGTCCTGATTGGTATGATGCTTGATAGCATGGATGGAAGATTAGCGAGAATGCTGAATGCTGACACGGCTTTAGGAAAAGAGTTGGATTCACTTGCTGACATCGTCACCTTTGGCATAGCCCCATCTTTTTTAGTTTATTTTACCTATTTTGATCAATTTGGCCTTTTAGGCATTATGGTGGCTGGTCTATTTCCTCTATTTGGTGCCTACCGTTTAGCAAGATTTAATATCGGTTCAACGAAATCATCCCTGCATTATTTTGTTGGTGTACCCATTACAGCTGCAGGGGGAATCTTGTCTGTATTGACATTGTTTGGAAATATTATTCCCAATATCATTACAACTGTTGTGTTTACAGCTCTTTGCTTTCTCATGGTTAGTAGATTGAAAATTCCAAGCTTTAAAGAAATTCCTCTTCCAAAGTACGGTACGATTGTCACGATTTTTCTTGGCTGTCTGTTATATATCATTTTCAGAGAATCGTATAAAGATTTTCCTTATTTAATTTATATTGCTGCACCGGTCTATATTGCCTATCTTGCTTACCGGTTTGTTAAGAGGAAAAATAGTAAAGAGGATGAGTAAAAAACAAGGTATTCGTGCTTAACGAATACCTTGTTTTTTGTGAATATTTTCCCGTCTATATTGGAATTGTTTCCATTGAAATAAAATAAAACAACCGATACAGAAGCCAAGAATCGCAATAAAGGCAGCTAAAGCTACGATAATCGTAAAAATATACCCCATCCAATTCCAACCAACTAAATATCCGATGAATCCAAGAGCCAGGCAACTGACGGCAATGAGTTGATTGAATTGCTGCTGTTCGTGGTCTTCCGGGATATAATGGGAAGGATCCTTTTTCAAAAACCATTTTGCTACCCGCATTACAGGATTAAAACCAAATAAAAGACCAAATAGACCGGAAAGTAATGGAATCAAAAGAAACCACTCCATTTTTGTGACCCAAGTTAAGAGGACGCTTAGAACAATCACCCATTGATTTGTTCGAACAAGTGGTCTTGGGATACTTTTAGGCACATTTTTCATTTTCTAATCCCTACTTTTCTTATTGGTATTATGAAGTTTTTAATCATTTTACCTTTTTTTGACGGAATTGTGAAGAGGTTTGCACTAAATTCATATTGTAAATTTTCTGAGGCAGGAGTGAAGAAAAGAAAAAAGTCTGCAAAAAGCAGACTCTAAATTGTTAAATATGAGTAAGAATCCATTCGAGGATATCTGAATATACTTCCTCCTTATTGATTTCATTTAACATTTCATGGCGACCTTCGGGATAAAACTTGTAAGAAATATCTTCAAGATTCATCGCTTGTAAGTGGTGAATGTTTTGTAAAACACCTTTTGTTTGCTTCCCAACGGGATCTTCTGTTCCCGAGAAAAAATAAATGGGTAAATCTTTTGGAATTTTGTCATCATCGTTATAAATCGAAAGCAATCCTTTTAAAAAATCTGCGAAAAACCCTGCCGTAAACACTGCTCCACATAGTGGATCCTGAATATATTTATTGACTTCTTTTTCATTTCGGGATAACCAATCAAAGGATGATCTAACCGGCATGAATGATTTATTATAGCTGCCAAAGGTAAGGTCATTCATACGGGTGCTTGATTTTCGTCTTCCGTGTTTTTTGGCCTCTCGGGAAGCAATTATGTAACCAACTTTTCCAATAAAACCAGGATGTCCACCTGTACCTGATAAAATTACTCCTTGTAGGCAATCTCCAAAAAGTTGAATATACCTTCTTGAAAGAAAGGACCCCATACTATGTCCGAATAAGAAAATCGGAGTATTGGGAAACTCCTTTTGAATGACCTCAGTTAATCGCTCCATATCTTCTACAATCGTTTCATAACCATTATTATCTGTGAAATAACCGATATCTTCTTCTCTTGTTGCTGTATGACCATGTCCCCGATGATCATTTCCATAGACAAAAAGTTCATGACTAACTAGAAATGAGGCAAAATCCTCGTATCGTCCAATATGTTCAGCCATTCCATGAGTGATTTGCACAATGGCTTTAGGTTTGGAAGTTGAAGTCCATTTCCTTGCATAAAGAGATTGCCCATCCTTACCGTTGAAATAAAATGAAGAAGAGGTTACCATCAAGATCATCCTTTCTTCTGACAAATTTTTAAGGCATTCATGAATATAAAAAAGGATACTAGCTGATTTTATTATAAATGATTCAAAGTAGGGGTAACAGATAAAGAAGCAATCTTTCGGGATTTTCAAAAATATTGTAAAAAATAATACGTATAACATGACATGTGGTTTTGAATACTATATAATATAGTTATTAGATGATAAATTAATAAATGATGAAATAGCGGGGATGATGTAGATGAAAATTATTTGTTTTGGGGATAGCTTAACTAGGGGAGTATCATTTGTTAAAGGAAGACTAAAAATTATTAAAGAAAACTACCCTAATTTTTTGCAGGAATTGTTTTCATCTAGTCCTGAAGAAACTCGCATAATCAATAAGGGTGTATTTAATGATAATTCCGATTCTCTAGTTCAAAGACTAGAAAAGGATGTTATCAAACAGCATCCAGATTATACCATAATCGAGATTGGGGGAAACGATTGTAATTTCATCTGGAAGAATGTTGCCGAAATGCCAGAAGAAAAACATCTTCCGATAGTTCCGCTTGAACGGTATATTGAAAATGTAAAAACAATCATCTCAAGACTTAAAGAAGAAGGGATTACTCCAGTAATATTAACACTTCCTCCACTTGATCCGGTCCGATATTATCAGTACTTAGTGAATTTATACGGAAAATCCATTAGTCATTGCATTAGTACCGTTGGTGGAATTGAGCATTGGCATGGTTTATACAATCGCGCATTAAATTCCTTTGTTGATGGGATGGATGCATTCAAAATAGATGTAAGAACAGCATTAAAAAAGGCAGGAGATTTATCCCAATTGATTAGCGATGATGGCATTCATTTAACCTCGAAGGGATATCAAGAATTAAGTCAATCGATTTTTAGAGAGCTCACAAAAATCCAAGGAAAAAATGAATGGCAATATTTTATGCAGGGTCGAACTCAGGAGAATTTAATTTGAAGGGGAATAAATGTGATTTTATTCGTAGAGAGAATTGAATTGGTTATGGAAATAGATTTGGTTTAAAATTGGGCTAAATCACATCTATTGGTTTGAGTTCACACATTATTTTGTATTCACAAATAACAGTTACTATTAAATTCGATAAAATAGTCCATCCTGTTTCTCGACTTGAACATAAATTAAGCAAAACAACGCTTGTTCAGCGTTGTTTTTTATTTTCCAGCAGCTTTTCGTAATGCATTCTTCACGTCAATTAACCCATGTCCAAAATTATCGTCTGTCCCTTTATCGCCAATATCAACTGCTGAGGTTTCAATGATATTCATGACCTGTTGGTTGCGTAACTTAGGATTAACAGAAAGGATAAGTCCTGCTAATCCAGCAACATGTGGTGAGGCCATAGAGGTACCGGATAGAGATGCATAGCGATTTTTGAAATAGGTGCTCGGAATTGATACACCAGGAGCAGTCACATCGATGTAATCCCCAAAATTCGAAAAATCAGCTAAATTCCCATCATCTGTGACAGCAGAAACACTTAGCACTTCTGGAAAAGCGGAGGGATAGCTAGGTTGGGATGTATGATCATTTCCTGCCGCTGAAACAAGGACAACATTTTTATCATACGCATACTGGACGGCCTCTTGTAATACAGCAGAAGGTTGATAATTGCCGAGACTCAAGTTAATGACATTGGCCCCGTGATCTGTTGCCCAAACGATCCCTTTCGCTATATCAAAAGAAGTCCCATAGCCCTTTTTGTTCATTACTTTAACAGGCATGATTTTATTATACCAAGTCACCCCAGCAGTTCCTTTTTGATTATTGGTTTCAGAGGCGATAATTCCCGCGACATGAGTCCCGTGTCCATTGTCATCAGCTGGATTATGATTCTTTTTTATAACATTATATCCTTTTAGTAGCCGCTTTTTTAAATCTGGATGATTCAAATCTACTCCTGTATCCACGATAGCAATCTTAATGCTCTTATTTCCGCGAGAAACATTCCATCCTGACTCCGTTTCAATAATGGGTAAATTCCACTGATACCTTTCTTGATAGAGAAGATCGTTTGGAAGTCCTAGTTTATTTTGTAAATATAAATAATGCGGCTCTGCAAATGAAACGCCTTCTAAAGCTTGAAAATAATGCAGCATTTCCTTGGTGGATAAAGAACGAGAACGAAAAATATAGGTTTGATTTAAGACATTAAGAAGTTCGCCGTTAATATCCTTGATATATTTTTGAATTTGCTGTTTGGATTGCCGCTGGTGAAATTTTACAATGGCTTCATGGTCCATATAATGACTTTTATCTTGTACATTATGATGAATAATCTCCACTTCAGGGTTTGTATTAAGGTTTTGCTTAATTTCTTCACCTTGCTCAATGGAATTGATGTGAAGAAGGTGAGGCTGATGATTTTGTCTAAGTTTTTGAATATGAACGGATGACTTAGCGGATTTTTCCATTTTCCTTTGTGAAATAGAGGAGGATTGGTAATTTTGGTAAAAATAAATAGCACCAATGGAAAAAATTACAGCGAGAACAAGTAATAGGGTTGAACTTCGATTCATTGGATCCACCTCTTTATGAAAATAATGATTAATTTTAGGATGAAACAAACAATCGTGAAAAAAACGAGGGAATGATTGGGGAATACAAATAAATAAAAAAATCAAATTTAGTACGAACCTTTTTATTATTTTTTCCATATATCAATAATGAGGTGATAATGAATGGTGAAAATCTTTATAGATCCTGGACACGGTGGAACGGATCCTGGAGCAGCAGGAAATGGCCTACAGGAAAAGAATGTTACCTTACAGATTGCACTGAAAATCCGCAATTTTCTCGTTAATGAATTCGAGTTTGTTTCAATTAAGATGAGTAGAACGAAAGACGCAACAGTTAGTTTAAATGAAAGAACAAATACAGCCAATTCCTGGGGAGCCGATTTCTTTCTTTCTATTCATATTAATTCAGGGAGTGCTGAAGGTTTTGAGTCCTTTGTCTATCCAAGTGTAGGTGCAAAGACTATTCAGATTCAGTCAAGCATTCATAATGAGGTGGTAGCAGAAACCTCTTGGATTAATCGGGGGAAAAAGAAAGCAGACTTTCATGTTCTCAGGGAAACTAAAATGGATGCTGTACTTACGGAAAATGGGTTTATTACCACAAAAGCTGATGCTGATAAATTAAAGAGCAATGCTTTCCTCGATAAAATCGCACGAGGTCATGTGGAGGGACTTGCTAAAGCATTTAATTTAAGTAAAAAGGAAGAAGCAACTAAGCCAATAAATAATTCACTTTATCGGGTTATTGTTGGAAGCAATAAAGAAAAAGCTAAAGCAGATAAAATTGCTAAAAATGCCGAAAGTAAAGGCTTTGACACATATATATTTAAAAAAGGAAGCGTTTATGTTGTACAAATTGGCACTTTCAAAGAAAAAGCCAATGCAAATGATCTTGTTAAAAAAGCAGAAAAAGCTGGCCTTGATGCTTCCATCACTCAATAGAAAGAGCGACACAATCAGTGTCGCTCTTTCTATGAGGATAATTCTTGTTTTTCTGTTAGGCTGAAGTCATCTTTCTTTTTTCCATGGGATAGATAACTATGAAAAACCATCCCCATGATCACGAATAATATTCCAACCAGCGCGATAGTAGCAGGCAAATCTGAATGTAATAAAACGATTTCCCCAGCTAGGGCAAACAATATTTCAATTGATTGCGTCGCTTCAACAGCAGCCAATTTCTTCATATTGTCTTTAACCAAATCAGTTGCTTGGAAAAAGAGTACCGTCGCTATAACCCCTGATGAAATGGTAACTAGCAGGGATTGAAATGTTTGGCCACTACTTGGACCGCCAACCGTTACAAGTCCAAGTATGGCTAAGACAATCCAAAAAGGGAGACTTGCCATGGTCATGCCAAGAACGCGCTGGTAAACATCGATTCTTCCTTCACAGATCTCCATCATTTTTCGATTTCCAAGAGGATATGCAAAAGTTGAAATGAATACTGGTGATGTTCCAATAAAGGCTTCCTTTAAGGAGAGACTGCCGAAATGCTCCCATTGCATGAGAATGACTCCGATTAAGATGATCGACGACATGCCAAGACCTTTCAGAGGAATCTTTGCCTTTTTTTTAAGCGGACCGTTCTTCGTCTGAATCGTTTCATAAAATAACGGAACAAGCAAGGAGCCTGAGATGATCGTGATCTGCCAAGTCCCTGCAATAAGCCAACCAGGGCCATACGCTGCTGCAAATGTGATCGGAGCATAAAAGAGTCCAAATCCAATCGTACTCCACAATATCCATTTCCAAGGGTGTCTCTTCATCTCAAAGATTAATGCTTGAAAATTCTTTCGCCATAAAACAATGGCAAGCAGAAATGGCACCATAAAAAAATACCTGAGAGAGGAGCTCCAAATCCAACTCCCTCCAGACAATTCCATCGCCCGATTAAGAACAAATGTAAACGCAAAGAAAAAAGAAGATAAAATTCCTAAAGCAATTGGTTTCATGTAACACCACCAAAAGAAGTTTGTAATTTTCTGATAATGATATCATAACATAGCTGGAGAGGAATGAAAATTCTGTTTATTGAATTGAATGTTCAAAAATTCTATGAAGAAGAAAGAAAAACGAGAATCAAAATCAGGAGAAAGAGCCCGTTTTATCGGAAGAAGAAAAACGAAAATCAAACCTAGGAGAGAACTCTTGTATCTAACAAAATCCGTTAAAATTGCAAAACCTTAACAAACAAATTTCTCCAAAGTACATTGACCCCAAAATCACTCAGTCTTCATATCCTCACCACTTTTTTTCAAGGATTCATTTTCCTGAATAATTTCTCTAATTTCACCAGTATCTCCTTTAGCATTAATAATTCTGACCAAATCCATCATATTTTCCGCATTATAATCAAAATCCTCATTATCTTTTTTCATTCTCTTATAACTCCTTTAGCAAACTTTTTTATTTATTAA
Organism: Cytobacillus sp. Hz8; assembly: GCF_042263505.1. Lineage (NCBI taxonomy): Bacteria > Bacillati > Bacillota > Bacilli > Caryophanales > Bacillaceae > Cytobacillus > Cytobacillus sp. Hz8. Next base: position 152,189 of record NZ_JBHKFI010000006.1, on the reverse strand, counting down.
TAATGTGTCTTAAATCTAAAAATCTATGCAAAATGAAAGAAGCTCAGGATTTCCCAAGCTTCTTGGTTTAATGAATATCTTTTTTCTTGAATCTTCCTCCGCGGACTTCCGATATATCTGCTACTGCGAGGAAGGCGGAATCATCATTTTCGGTCACAATATCCTTTAATTTGGCTTCTTCTAAGCGGTTGATAACACAAAAGATAACTTTCTTATCATCGCCAGAGAAGGCTCCTTCACCTTGCATATAAGTCACGCCGCGTCCGAGCCGATTCAGGATGGCATCGCCAATTTCCTTGTATTGGTCACTAATAATCCAAACCGATTTTGATTCATCAAGGCCGGCAACTGTTATATCAATCGCTTTATAGGCAATAAAATAGGCAATAAGGGAATACATAGCTCTGTCCCAAGAAAAGACGAAACCAGCACTACCAAGAATGAATAAATTAAAAAACATAATGATTTCGCCAACAGAAAATGGGAGCTTTTTATTGGCAAGTATGGCAAGGACCTCGGTACCGTCTAAGCAGCCACCATAACGAATCACGATGCCGACACCAACGCCCAAAACAATTCCACCAAATACGGTTGCAAGTAGAATATCTTGGGTAAATGCAGGAACAGGATGTAATAATGCGGTTGTTATGGAAAGAATGATGATTCCGTAGAGAGTAGAAAGGGCAAATGTTTTTCCTATTTGTTTATAACCGAGAAAGAAAAACGGAACATTTATAATGAAAATAAATAGTCCTAATGGTAGGCTTGTGAGAAAGGATAGCATAATGGATATCCCAGTGATTCCACCGTCAATGACGTTATTTGGAACTAAGAAAATTTCTAAGCCTATCCCCATCATGATGGCTCCAAGTGAAATTAATAGGCCCCTCTGAATAATTTTTCGAAGCGGTGCTCGTTTGTGCTGCGGCCGATTGATTGCCAGCGCTACTTGTTCTGAAATACCTAATTGCTTGACTTCTGACATTATCATTTCTCCCCAATTTTTTCTTTATAACAATATTATATCTAAAAAATGATGAATATGTTAGGCATTTACCTTTTTCTAGGCAAAAACTCCCTTGCTAAAAAATAAGCAAGGGAGTTTTTATTAATTTGAACCAGAAGTTTCTGGATTCACATTTTCGCTTTTGTTTTCTTGATCTCTTCTAATTTTTCCACTTCCCACTAATAGTGCAATCAAAATTCCGGCTGCAATAAAGATTAAGCCAGTTAGGAAAACGGTGCTAAATGAGTCGGACCAGACCTTTTGAATGGTTTCGATTAGAGGGATTTTCAGTTCATCCGGCATTTTTAGTAAATCAGGATTGACTAATAATCCAAATAAGGAATCGGTCTTATCAGATAGCGCATCTAATGCTTTTGCAAGGTATGGATTCTTCTCTGTGTCACTGGCGTTGATGATTTTTGATTCGAGTGTTGAATTCATGACCGTATTTAAAATCGTAATCCCGACGGTTCCTCCAATCGAACGGAAAAAGGTTGAGGTTGACGTTACTGCTCCAAGCTGTGACTTTGGAAATTCATTTTGAATGGCAATCATCAGAGTTGGCATAACAAGTCCCATCCCAAATCCAAGAACAACCATGTAGGCATATGCAATGATTTCGCTGGAATCTGGTCCCATTGTACTCATTAAATAGAATCCAGCCGCGGCGATGAGCATCCCTGCAGTTAGAACACTGCGAAAGCTAAATTTCAATAAAAGCCTTCCTCCTAAAACACTTGCAGCAATCATGGCAATCATCATAGGAGTCATAGTCGAACCAGCTTGAGTTGGAGTAACCCCTAGAACCCCCTGCATGAACATTGGAACAAACATAATGGCTCCAAACATACCTAAGCCTAAAAGAAAACCTAGTGTATTCGTTGTAGCAAAAACGCGATTTTTAAAAAAGGATAAATCCAAAATCGGTTCTTCTGCACGTCTTTCAATTAAGATAAAGAGAATCGTAAATAGGATGGCACCACCGAAAATAAGGAATGTAGTGGTGGAGGCCCACTCAAACTTGTCTCCACCAAAGGTTAAACCAAGTAGCAATAAGACGATGGCAGGAATTAAGGTTAAAATTCCTAAATAGTCTATGCTTATCTTGGACTTTTTCGCGGTGGATTCGTGCTTTAATCCAAAGAAAATTAAGAGGGCAGAAAGCAAACCTGTTGGAACATTAATAAGAAAAATCCAATGCCAACTGATATGATCAACGATTAGGCCACCTAAAAAAGGGCCAATTACGGAACTTAATCCAAAGAGGGCACCAAAGACCCCTTGCCATTTCGCTCTTTGCTCTGCTGTGAAAATATCACCAATGATGGTTTGCGATAAGGGCATAATCATACCTCCTCCAATTCCTTGAAGTCCGCGATACCACACTAGTTGTTCCATGGAAGTAGCAGAAGCACAAAACCCAGAACCAATGATAAAAATAATGGTTCCTAGTAAATATAAACCGCGTCTTCCGTATAAGTCAGAAAGTTTCCCCACTATAGGAACGATGGTCGTGGAGGTAATCATATAGGCGGTAGTCACCCATGCAAAAATTTTAAAGCCATTGAGCTCTGCAATGATTGTCGGCATCGCTGTACCGACAATGGTTTGCTCTAGTGCACTAAAGAACATCCCAATGATTAATCCTATTAGAACTAAATTTTTGTTAATCCCTTGTTGCTGAATTTCCATACATTTCTCCTTACATCATTTTTTTAGAAAATCATGTGGATTAGTCTCTACATAAAAAATGCTATTCCTCTTTCTTCTTAAGATAAGGAATAGTATTTGTTAGTTTAAAATTTTTTATTGCAAATAAAAATGACTAATCAGACACCTGATTATAATGAATCAGGTATTGATTAGTCAACTCTTTTTTGTAGGTAGGTTAAAACTATTTTTTATCAATCATTTCAGAAATTTGCGAAATGATTTCGTTCAAATCCTGACCCTTGATTAACTGTTTGTTGATTTCCGCATAAGGCTTCTTTTCGCATAGCTTACAATGATTTAAGCATTCGAATTCTTTAAATTTCACTTGGCGTTTACTTAAGATTTTTTGAAATTGTTTCGTTGTGTCATCATCCAAAAAGCATTCGAGATTTTTTTGGCAAAATCGGACTTCAAGGATTTTCTCTTTTACGAAAAGTTTTGTTAGTAGTGATTTCATCTTATTCTTCCTTTTATAAAGTGAAACTTCCATTCATCCCCCACTGATGGTTAGTCACGCAGAGCCTGATTGATTTTTCTAAGGGCTGAAGCCCAAAGAAAAATCTTATTTCACTTATCACGCTCAAGGGACGCCACATCCTGTGGCTTCGCCTGACTAGGACCTTTACGGACAGTTGATCTCCCACTTATCTTCTTCGAATTCTCAGAATCTTGAAGTGGGAGTCAAAATGTCCGATAAGAGTGGGATAAACTTATCTTTTTAAATTTTACCTAAATGAAAGGAAGAAAGTAAAGAAGGATGCTTTTATTTCACAACTTGTTCGAATTTTTTGTATTTTAAGGAAATTGAGAAGAGAACTTTGAAGAAAAAATTTTTATCCATGCATAAGCTACTTTTTTGTCTTCAATCATTTCGTATTGTAAAATAGTTAGATAAACAAGGTTTGTATAGGGAAAATGGAAATTTACTCTTAGGGGGAAGAACTTTGAAATTATTAGGCATATCAGGTGCACTCATAGGGGCAAAAACAGCGATAATTGTGGATGAGGTTTTGAAAAAAGCAAAGGAAAAATATTCAGATATAGAGACTGAGTTATTAGATTTACGAGATTATCAAATTGAATTTGTCGATGGTCGTCCACTTTCTTCTTATAATATGGATACGCAAAGCGCTATCGCCAAAATATTAAATGCAGATGCGTTTGTGATCGGAACCCCAGTGTATCAATCATCTATTACTGGGGCATTAAAAAACTTATTTGACCATCTCCCAACAACTGTATTTGAGTCAAAGGTGGTTGGGTTAGTATCTACAGCAGGATCTAATCGCCATTTTCTTGTAGCTGAAACACAATTAAAGCCGATTATTTCTTTCTTTAAGGCAATGATTGCGAGTAAAAATGTCTTTGTGACGAATGCTGATTTTAATCGGGAAAATGTCATTGCAGAAGAGGAAATTCATAAACGATTAGCGGAATTGGCTGATGAATTGGTCTTTATGCATCAGAAGCTTCATGAATAGTCACTAAAGTTACTCAAGCCTGATTTCATTCTATAAAAAGAAATAGGTTCTAACAATTGCTTATTCCCGCATAAATTATTTTTGGATAAAAAAAGTGAATGTTAATCCAAAATTGTTTAAAAGGGGAGAACTAGATGCCAGCAGGAATTCACAAAATGGATTTGAATGTACCAATTGAGAAGGTATGGGAATTTGTGAGTGTGATGGACAGATGGGCCACACTTGTCCCTGGTTATATCGAACACCAAATATTAGATGATTACGAATCCACATGGACATTTAAAAGTGACATAGGGATTGTAAAGAAAAAGATTAGCTTAAAAGTGAAAATCACGAAAATGGATGTTCCAACCAAAGTCCATTTTGACCTAATCGGTGTTAATGAAAATTTTACTGGAAACGGGTATTTTAAAGCAGAAGTGGTAGAAGGAGAAAAAACAAGAATGACCGGCTGTCTAGATATTCAGGCACATGGAATGATGGCAAAGGTGGTAAATGGGGTTCTTAAAACACATGTACCGCAAATGACGATGGAACTGTCCAAAGCCGTTGGAGAAAAGCTACATGAAATCGCAGGGGTCAGAGCATAAGACGAAAGTGATAAGGTGAGGCATCAAGCATATCGAAGCTTGATGCCTATTATTGTTTTCTTACTGTGAATATGTGAAGATAGAGACAAGGTAAAAAAGTTTGTTTTACTTTAGGAGGGAAACTAATGGTAAACCGTTGTGGTTGGGTAACTCAGGATCAAATTTATATAGATTATCACGATTATGAATGGGGAGTACCTGTATATGATGATCGACTTCTATTTGAATTTCTTAATTTAGAAGGAGCGCAAGCTGGATTAAGCTGGTTGACCATTTTGAAGAAACGGGAAAATTATCGCAAGGCCTTCGATCAATTTCAACCTGAAAAAATTGCTGGCTATGGGGAAGAAAAAATTGCAGAGCTCTTACAAAATGAAGGGATTGTGAGAAATCGTTTGAAAATAAATGCCGTTGTCATCAATGCAAATGCCTTTTTAAAAGTGAAAGAGGAATTCGGCACCTTCAGAGACTATATTTGGTCATTTGTCGGAGGTAAACCGATTCAAAACCATTTTCATATCCTTGGTGAGGTTCCTGCCACAACACCGATAAGTGATACAATGAGCAAGGATTTAAAGAAGCGCGGTTTTAAATTTGTCGGAAGCACGATTTGTTATGCATTTATGCAAGCAACAGGGATGGTAAATGATCATCTTGTGACTTGTATGTGCTACAAATGAGAAAAATCTCCGGTTGATCTATAGGCTTTAGTGCATAATGCAAATTTCTTTTGAAAAAAAAGTACATATGAGATAATAAGAAAGTTCATTTCATTATGGAGGATAAGATATAAATAATAAAGGAATACTGGATGCGGTCGTTTGCCTTGACTAGTGGAATTAAAGAATGTCGAAAGCATATGTCATAACTCAATGGCACAAATAATCAGCCTTTGGAGATACAAACTGACGTGATTCCAATTTCAAAGTCTATGAAGGATCAGCGCATCAATGATATTTCTGATTTCACATGATCACTTCTGATCTGGAATAGCTTGAGTAGCTTCATCAAAATATGGAATATGGCAAACACCCAGGTCAGTTTCATTTTGATTAACTTGATAATAAAAGAGAATGCATCCCTGCTTGAATGGAAGAGGGGGATGCTTTTTATTAAAAAATTTCTTTTTTTCAATGTGTAATAATTGTATGATAGATTTACAGTACAATAGCAGTACTAATACTTAGCTCAACGTTAGCTTAAATAAATTTAGGATTCACTTGATGGAGGATACCAATAATCATGAGCATTTATGAAATCATTCTGGACATCATTGGGAGGAAGGGTCCAGCGACGATTCCAACAATATTACAGGATATGAACCAGTCTACTTACCAAAAGGAAAAGCCAATCCAGCTCTCACAGGTAAAAGCAGCTATTAATCGAAAAAAGGATTTATTTGCTGTTGAGGACAATCTTGTGTCCATACTCCCTGAAAAAGAGCTTGTCTCTTTATCATTATCAATTAACCATTTCGATGTAACCTATATGATTACAATTGATTTTTGCCAAAAAACATTTCAGTTTTTTGAATGGTATTTTCAAAACCAACAACATGTAATGGATGACTCTATCAAAATCATCGGATCCTTTGATGCCTTTACGAAAGAGATTTATCGTTTGAAATTATGGAATTGGGAAAGTAACTATCAAAGTGCCGATGTCCATATTGGAGGAACAAGCTGGGAAATTAAACTTGTCACAAAAGCAAGTACATATGAAAGCAGAGGATATGAAAAATTTCCAAAAGAATGGCGCAAATTTTGCTCAGCTCTTTCCAACTTAATTGGCACACAAATTCAATAATTTCTGATCTTCTATGACAAATTTTGCTGGTGTGCATTTCACACACTTTTTTTGATTGTATTGGGGGATCAGTAAATATTAAAAGTAGATGGATAGGCTTTAGGTTATCTCCTAGGGCCTGTAATTTTGGCAACCGTTTAACTATCAAAGAATAATTGATTCTCCACTGAATGCGTATTTTTTACATCGAGATAGTGGATTATTGTTTAATGAATGAGTTTTTTCTTGAGTATATAAAACGTCGGGTCGCTTCCCCTAGGAAAGAATATTTTGGCCCTTGAACGCATAAAACGATCGATCACCCTCTTAATGAAGCACGACCAAAAAAGTTGCTGCATCTCCAAATTAACTAGGCTTCATTCATCGCTCTTATATCCAAGTAGTTCATCGCTTTAGTAAACGACATTTTTTTCATCGCTACCACTAAATACAGCCATTCCAATCAAGTTCTTATATAAAACCTGAGCATTGTTATCAAATGCAACTCTTTTTCTAGTAACTTTATCCCATTTTAGTTTATTTTGCCCAAATTAAAATAAAATTCAAATATAATTCTATTAGCATGTAAGTTAGATATTGCAATGTATTTGTTGAAAATTGTCGCATGAAACAAGTTACAAATTTCGCTAAAAAAGCAGGGGATTTGCCAGAATAGGGGGAATATTTTAAATATGTGTTTTGGGCTAATAAAGGGGAAGTAAGGGATGAAGTTTAGAACAAGGTTATATTGGGGGTTTGGAATCATCATTTTATTGATGACAATCCTGTTGTTAGGAGTATTTATTTTCTTAAATTCGCTTAACACGGATATGATCCAAACTGTCGAAAAGAGATATCAAACGATTAAGGATATTAACCATGTTAGAAAAGACATAATGGCTCTTGACAAGTGTCTGATGGATTATGTGATTGAAGAAGATTATAATGCTACTGAAGTGTTACTCCATATGCAAACTATTCGTGAGCTAACGAATAAGATTAATCTAGAAATCGATGAACTAATCAAAAATAATAAATCTGCAAAGATGGCAGGCACTTTAGCAGATTTGAATCATCAATTCATCAGTTACGAGATTTTGATCGAACAAATTACCAATACCTCCAATTTAAAAGTTAAGGACAAACAAGAGAGATTATTAAAAGATTCTGAGAAAGAATACGTTTTATTAATCCAAATTGCTGAAAGCTTTGTTAACCGTTTAGAGGGGGTAATTGATCAGTCGCTTTTGAAGGAAAAAGCCAAATTCACGCAAGCTGTATTTATTAGCTTCGGTTCAATCGTATTTGGCATTACGGTTGGCATCATTATTACGATGTGGATTACGAGAAGCATAGCCGGAAGACTTCGTATAGTGAAGGATGTGATGCAGCTAGTTGGAATCAGGTCGGAAACGTTGCCAAGAATTCAAATTGTTGCAAATGATGAGATCGGTGAAATTGCCGAGGCTTACAATAACATGGCAAAAGAATTAGAAACCTATGAAAAGATGGAAAAGGCCTATAAAAATGAGTTGGAGGCACAAAGCTGGCTAAAAACAAAAATCGCGGAGCTTGGAGAATTATCTCACCCATATACGGATCAAGAAAGTCTAGGTCAAGTATATCTTCAAGCAATTGCCAATATGGTGGAGGCACAATATGGGGTGCTTTATATCAAGGAAGAGGTAAACCATGTTGCTATTTATCGGAAATTATCCAGTTTTGCAGCGCTTGAACAAGGGAAATATCTTAACGGGAAATCATTAATCAAAGAGGGAGAAGGACTTATTGGCCAATGTGCACTCGATCAAAAAATAAAAAAAATCGATAATATTCCCGAGAATTATTTAGAAATACGTTCTGGTTTAGGAGCAACAAGTAGTGGAAGTTTAATGCTGTTTCCTATCGAAATTGAGGATGAAGTGATTGCTGTGTTGGAGCTTGCTAGCATTCATCCTTTTTCCAAATTGCATGAGCAGCTGTTAGAAAGGGCAGCCATTCAACTAGGAGCAATTCTAAATCGAATCCAAAGGCAAATGCTGGTTCAACAGCTGCTTGATGAAGCACAGATACTCAATGAGGAATTACAATGTCAATCTGAGGAGCTTCAAATGCAACAAGAAGAATTGCGAACAATGAATGAAGAATTAGAAGCTCAATACCGCACCTCTGAGGAAAAAACATTGGACCTTGAAAAGGCGAAGTCTGCTTTAGAAGAAAGAACACGTCAGGTTCTTTCCCATTCGCAATACAAAACGGAATTCATTGCCAATATTTCACATGAATTTCGAACACCACTAAATAGTTTACTCATCTTAGCTCAAATGCTGTTAGAAAATAAGGAAGGAAATCTAACAGAAAAGCAGATTGAATATGCACAAACCATTCATTCATCCGGAAAGGAATTACTAGAATTAATTAATGATATTCTTGATTTTTCAAAAATTGAATCAGGAAAGATTGAATGCTCAGAGGCGGAAATTAACTTTCAAGAATTACTGAATTTTGCCGAAAAGCAATTTAAACCAGTTGCAGAGCAAAAACAACTTGATTTTTCTGTGGAAATAGATGAGTTTCTTCCGAAAATTATTTATTCTGATGAACAGAAAGTTTATCAGATTATCAAAAATTTATTATCGAATGCTTTCAAATTTACCGAGAAAGGTCACGTCAAGGTGAAAGTTTTCACTACTTTTTTCGATTCTAGAAATAATCTTCATCACTTTGAGAAATTCCTTGTGTTTCAGGTGAGTGATACAGGGATAGGCATTCCACGAGAAAAACAGGGATTAATCTTTGAAGCATTTCGCCAAGCGGATGGTACGACAAGTCGTACCTACGGTGGAACTGGGCTTGGATTATCGATTAGTAAGGATTTAGCAGAGCTGCTTGATGGATTTATTAAAGTCCATAGTGTTGAAGGCAAGGGAAGTACTTTTTCCTTTTACCTTCCGATTAACAGGGGACTACCAATAATGGAAAACCAAAAGGAAGCAGCAGCTTCAAAGGATTATGAGAAAACGCAAAATGAAGTAATGAAAAAATTACCAATTTCAAATGAAAATCATGTGCATGTTCGATCCCTGGTCTATGGCTGTGTGAAAGAAGAGTCATTTGTTGGGAAAAAAATACTTGTTGTCGATGATGATATGCGTAATATTTTCGCCCTTACTTCTTTTTTGGAAGAAATGGGGATGTTAGTAATTTTTGCGGAAAATGGAATGGAAGCACTTGAATTATTAAAGGCACACCCAGATGTTAGTCTTGTATTAATGGATATTATGATGCCGGAAATGGATGGTTTAGAGGCATTGGCTAAGATTCGCTCCAACATTGAATACAAGAATTTACCCATTATTGCGATTACTGCAAAGGCTATGAAGAATGACCGTGAAAAGTGTATAGAAGCTGGAGCAACCGATTATATTGGAAAACCGATTCAATTAATCCAACTATATTCACTATTAAAAATGTGGCTAACTTCAACCGGAGATATCAAGGATGCTGACAAATAGAGGCATTCTCGTAAAATAAAAATAAATAATAGAGAAAAGGAGCAAATGACAATAAATACTATTGAAAAACGAAAATGTTCTAATCTTGAAGAATTAGAAATTGGACTGTTGTTAGAAGGAATCTACAGGTATTATGGTCATGATTTTCGCGATTATTCAATTTTTACAATACGTAGACGTGTTTTGAATAGACTGAAACTTGAAAAAATGGCTACTATAACCGCATTATTGGACCGAATTCTTCATGACCCAAAGATGATGGAGAAGGTATTTTATGACTTTTCTATCAATGTGACTGAAATGTTTCGGGATCCATCTTTTTTCAAGGCATTTCGTGAAAAAGTGATTCCAAATATAAAAAATTGCTCTAAAATTCGCATTTGGCATGCAGGATGCTCTACTGGGGAAGAGGTATATTCAATGGCCATCCTTTTGCACGAGGCAGGCTTACTTTCAAAATCAAGAATCTATGCAACCGATATTAATGAGAAAGTGCTAGAAACAGCGAAAGTCGGCATATTTCCGATAACGAAGTATAAAGTCTACTCACAAAACTATGTTCAAGCAGGGGGAAGCCTCGACTTCGATGATTATCTTTCTATTACAAAGGACTATGCGTATTTTAAACCTTTTCTATCAGAGAAAATGTTTTTTACTCAGCATAATCTAGTGACGGATCATTCATTTAATGAGTTTCATATTGTGATTTGTCGGAATGTCTTAATCTATTTTAACGCCAAGCTACAAAAACGGGTTAAGAATTTATTTTATGATAGCCTTGGTGATAACGGTTATCTGGTATTAGGAAAACGAGATGGAACTACAGCAATGCTACACTCCATTCAATTTTCCATGATTGATCAAAAGGAAAAAATATATCAAAAAGCAAAGGTTTGAGGATGAATTTATGGAGAATTCAATTGTTAATATATTATTAGTCGATGATCGTAAAGAGAATTTGTTAGCGCTCAAGGCTGTCCTTTCCTCAACTAATTATCGTCTTATCACAGCCAATTCAGGTGAGGAAGCATTAAAATGGATTTTAAAGGAAGAGTTTGCCGTCATTTTGATGGACGTGCAGATGCCGGGCTTGGATGGATTCGAAACAGCACATTTAATACGAGAAAGAGAAAAATCAAAAGATATTCCGATTATTTTTATTACCGCACTAAGTCAAAAACAAGAGCATATTCTTCAAGGATATTCTGTAGGGGCGATTGACTATATTATTAAGCCTTTTGATCCTGTTATCTTGAAATGTAAGGTCGATGGATTAGTGTCGTTGTATTTAAAACAAAAAGAGATTCAGATTCAAAAGGAATTGATCGATGAGCGCTCAAAAGAACTTGAGGAAGCATTTTTACAATTAAAAAGAAATGAGGTCTTATCTCGAGCACTAGGTGAAACCTCCATCGATACTTTTGTTATTTTAAATGCACAGGGAAATATTTTGTTGGTAAATCCAGCAATTAGGGAGATGTTTGGTTACTCCATTAAGGAAGTGATTGGTACGCATATATATCGCTTGTTACCCGAGTTATCCAAACAATCTTTTTCTTACCTGACAAAGGGAGAATTACTCGAAACATCTGCTTTAAGAAGTGACGGAACGAAATTTCCTGTTGATATTCTCCTTTCAATCGCCGAATTGGAAAATGCCGCTATTCTTGTTTGCTCGATTCGTGACGTAACCGAGAGAAGGAAGCAGTTAAATCGACTTGAGGAGCTTGTGAAGGAAAGGACTTTAGAGCTTTGCGAAAGCGAGGAAAAGTATCGCCAACTTGTTGAAGAATCGCCAGAAGGAATAATTGTTCGCAAAATTAAAAGTAATAAATGGTCATTTATCAATAAAACGGGATTAAACATACTAAAGACAAAAAATATCCAGCAGATGGTCCATAGATCTTTTTATGATTTGATTCATCCAGATGACCATGAGCTGATGGCAAGGAATATTGAAAAGGTTCGAGAAGGAAAAAAAATCGATGGCTTTGAATTAAAGTTTATTCGGATTGATGGAGAAGAAATTGATGTTGAAGTGAAGGTGATTCCTTTTATGTATGAAGGGGAACAATCCTTACACGTGATGTTTCGTGATATCACTGTATTTAAGCAAACAAGGGAATTTATGCATCAATCTGAAAAGCTTACAGTTGTCGGGGAGCTCGCCGCAGGCATCGCCCATGAAATTAGAAATCCACTGACAAGTTTACGTGGCTTCACCCAGCTTCTTCAATTTGATCTTGGGGCTAATCATGAGTATGTGAATATTATGATCAATGAAATTGATCGCATTAATACCATCGTGAGTGAATTATTACTGCTCGCCAAACCCAATAAATTTGAATTTAAACAGGTGTTATTGCAAAAGTTGTTAGATGATATGATAACGTTAATGAATGGTCAGGCAAATCTTCACGGTGTTGAAATTCAATTGTTAGTCGATTCGCCAATGAGAGGCTTTTATATTTATGGAATTGAAAATAAAATTAAGCAAGTGTTAATTAACATTGTAAAAAATGCGATTGAGGCCATGCCTGATGGAGGGCTATTGACCATAAAGGTTGGATTTGAACAGGATCAAGTGATGATTGATTTTATCGATCAGGGCTATGGCATTCCATCTGATGTGTTGGCAAAAATTGGTCAGCCTTTTTATACGACAAAAGAAAAAGGAACAGGACTTGGTCTTATGGTTTGCTATAGTATTATTGAGAGCCATCAGGGAATATTATCAATTGATAGTCAGGAAGGGAAAGGAACAGTCGTTCAAGTAAAATTGCCTTATTCAAGAGAAATACAAGCAGTTATAAAATAAAGTGAAACTTCCATCAGTGGGGGTTTTCGACGCACAGGACGTGCTAGTGCAGACGTTGCGACAGGACGTCGCGCTTTTAGTCTGCCATTCATCCCCCACTGATGGTTAGTCACGCAAACCCTGATTGATTTTTCTAAGGGCTGAAGCCCAAAGAAAAATCTTATTTCACTTATCACGCTCATAACGCCACGTCCTGTGGCTTCGCCTGACTAGGACCTCCTGTCCGTCGTCGGACCTTTACGGACAGTTGATCTCCCACTTATCTTCTTCGTATTCTCAGAATCTTGAAGTGGGAGTCTTACTGTCCGTTAAGAGTGGGATAAAAATGGGCTTGGATCCCTTGAAGGAGATCCAAGCCATTATTATGTTAAAACATTAAAATATCTTGCATCTGGATGAGCAAAAACTAGTGCACTTACGGATGCTTCTGGCTCCATCATACAGCCTTCTGTTAGATGAATGCCTATTTCTTCCGGTTGCAAAAGCTTAAATAGCTTCTTTTGGTCCTCAAGATTAGGGCAGGCTGGATAGCCGAAGGAGAAGCGCTGTCCATGATATTTAGCTGCAAAACGTTCCTTCATTGTCATATCGATTGCATCTGGAAAGCCCCAGCGGTCCCTCATTAACCGATGAATCAATTCGGCAAAGCCTTCCGCACATTCAAGAGCGGTTGCTTGCAAGGCATGGCTTTCAAGAAAGCGTCCTTGTGATTTTAAGTCAGCAGCTGCTTGCCGAACACCGGTTCCAGTAGTAACGGCAAAAAATCCAACATAATCCATGATTCCACTGGATTTTGGTTTTAAATAATCAGCTAAGCATAGACAGTTTCCAGATTCCTGTCGTGGAAAATTGAATTCTTCGATGATTTTTCCCACTCTTTCTGGATCGTAAATCAATACCTTATTTCTCTCAGATTGCGCTGGGAAGAATTGATAAACTGCCTGTGGAGTAATCCAGCCGAATTTTTTTGCTTGTTGAAGTAATTCATCGACTAGCTGATTCACCTTTGTAGCTTTTTCATCATGTTCTGTTAAAAGCTTATCAATTTTTCCTTTTACTCCAAGATGATGTCCAAGGAGCATTTGTTTATTGATATAAGGTTCAATATGAGATAAAGTGTAGTTCCGAAGCAAATGTCTTTCCATATCATTTGGGATAAAGACTGGTACATCGGTTCGCACGATCGCTTTTCTACGTACGGCAGTTGCAACACTGCCATTTGAAGTGAAATTCGTTTCAACCTTCGCTGCATGAACCTTTTCCTGTTTTATTTGCTTTAGCTTTTCTACTTCATGAGGGACTTGTAATTGGTTAGCTAATGTTAAGCCATCCATTGCATCCTTGGCATATAACACTAGTCCATTGTATTCTTTCGAAATTTTGGCCTCTGTAAATTTACGTGTAAGTGCAGCTCCTCCAACTAGAATTGGTATATCGATGCCAGCTTGTTTCATATCATGAGCAGTGAGAACCATTTGTTGAGCCGATTTCACTAAGAGACCAGAAAGTCCAACAATATCAGGTTTGATCTGATGGATGGCTTCTATTAACTGGGCTGGGTTAATTTTTATTCCTAAGTCAATCACCTCATAACCATTGTTTGTTAAAATGATATCAACTAGGTTTTTTCCAATGTCATGAACGTCTCCCTTAACGGTCGCAAGAATGATTTTTCCTTTAGTTGACGACGCATCGCTTTTTTCCATATAAGGCTCAAGAAAAGAGACAGATGCTTTCATGACTTCTGCACTTTGCAGAACCTCTGCGACAATTAATTGATTCCCATTAAAAAGCCGTCCAACCTCTTTCATCCCATCCATTAGAGGTCCATTGATAATATCCAATGGACGTGAGTAGGTGGTTAGTGCTGTTTTCAGATCAGGGATTAGACCTTCTTTTGTTCCTTCTACGATATAATAAGCAAGACGCTCAGCTAGTGTCATATTGGGAATTTGTGATATCGTTTCTTTTTTCTTATCCCGATAAAAATCAGTAAATTGGGCTAAGGCTTCATCTGTAGTATCAAATAGAAGTTTTTCGGCCATTTCCACTTCCTCTTTGGAGATAGAGGCAAATCGTTCTAATTTTTCCGTATTGACGATGGCGTAGTCTAATCCTGCTAAAGTGCAATGATAAAGGAACACGGAATTTAATATTTCTCTTCCAACAGGCGGAAGTCCAAAGGATACATTACTAATTCCGAGAATGGTTTGAACCTTAGGAAATTCATTTTTAATTAAGCGAATCCCATCAACGGTTGCCTTGGCAGAGCCAATATACTGCTCATCTCCAGTACCAACAGGGAAAACAAGAGGATCAAAGATGATATCCTCTGGTGAAATATGATATTTGTGAACAAGGAGTTCATAGGAGCGTTTGGCAATTTCTAATTTTTTTTCAGCGGTTACACCCATTCCTTTTTCATCAATAGTTCCAACGACAACAGCCGCACCATATTGATGCACTAATGCTGATACCTTCTCAAAGCGTGTTTCTCCATCTTCGAGATTAATGGAATTAATGATTGCTTTCCCTTGTGAATAGGTTAGTGCTTTTTCAATAACTTCTTCATCAGTTGAATCAATGACAAGAGGGGCCTTGATTTTTTTTACAACTTCTTGAATGAAGGTCTCCATATCCTCAATTTCATTGCGATCTGGATCTGCTAAGCAGATATCGATCACATGGGCTCCGCCTTTTACCTGGGCACGAGCAATTTCTGCAGCTTCCTCAAATTTCCCCTCGTTAATTAAGCGTTTGAATTTACGAGAGCCAATAACATTTGTTCTTTCCCCCACCATGATGGGGCGGAGGGTAGGGTCATCATAAATAAATGGTTCAATCCCTGAAACCATATGTGGATGAGTTTGTACAACTTGCCGAGGATGGAAGTGTTTCATTTTTTCCGCGATTAAATGGATATGCTCAGGTGTGGTTCCACAACAGCCGCCAACAATATTGAGCCAGCCTTCTGAGGCAAATCCAGACAGCTTTTCCGCTAGAGATTCAGGTGTTTCGTGGTAATTTCCATTTTCATCCGGAAGTCCAGCATTTGGATAACAACTTACTGCACTGGTGGCAAGACTTGAGAGTGAGCGGATATGATCCTGCATAAATTCTGGTCCTGTTGCACAGTTTAAACCAACCGCAAGCGGATTCATATGCTCCACAGAAATATAAAAGGCTTCGATGGATTGTCCGGCTAATGTCGTTCCCATTGGTTCAATCGTACCAGAGACGATGATAGGTAGCCTCTTTCCTGTTTTTTCGAAGGCATGTCCAACGCCGACAAAAGCTGCTTTGACATTAAGCAAGTCTTGACTAGTTTCGATTAAAAGGAGATCAACGCCTCCGTCAATCAGTCCTCGCGCTTGCTCTTCATAGGATGCAGATAATTTTTCGAAAGTTGTTCCGCCTGTAACACTTAAAGTTTTCGTTGTTGGACCCATAGAACCAGCCACATATCTTGGCCATTCCGGTGTGAAAAATTCATCAGCTACATTTTTAGCAAGACCTGCTGCGACCTTATTAATTTCATAAGCAATGTCCGCAAGATTATATTCTTCTAAAACTATACTGGTAGCTC
The DNA here is from genome assembly GCF_042263505.1 of Cytobacillus sp. Hz8. NCBI lineage: Bacteria > Bacillati > Bacillota > Bacilli > Caryophanales > Bacillaceae > Cytobacillus > Cytobacillus sp. Hz8. The sequence continues at coordinate 135,695 of NZ_JBHKFI010000006.1, read as the reverse complement.
CGAAGGTATTCGTCTCAATAATGTCACTTCCAGCAAGTAAATATTCACGATGGATATGCTCAATAACAGAAGGGGAGGTTAGATTGAGATTTTCATTACATCCCTCATATTCTTCTCCTCCAAAATCTTCCAATGTTAAATTTGCACGTTGTAGCATGGTACCCATAGCGCCGTCCATAATCAGAATTTTCTTCTTCAATTGTTCAGTTAATGGTGGTTTAAGCATTTTGAATCCTCCTTTGAAGCTCTTCACTGTAAGTCCGGGCATGGCTAGCAAGCTCTACAGTCATATGATATCTCATAAAAGGGGTAATAAGATATATTCCATTAAATAATTCTTCAGCTGCTTCCATTAAATACTTCGTCATCGCAATTCCTTCTTTTTCTGAAGCGATTGGGTCATCTTTCAAAGAAAACATGATATTACGAATGGATTGGTCAATTTTTATCCCAGGTACTTCATTATGAAGGAACTCTGCGTTATTGCTCCCAATTAATGGCATTAAACCAATATAGATTGGAGCATCGATATGCCTTGTTGCCTCATAGACCTCTCTTAATTTTTCTTCTGAATAAATTGGTTGAGTAATAAAATAATTGGCACCAAAGGATACTTTCTTTTCCAATCTTTGGACAGCTTTTTCGATGGAGCGTACATTCGGATTAAATGCAGCGGCTATTGAAAAAACCCCTTTTTGGCCTAAATCTTTCCCTGATAAAGAAAGTCCTTCATTGAACTGTTTTATCATTCCAATTAATTCGAAAGAAGAAACATCATAGACAGAGGAGGCCCCTGGTAAATCTCCTACTCTTGCAGGATCTCCTGTAATCGCGAGCACATCATGCAATCCAAGCGTATGAAGCCCCATTAAATGGGATTGCAATCCAATAATATTGCGGTCTCTACACGTAATATGAACAAGTGGGCGGAGACCAATCTGTTCTTTTACTAAATAGCCAAGGGCAGAGTTTGCTATTCGCGGAGAGGCAAGGGAATTATCCGCCAATGTTAGGCAATCAATTCCTTCATCTTTTAGCGCTCTCGCTCCCTGAAAAAAGCGATCGGTATTCAACTTTTTAGGCGGGTCCAGCTCCACGATGACAGAATGCCTTTTCTTTACAATTCCCTCTAACGGAGGAAGATCGCGTACAGGTGGCAATGATTCGACTACAATGGGAGTTGCTTTTGATTTTACTTGTTTTTCCGTCACTGGAGTGGCATTTTTTAATTCGCTTGCAAAAGCTTGGATATGTTCAGGTGTTGTTCCACAGCATCCGCCTAAGAGACGCACCCCTTGCTTACGAAAAGCTTGAGCTGATTTTCGAAAATACTCAGCGTTTCCTTTATAATGAAAGATTCCATCTGTATATGCTGGTAAGCTGGCATTTGGATAACAAGATAAATAAGCATGCTCCGGCAATTCGACTTCTTCTAATGCTTGAATCATTTGATGTGGGCCAAGTCGGCAGTTTAAACCAACAACATCGGCACCTAATTGTTCCAATCTATTTAATGCTTCATTGATGGGAGTGCGGTCCTGCAGGATTCCAATTTCTTGCATAGAAACCTGAGCAATGATCGGCAGTTTGGTTTCTTTTCGAGCTATTTTTAAAATGGTTTCGAGTTCATTTAAGTCATAGAAAGTTTCGAGTAAAACTCCATCAATTCCTTCTAAGAGCAAGCAATAGAGCTGCTCATGGAAGCTCCTTTTGATTTCTTCAATTGGAATGGAATTTGGCTTTATTCCACGATTTCCTCCAATGGTTCCTAAAATATAGGTGTTTTCCCCAACTGCTTTTTTCGCAATTCGCACAGCTGCGCTATTAATCTCTTTGACTTGATCCTCTAAACCATATCTTTGCAGCTTGATATAATTGGCTGCATAGGTGTTGGTCTGGATGACGTCAGCACCTGCTTGAATATACGTTCGATGAATTTTGATAATTTCCTCGGGATGAGATAGATTGAGTTCTTCAAAGCAACTGTCAGTTCCATAAGAATATAATAAGGTTCCCATCGCTCCATCAGCAATTAAGATTCTGTTTTTTAAATCTGTTAAAAAGCCCATTTTATTTTCCTCCTTGAAGCTGGACAGAGGAGATTTTGTTCAACGCACTTGCAAAGTCTTGAATAAGGTCATCTGGATTCTCTAAGCCAACAGATAGGCGAAGCAGGCTGTTGGAAATACCACGTGCTAGCCGTTCTTCTTCCGGCATTGCGGCATGCGACATTTTTGCCGGATAGGAAAGAATCGTCTCTACAGCACCCAAGCTTACTGCAAAAACGGGAATTGCGACATTTTTAACAAAAGATCTGAGAACGTCTTCGTTTTCAAATTCAAAGGAGAGAACTGCTCCTGCACTTTTTGCTTGCTCCTTTTGTAGGGCAAAATGAGGATGTGATTCTAAACCAGGATAGTGCACTTCTTTTACTAATGGATGTAAATTCAGATAGGCTGCTATTTTGCTAGCAGCAGAGCTTGATTGTTGCAAGCGGACAGCAAGCGTTTTAATTCCTCGTAAAACAAGCCAACAATCCTGAACCCCGAGAACAGCGCCAAATGAATTTTGTAAAGAACCGAGTCGGTTAGCTAGTTCTTCATCTTTAACGACAGCAAGCCCGGCAACGACATCGCTGTGGCCAGATAAAAACTTCGTAGCACTGTGCAGAACAATATCTGCCCCTAAATTCAATGGTTTTTGTAGAGCAGGTGTTAAAAAGGTATTGTCAACAAATGTATAGGCACCGTGCTGTTTTGCTAAATTACTAATGGCATTAATATCGGTCACCTTTAATAATGGGTTGGAAGGGGTTTCGACATACAGCACTTTTGTATTTGGTTGTATCGCTTTTTCAACCTCTTTTAAATCAGTCATATCAACAAAGGTATGACTAATTCCAAGACGATTTAAAACTTGGGTCACCATTCGGTACGTTCCGCCGTAAACGTCTTCAGTTATCACCACATGATCTCCTTGAGATAGGAGAAGAAAAGCGGTTGAGATGGCAGCCATTCCTGATGAAAAAGCAAAACCTTTTAAACCATCTTCTAATTCTGCAATGACATCCTCCAAAGCCTCACGGGTAGGATTTAAGCTTCTGCTATAATCATATTTTCCAAAATGGTCAATATCCGATTGATGAAAGGTAGTGGCGTGCTGAATCGGAACACTGACTGCGCCGTTTGTCGGATCGAATTTATGGCGATTATGCAATAGCTTTGTATCAAAACTGTAACAATCACTCTCAATCATAATGAAACCTCCTGATCTACTTTTGCAAAAGCATTTTCTAAATCATTAATCAAATCTTCTGAATCTTCAATTCCTACCGAAAAACGCAGTAAACAATTATCAACACCTGTTTCAAGCCGAATATTTTCGGGAATATCTGCATGTGTTTGCGTTGCTGGGTAGGTGATAAAGCTTTCCACCCCTCCTAAGCTTTCAGCAAAGGTGATAAGGGATAGGTTCTGTAAAAAAGAATCCACCCAGCCTTCTTCCTTAATACGAAAAGAAAGCATTCCTCCTTTTCCTGGGTAGAGGACATCTGTTACTGTAGGATGTGTTTGCAAATAATGGACGATTGCTTTTGCATTTTCCTCATGCTTAGCCATTCGTAAGGAGAGGGTTTTCATTCCTCGGATGAGGAGCCAAGAATCAAACGGGCTTAATACGGCACCAGCAGAATTATGATGAAGGGAAATGGATTCACAAAGTTTTCTTCCTTTTGCAACAATTAAGCCTGCAAGAACATCATTATGCCCACCTAAGTATTTCGTCGCACTATGAATGACAATATCGGCACCAAGTGCAATCGGTTTTTGTAGAATAGGGGTATAAAAAGTATTGTCAACGATTAACAAAATCCCATGTTCTTTAGCTAATTGTGAAACCTCTGTGATATCCGTTTGTTCCATAAGAGGATTTGTAGGTGTTTCAAGAAATATCGCTTTCGTATTTTGGTTGATGGTTTTTTCAATATTTTCTATCATGCTGGTATTTACATAGTGGGAATGAAGCCCCCATTTTGTAAAGCCTTGCTCTAATATCCGGTATGTGCCACCATATAAATCCTTAGAGACTATCCATTCATCACCTGTTTTGAATAGGGAGAGGACAGTCAAAATGGCAGCCATACCGGAGCTACAGGCAAATCCCTGATCTCCTTCTTCGAGATCAGCAATGGCTTTTTCCACAATTTCACGTGTGGGATTCCCTGTTCTTGTGTAGTCATAACCTGTTGAACGTCCAATTCCTTCATGCCGAAAAGCTGTTGAAAAATATACTGGTGGATTAACAGTGCCAGTTGCCTTATCACTTCGATTTCCAATTTGTGCAAGCTTTGTTTGAATTCCTACCATTTTGTATTCACTCCTAAATAAAGTTAAATTAGAAAAAAGGGAGACATAAGAGAAGTTAAAAATATGGGCCTAACTTCCAGAGTTTATTTTATAGAAAAGAAGTGGAACTATTGACATAGAATCGTAAATAAAAAAAGTCTTCTATAAGAAGAAGACTTTTACGAATTTCTGGTAGCCGTTCTTCTTATCTGTCAAGTTATCAAAAACTTGCTGGAATTAGCACCTTTTCAAAGTAATTTACATCATTACCCTGAAGGTTGCTGAGGCTTCATTGGGCCATACCCTCTACCTCTCTTGATAAGAAAATCATTTTATGAATTTATTACACTTTACACCACTGAAGTGTTAAATGTCAATGTCTTTTAGAATATTCTTTTTATTAGCAATTGCTTGGATAAACCTATCACGTATGAAAAAATATTTTCAAACCTCTTCAATTAGATTTAAAACAGGTACATCCCATTCGTCAAAAGGATTGGTTCTAGAATAAATCCTGGCCATCTTCGTTTTTTCATCTACATTCTGAATGATGACCATATTCCCCTCATACGAAACATGATGGATTTCTGCACTTTCTAATATTTCCTTTGCTCTTCCCACATTCACGATTTTCATTCCTCCTAGAATAGTATCCAATCATAATGTATCTTGGATTTCCTTTTTTTATTCACAAAAGAAAATAGTGGTATGCCTGTCGAATATTTTTCAAAAGATTCTAAAAATTGCCAAACAAAAATAAAATAAAATCGATATAATAGAAATAGGGAAACTTTATTGGAGGGAAAGGTATGCAAGAAATTATGAGTTGTCATCATCGCTTTTCGACATACGATAATAACTTTGCTTACACAACTGAGGACGGGATTGAAGTTTATGTAGTGGAAAGTGATTGGCAAAAATGCTCAACTTGTGGACATGTTGATTTTCCAATCTCCTCAATGGAAACAACGAAAATCAATCTTCAGGAAAAACGCAACTATCCTCATTCTCCAAAAGAAAATTATGTTCATATCATTGACCTATTCTAACGAAGCCGAATTTTCGGCTTATTTTTTTGCTCCTTATTTTTTATGAAACGAAAGAGAGCGAAATATTGATACATAGTAGTGCATAAATAAATTTTATTAATATAAGTTATTTAGTTAATGACTAAACTCATATTTTTCACTATTTAAATGAGTAAAATCTTTGTAGTCCTATTGACAACGTGTTAAAATGTCATTGGAAACGGTTTATCCTCTGAAAAATTTTACTATTCAATTTATTGGGTGGATTTTAGTTCCGTTTTTTGGGGGAAAAGGCTTAATTTACAATTTATTATCTAAGGATAAGATTTTTGGGGGTATTTTTCATGGAGAATCCTAAATCTAGTGAAGGTCCAGATTGGCAGGGGTTTCTAGGTCCAAACTTGGGGTATGTGATTGAGCAATATGAAAAGTATGTGGAAGATCCGGATTCTGTTGAAGTGGAAATGCGTTTGTATTTTGAACAGTGGGGTCCACCACAAGTACCACATGAACAAAAGGGGTTAGAGACGTCCGAAAAAGAAGGCTTTCAATCCACACTTCCTTCATTAGAAAAATTTTTAAATGCTGTTCAACTTGCCGATCGAATTCGTTCATATGGTCACTTGGCGGCCAATATTTATCCACTTAATGACCATAAGCGAGAAAATGAAATTATTGATATTTCTTCCTATGACTTAAGTAGAGAAGACTTAGAGAGAATTCCGGCAAGTATTGTTTGTAATGAGGCACCTTCTCATTTACAAAATGGTTATGAAGCCATTCAATATTTAAAAAGTGTATACACGGGTACCGTTGCCTTTGAATTTCACCATGTCCATAATGTAAAGGAAAAATTATGGCTAAGAAACAAGGTGGAAAGCGGAAGCTTAATTCCGGAGCTTTCGAACGAACAAAGAGAAGGTTTATATAAACGATTGGTAGAAGTAGACTCATTCGAAAAGTTTCTTCATAAGACATATGTCGGTCAAAAACGTTTTTCAATTGAAGGTTTAGACTCTTTAGTTCCGATTTTAGATGAAATTATTTCAGCATCGGTAACAGAAGGAACAAAAGCCATCAATATTGGCATGGCTCATCGAGGACGTTTAAATGTACTCGCACATGTACTTAGAAAGCCCTATGAGATGATATTTGCCGAGTTCCAGCATGCACCTAACAAGGAGCTAGTTCCTTCAGAAGGTTCTATTGGCATTAATTTTGGCTGGACAGGGGATGTGAAATATCATTTAGGACTTGATCGCCATATTAAAAAAGAAAATACAACTAATGCGCGGTTAACACTATCCAATAATCCAAGTCATCTTGAATTTGCTGGTGCAGTAGTTGAAGGCTTTACAAGAGCCGCTCAGGATCGCCGAACAGAAAAAGGATATGCAGTTGAAGACGTCGATTCTGCTTTAGCAATATTAATACATGGAGATGCCGCTTTCCCCGGACAAGGCATAGTTGCAGAAACCTTAAACTTAAGTCAGTTAAGAGGATTTCGTACTGGTGGAACAATCCATATTATTGCCAATAACAAAATTGGCTTTACAACTGAATATCATGATTCCCGCTCTACTCGATATTCAAGTGATTTAGCTAAAGGATATGAAATTCCAATCATTCATGTGAATACCGATGATCCTGAATCCTGTCTACTGGCTGCAAAATTTGCCTGGGAATACCGGGCAGAGTTCCATAAAGATATATTAATAGACTTAGTTGGTTATCGTCGTTTTGGACATAATGAAATGGATGAACCAATGACAACAAATCCAGTGATGTATAATCTAATCCATCAGCATCCATCCGTTAACGAATTATATGCCCAAAGATTGAAAATGGTTGGGGTCTTATCTGATCTGAAATCCAAGGAAATTGCTGAACAAGTACAAGGAAAATTAAAAGAAGCATATGAAAAGGTTCCTGCGAAGAAGAATGGGCTTTCAGAAATGAAACCGCCAGTTCCTGTTGAACAAGGTATACCAAAGGTTCAAACAGCGATTCCGATAGAGCAGCTTATCCAATTTAATCAGGAGCTTTTAGCTCGACCAGAGAATTTCCACATTTTTAATAAGCTAGACAAAATTTTGAAACGTCGAAATGATGCCCTTACAAAGGATGGGAAAATTGAATGGGGATTAGCAGAGTCATTAGCTTTTGCATCGATTATTTCAGATGGAACGCCAATAAGATTAACTGGTCAAGACTCTGAACGCGGGACCTTTGCCCAAAGGAATATTGTGTTACATGATCATCTAACAGGTGAAACTTTCTCACCACTTCATGCTTTAACAACAGCAAAGGCTTCCTTTGCCGTGTATAATAGCCCATTATCTGAAGGATCCGTATTAGGATTTGAATATGGCTATAATGTTTTCGCTCCTGAAACGCTTTGTTTGTGGGAGGCACAATATGGGGATTTCGCCAATGCAGCGCAAGTAATGTTTGATCAATTTATTTCTGCTGGACGTGCCAAATGGGGGCAAAAATCTGGTCTTGTCATGCTTCTGCCACATGGCTATGAAGGGCAAGGACCTGAGCATTCCAGTGGACGAGTAGAACGTTTCTTAACGTTAGCAGCTGAAAATAACTGGACTGTGGCGAATTTAACGTCAGCGGCACAATATTTCCATATTTTAAGAAGACAAGCAGCTATTCTTAATCGTGAAGAGGTACGACCATTAGTCCTGATGACACCAAAGAGTCTGTTGCGTAACCCGCTTGTAGCCTCTGATCCAAATGAGTTATCAGAAGACAGCTTCCATACAGTATTACCACAAAAAGATCTTGGAAAAAATCCGGAAAAGGTCGAACGAATTGTGTTTGGTTCTGGCAAGATCATGATTGATCTTGCCGAACATTTAGAGAAAAATAAACAAGAAAATGAAGACTGGCTTCATATTTTACGTGTAGAGCAAATCTACCCATTCCCATTTGATGTGATTGAAACAATGATCAAACAATATCCAAATGTGAAGGAATTTGTTTGGGTCCAGGAAGAACCAAAAAATATGGGAGCATGGAATTTTGTTGAGCCTCGGTTACAATATATTGCCGGCGAACACATAGAAGTTAATTATATAGGACGTCGCCGTCGATCCAGTCCAGCCGAGGGTGATCCAAACGTTCATAAAAGGGAACAGGCAAGAATTATTGAAGAAGTTTTTACAAGGGAAATAGGGGGAGAAAATTAAGATGGCTGAAATCACAGTTCCAGAATTAGCAGAGTCAATAAGTGAGGGGACGATTGCTAAATGGTTGAAAAATCCAGGGGATGTAATTGAAAAAGGGGATTATATTGTTGAATTAGAGACAGATAAAGTGAATGTTGAAATCATTTCTGAGTATAGCGGTACATTACAAGAGGTAAAATTCCAAGAAGGGGATACAGTAAAGGTAGGAGAAGCAATTGCCATCATTGGTGAGGGGGCACCTGCACAAGATGTATCACCTATACAGCAGACAGAAAAGGTGGAAGCGGTTGAACTGGAATCTGAAAAGGAACTTGAGAAAAAGGACCGTCCAATTGCTTCACCAGCTGCAAGGAAAATGGCACGAGAGAAAGGAATTGACCTCACCCAAGTTCCAACAGCTGATCCACTTGGCCGTATTCGCGCCCAAGATGTGACAGCCGCACAAAAAGGTGCAGGACAAAAAGGAGCAACGCCTGCTCCTAAATCAATACCAGCTGTAACACAGACAACTCCTACAGCTGGAGAAAATAAACCGGTAGAAAGAATTCGGATGACTCGTCGTCGTCAAACAATTGCAAATCGCTTATTAGAGGTAAAACAATCAACTGCCATGCTTACCACCTTCAATGAAGTGGATATGACGAATGTCATGAATTTACGTAAACGCCGGAAGGACCAATTCCTTGCAGAAAATGATGTGAAGCTAGGGTTCATGTCATTCTTTACAAAAGCAGTGGTCGCGTCACTTAAGAAGTCACCATTAATAAATGCAGAGATACAAGGAGACCAACTGCTGCTTAAGAAATATTATGATATCGGCATTGCGGTATCTACAGACGAAGGTTTGGTCGTTCCTGTAGTTCGTGATGCAGATCGGAAAAATTTTGCTGAAATTGAGAGAGATATCGCAGATTACGCCGTCAAAGCGAGAAATAATAAATTATCTCTCAGTGACTTACAAGGAGGAACCTTTACTATTACGAATGGAGGAGTTTTTGGTTCCCTGCTTTCAACACCTATTTTGAATGGGCCACAAGTAGGAATTTTGGGAATGCATAGTATTCAACTTCGTCCAGTGGCAATTGATGCAGAACGCATGGAAAATCGTCCAATGATGTATATAGCACTCTCCTACGACCATAGGATTGTAGATGGCAAGGAAGCCGTTACATTTTTAAAGAGAATTAAAGAGTTAATTGAAGATCCTGAATCTTTATTATTTGAAGCTTAAAATAATCAATTTCAGAGAAACAGAGTGGATGCGCACTCTGTTTTTTTTATTTTCAGAACATCCAATAGAGATTGGTATATCACCAGTTTTCATATAAAAAACATGTCCATGTACAATAAAAGTGTAAATACGCAATAAAGTTGGTTGCAGGAAACATTTTAAGGGAGTAGAATATATATATTGAAATCAGAAAATATAAAATTGACGAAAGGATGGAGGAGAAATGATGTTATCCCCAAATGCAGTACTATTATCAGATGGAAAAATCGGAGATGTTATCAAAATCAAAAGCCTCCATTTAACAGGCTTCATGAGAAGAAGATTAATGGATTTAGGCTTTTTACCTGGTGTAACTGTAAAGATTTTGCAGAAAAGCCCCTTAGGTGATCCGATTGCCTATCATGTCAACCATACGACTATTGCTTTAAGGAAAGAAGAAAGCAGCCAAATTATGGGGGAGCTCGTTAACCATGAATAATCGGCCATACGAAATCGCATTCGCAGGTAACCCCAATACAGGGAAAAGTACACTTTTTAATTTATTAACAGGATTGAGACAGCATACGGGGAATTGGGCAGGAAAGACGGTGGATTTACTTGAAGGTAACTTTTCCTATCGCCAAAAGGAATATAAAATTATTGATTTGCCGGGGACTTATTCCTTATTATCCGAATCGCCTGATGAAGAGGTGGCAAAGGAATATTTGTTATTTAAAAAACCAGATATCACCATTGTCGTATTAGATGCGACCTCCTTGCAGAGAAATTTAAATCTTGCCTTGCAGGTGCTTGAAATTATGGAAAATGTGATTATTTGTATCAATTTAATCGATGAAGCGAAAAAGAAGAAGATTCATATTGATGAACAAAGAATAATGAGAAAACTTGGGGTTCCGGTAATCAAAATTTCAGCAAGAACCAAAATAGGGATTCCGCAATTATTAGATACGCTTGACCAGATGGTTTCCGGAAAGATTAAGCCTGAACCGTTAAAAATTCAATATAGTCCGGTGCTGGAAGAGAAAATTTCAGAGCTAATTCCTCAAATTCAATCTTTAATAGGTGATCAGTATCCATTGAGATGGGTGGCGTTACGATTAATAGAGGGAGATCGAACCTTCTTTCAGGCATTAGAAAAAAGGAAGGACGTTTGCTTATGCAACTCTTAGAGCATTTTCAAGATTATGTGGATGAATCAACGAAGGATGAGATTGTCCAACAAATCTATTTGACTAGTAAAAATATTTGTGATGCTTCTATAAAGATTGAAGATGAAAATAGACTCGATCAAACTCAGAAGCTTGATGCAATTTTTACTTCAAAATGGCTAGGGCTGCCTATCATGTTAATCATGCTTGCTGTTGTTTTTTACATTACTATTGCAGGTGCGAATATTCCTTCATCGTGGTTAACTAATGGCTTCAATTATTTAGAAAAATATCTATCTGAAGGTTTGACAGCAATACATGCACCGAATTGGGTTAATGGAGTGCTAATCCTTGGATTATATCGAGGGATTGCCTGGGTTGTCAGTGTCATGCTGCCACCAATGGCTATCTTTTTCCCTATCTTTGGGTTGCTTGAAAATTATGGGTATTTGCCTCGGGTGGCTTTTAACTTGGATCGGATCTTTAAAAAGGTGGGAGCACATGGAAAGCAATCCTTAACCATGGCAATGGGTTTTGGTTGTAATGCGGCAGCTATCATCTCAACAAGAATTATCGAGTCACCACGTGAGAGAATGCTCGCGATTTTAACAAATAATTTTGTCCCTTGTAACGGAAGGTGGCCAACGTTAATATTAATTTCTACCTTGTTCATGGCAGCAGGTTTTACGACAGGAGCAAAACCGCTTGTAACAACCCTCATGCTTGTAGGTATGGTTCTGATTGGCATCATCACGACATTGCTTGTTAGTTTTCTCTTATCGAAGACGATGTTAAAAGGGGTTCCAACCCATTACACTTTAGAACTGCCGCCATTTCGTCGGCCTAAGTTCTGGGATACAATTGTTCGCGTCTCAATCGAGCGATCGGCATCTGTCTTAAAACGAGCGATTGTTATAGCCGCACCAGCAGGTGTTCTAATATGGGTGATTGCCAACATTTCAATTGGCGATATGAGCCTGTTAACGTATTTAGTTGATTTTCTTAATCCATTTGCAAAATCTTTAGGACTAGATGGGTATATACTGTTAGCTTTTATCCTTGGATTACCCGCAAATGAGATTGTGATTCCCATTCTTCTCATGGGTTACTTATCAACGGGAGCTTTAACGGAGCTTGATGATTTAACACAGATTAAACATATCTTTATTGACCATGGTTGGACTTGGCTAACAGCATTAAATATGATGCTTTTCTCCTTATTGCATTATCCATGTGGTACCACTTTATTCAATATTTATAAAGAAACAAAAAGTGTGAAATGGACACTGGTTGCGTTTCTCATACCTACAGCAATCGCTGTCGGAGTTACATTTACCGTTACACAGGTTGTACATTTATTTCAATAACGCTAAACTAAATAAACCACCGTTTGCCATTAAGGCAGCGGTGGCTTTTGTAAATGTTTTGTTTAATTATCATTTATGACGACGGGCTTTAGTCCACGCCTTTGTATCTCTTCCTTTAATAATTTTGCCCATTCATGATCCTTACCTGATTTTAATGCATCGCGATACGAGAAAACCAATTGTTCATTACTCAGAATCTTCATCTGCATACCTCCTGGAAAAGGATTGAAATATTAAACTTTCACTTATTGTAAAGGTTTTTTGTGGTTTTGAAAACCCATTTTTATAATTTTTCGAAAAAAAGACGAAATTTCCAATCCAGAAAAAAGTCAAATGCTGTTGCGCAATGTGTTATTTATTCATTATACTAAGAAATAGAAATTCTAGAAGGAGTGGCTTTCATGATTCATTTAACTTGGAATCAAAGGGAAACAAAGAAAAGAGTAAAATGCGTTCATACGAATGCTGAAAAATATATCGTTAATCATGCTTTGACGGTAGGAAATACATATGATGTAAAGAATGAAACCGATGAATTTTATTTTATCGTGGACAACAGCGGTAAAGTAGGTGGTTTCTATAAAGATTATTTTGAGGAAATTTAATCGCATATGACCCGAATGAAGAAGAGGTCTCTCAAAAAAGGGAGGACCTCTTTTCTAGTTTATTGTATTTGGAGGGAGTTTATAGAATGTTGTATTTTTTAGTTGGAATCGGAGGGATCATTGGGAGCCTTTTGCGCTATTTCGTTTCAAACCTAGCAAGTAACTGGGGGGGACAAGGATTTCCTTATGGAACCTTATTTGTGAATTTATCAGGGGCATTTATTCTTGGTTGGATCACCAAAAATTTATCTAATCATCCGAAATTACACCCATATTTTGTGACGACTGTTGGAACAGGAATTGTTGGCTCTTATACTACCTTTTCAACATTAAGCGTTGAGACGGTCACCTTTATTAATCATGGTGAGTTTTTTAAGGCACTTCTCTATGTAACCATTAGTTTAATTGGAGGCATGGCCTTTGCTTTATGGGGCTTTAACATCGGAAATAAAGAGAGACAAGGTGAAAAAGGATGATCATAAAAGTACTTCTTATCAGTTTGGGAGGATTTCTTGGTGCTATCTGCAGATTAATAGTTAGTAATTATGGGAAAAAATTCAGGCGACAAATCCCGATTGGTACATTAATCGTTAATTTAGTTGGAGCCTTTCTATTAGGATTCCTAATGGGAGCTTCTGTTAACGACTATACTTATGCACTTATGGGAACGGGCTTTATGGGGGCTTTTACGACTTTTTCTACATTGAAGGTTGATGGAGTTATGCTCTGGAATCAAAAGCAAATGAAACAGTTGATTTTATATTTTAGCGTTACCTATATTATTGGAATAGGATTAGCGTACGTTGGTTTTTTACTAGGAAAGAATTTTTAAGGAAATGAGAAATAAAAAAGGAAGGCTCTATTTTGCAGAGTCTTCCCATTTTATATTAAGCCTTTTTCGGGGTTGTTTCATTTTTAGGATTGTTTTGATAAAGCTTTTTCGCGATGAGGGTTTGAATGATTAAGAATGTACCCCCAACGGTCCAATACAATGGAAGAGCTGCTGGAGCATTTAAAGAAACCATTACAATCATGACTGGTGAAATTAAGCCCATATATTTCATTTGTTTTTGTTGGTCTGATGTCATATTGATTGTTGAAACCTTAAACTGAAGATAATAGATAATCCCAGCTAGAGCAGTAATCCAAAGATCTGGCCTTCCAAGACTGAACCACAAAAATTCATGGTTCGCAATTTCACTTGATCCGCGAATTGCATAATAGAATCCCATCAAGATAGGCATTTGGATAATAACAGGCAAACAACCCATTTGCAATGGATTGACATTATGTTTTTTATATAATGCCATCATTTCTTGTTGTAATTTTTGCTGCTCTTTTGTATCTTTGGTTTTCTTTAATTTCTTTTGAATATCATCCATTTCTGGTTTTAAGACTTCCATTTTTTCTTTCATATGCTGTTGGCTCTTAAATTGCTTTAACATAAGAGGCATGAGCACCAAGCGAATGATAAGTGTTAAAAGTATAATCGCAAAACCATAGCTGCCGCCAAAGAAATCAGCAAATCCATGAATTAAATGAGCAAATGGTTCTACGAAAGTTTTATGGAAGAAACCATTTGGATTTCCTACCGGCTTTTGGTAGCTTGATTGTGACACACAGGCTGATAGGAAAACAGCAGTTACAGCAAGTAGTAAACTTAAAAGAATATTTTTATACTTTTTCATTTTAAAATTTTTCCTCCTAATTGTATAATCGTTTTTCTAAGGTTGATAGAGGAAATGTGAGTCTTCCGGATCATCAGTAGAACCGTATTTTTTTCTGACATATCTGATGATAAAGTGTAAGATAGGATTGAGACTTCTAAAGCTTTTCACAATAAACGAAGTACTACTAATGTTTATGGCCAATTCCGATGATGTACTTAAGGATTCAACAAAAGAATAGCCAATTTTCCATCGCCAAAAATATTTTAAAGTAAGACCAAAAACGATTCCTACGTACAATGTGTAAATTGTTGAAAAATCAGTAAATTCCATTATACCATCAATCAAACTTTTCACCTCTATAAGTTAGGGCATGTAGATTATTATATATAATTATATGAAAGGAATCAATTTAATAGTTAATTATACGAGTGAAAGATGATAAGGATTCATGATTTCGAAAAAAAATACCGTCGAGTGTCGACGGCAAAAGATTGGGTGACATATATAGTAAATAATTAGGCAGACTGTTTTATATCAGAATCAAGATTAAATAAAAGCTTGGCGGATATTAGTCGCTTGCGGATTAAAATTCCGACCCAAGCGGCGAGTATAGCCTTAATGACTCCGACGATGAGAAATGGAGTGAGACCTCCTGTAATTGCTGCTGTCCAAGTTAGATCGGCCGCTACCTTGAGCCAAACCGTACCAAAGATAAGGGTCACAACCATTCCAATTAAATTGGCAATAACTGCATGGAAAACAGTATACTTCGTTTTCTCCAAATAGAATCCAATAAGGAAGGTGGATGGGATAAAACCAACCAGATAGCCTCCTGTTGTTCCAAATAAAACAGATAATCCACCGGAGAATTCAGCAAATACTGGAACACCAACTGCTCCAATAATCAAATATAAAATAGCCGATAAGGTTCCGTAACGAGAACCTAAAATGGTGGCAGCTAAGCCAATGGCTAATGTTTGTCCAGTGATTGGTACTAGTGGAAGCGGGATCGTAATTTGGGCTAATACACCAATAATGGCAGCAAAAAGGGCTGTAATAATCATGGATCGAAGCTTCCGATTCTCTTTCGTCATGTCTCTTTCCTCCTCGATATATGTAAACCATTTAATTAAATAAGTTGACAATAACTACTATAAAGTTTACAGAAATAAATGTCAATAGTATGATAATAAAAAGTCCTTTACAAAAAATTAAAGTAATTTCATGTCATATTATTCTTGATTTTGATATGATAAAATTTGTTGCATATTTATAGGAAGATTTCACAGTAAATCATGCATCTATGAGGGGCTAAAAAAGTATAGAGAAACCATACTCATGAATAAAATGAATAATGCTTTAGAGAATTTCAGGAGGTAAATAAAATGACCACGCAATATGAAGATGATAGTTTCACTCTACATACAGATTTGTACCAAATTAATATGGTAGAGACGTATTGGAGAGATGGAATTCATCATCGAAATGCAGTATTTGATGTTTATTTTCGCAGACTTCCTTTCGGAAACGGATATGCTGTCTTCGCAGGGCTAGAGAGAGTCATCCAATACTTGGAGAACTTCCGTTTCAGTGAAAGTGATTTAGAATACTTAAAAAATGAACTAGAATATGCACCAGAATTTATTGATTATTTAAGCACGATTCGTTTTACTGGGAACGTTCGCTCTATGGTGGAAGGTGAACTTGTTTTCGGAAATGAACCGTTATTAAGAATAGAAGCTCCATTGGCAGAGGCACAAATTATTGAGACAGCTATATTAAATATTGTGAATTATCAAACATTAATTGCAACGAAAGCATCTAGAATTAAGCAGGTAGTTGGCGATGAAACTGCCATGGAATTTGGTTCAAGACGAGCACATGAGTTAGATGCAGCCATTTGGGGAACACGTGCTGCCTATATTGGAGGGTTTGAATCATCATCCAATGTAAGAGCAGGAAAGCTCTTTGGAATCCCTGTGTCAGGTACCCATGCCCATGCCCTTGTGCAAGCCTATAAGGATGAATACATTGCCTTTAAAAAATACGCAGCCACACATAAGAACTGTGTCTTTCTTGTGGATACGTATGATACGTTAAAATCCGGAGTACCAACGGCCATTAAAGTTGCCAAGGAATTAGGCGATACAATCAATTTCATTGGCATTCGCTTAGACAGTGGAGACCTTGCTTACCTTTCCAAAAAGGCTAGAAAAATGCTTGATGAGGCTGGATTTCCTAATGCAATGATTGTTGCTTCCAATGATTTAGATGAATATACAATTATGAACCTAAAAACACAAGGGGCGAAAATCGATATGTGGGGTATTGGAACAAAGCTTATTACCGCATATGATCAAGCCGCATTAGGTGGTGTATATAAATTAGTTGCAATTGAGGATGAAAATGGGCAAATGACTGATACCATCAAAATCAGTGGAAATCCGGAAAAACTTACAACTCCTGGAATGAAGAGAGTTTATCGAATCATTAATAAGAATAATAATAAATCTGAAGGCGATTATATTACCTTAGATGATGAAAATCCGCAGACAGAAGAAAAATTGAAAATGTTCCATCCAATTCATACATACATCAGTAAATTCGTGACGGATTTTGAAGCAAAAGAGCTTCATCAGGATATTTTTATCAATGGAAAATTAGTCTATCAAGTCCCAACGATTCAAGAGATACAAGCCTATGCGGCTGAAAACCTTGAGGTCCTTTGGGATGAATATAAGCGTTCTTTAAATCCTGAGCAATATCCAGTTGATTTAAGTCAAAAATGCTGGGAAAACAAAATGGCAAACATTGAAAAGGTGAAGCAAAAATTTGGATTTTAAAGAAGAGATACAATTTAACTTTTTTAAAAAGGAGGAAAAATTTTGAACTTACAAGAAACCATTATCCAAGCCTTACATGTGAAACCAATGATTGATCCAAAACTAGAAATTCGTGAAAGAATCAATTTTTTAAAAGAATATGTCAAAAAAACGAATGCAAAAGGACTGGTACTTGGGATTAGCGGAGGCCAGGATTCAACGCTCGCAGGCCGTTTATCTCAGCTTGCTGTGGAAGAGTTAAGAGAAGCAGGCTTTTTGGCTAAATTCATTGCTGTGCGTCTTCCTTATGGGGTACAAAAGGATGAAGAAGATGCCCAAAGGTCTTTGACATTTATCCAAGCTGACGAAGAATATGTCTTTAATGTTAAAGAGGCAGTCGATGATTTACAAAAAGAATATGATTCGATTACGAAAGGAGAAGCCTTACGTGACTATCATAAAGGGAATGTCAAAGCAAGAATGAGAATGATTGCCCAATATGCTATTGGTGGGCAAGAAGGATTGCTTGTCGTTGGCACCGACCATGCAGCTGAGGCTGTTACCGGATTTTTCACAAAGTATGGTGATGGGGGAACAGATCTTTTACCATTATCCGGTTTATCAAAGCGCCAGGGAAAAGCACTGCTTAAGGAACTTGGAGCAGATGAAAAATTGTATCTGAAAGTCCCGACTGCAGACCTTTTAGACCATAATCCAGGTCAGGCAGACGAAACAGAACTAGGCATTAGCTATGATGAGCTTGATGATTATTTAGAAGGTAAACAAGTATCACGTGAAATTGCAGAGGCAATCGAAAAACGTTATCAAGCAACTGAACATAAGAGACAACTTCCGGCGTCGATGTTTGATGAGTGGTGGAAGAAATAGTTCTAAAAGGAACCTGAAAAAGCTTTGACTTTTTGGGTTCTTTTTTTGGAATGAATGCAATGAAGAAGTGATTGCGGGTTTACGTTTAGTTTCGCAGGTGAAATAATTGCGGAAAAGGGATATATTTTTCGCTAGTAAATTTGAAAATCACGAAGAAGCATTTCATTTCGTGAATAATGTTAGAAATTCGGGATAAAAAAGCATTATCGGGAATATGTTTTGAATTTGCGAATAAATTAGATTAATTTTTCCAAAGGTACCATAATAGTAGAAAATATACAAATTCTCGATAAAAATAGAGCGTATGTTCGTTGTTTTTGCTATACTTATGTAGTAATAGATTGGAGACTCAAGGGTGGTCAGCTCATCCCCAATGAAAGGGGGTGGTGCTGTGACGGTTTTTGAAGCATTAATGTTTTCCTGTGCTTTTACGAGCTTAATTTTAGCCGTATTGTCATTTAACCAAAAAAAATAACCCACCCTTGAGCTAACCGGCTATGAGGTGGATTATTCCGCTTATTGCTGATCCCCCTTGAAGGGAACCGACTATTACATCGACTGATTGGTGTTACCATCATCAATCGGTCTTTTTTACTATATGTTTAAAGATATTTATATTATACCCAATGTGTTCTGAAATGAGAATAGTTTGCTGTGAATTAGTGAGTCATTCTTATGTTTTTCTTTAGTCAGCAGGGGAAATGGCTTTATTAAAAAAGCTGCACAAGAGAAATGTGCAGCTTTTTGTATGAGTGGTTTATAAATATTTGGTTAATGTTTCATAAGCATGCTGAACCCGATCTTCACTTGGTGGTTCGATTCCCTTTAATGGATAGTCAAGTCCAAGTGTTTCCCATTTGTAAACCCCAAGTTTATGGTAAGGGAGGATTTCGACTTTTTCAACATTTTGCAATGTACCAATAAATTCCCCTAACTTTTCAAGATCTTCATCAATATCCGTAATAGTTGGCACTAATACGTGTCGAATCCAGATAGGCTTTTTAATATTGGATAAGAAACGAGCAAACTCCAAGATGTGATCATTGGCCATACCAGTTAGGGAAATATGTCTTTTTCGATTGATTTGTTTCAGGTCCAAAAGAATGAGATCCGTATATTCCATGAGTTCTTTCAGCTGCTCCTGAAAATGGGGAGCTTGGGAGTAACACCCGCCGGAAGAATCAATGGTCGTATGAATACCAAGCTTTTTGCATTCTTTAAACAATTCAATTAAAAAAGGAATTTGTAGCAATGGTTCGCCACCGCTAACAGTGATACCACCGCCCGATGATTCAATAAAAGGAAGGTAGGTTTTTAAATCATCGATGATTTCGGAAACACTCATTTCTTTACCTGTCCCAATTTCCCAAGTATCGGCATTATGGCAAAACTGACAGCGCAAAAGGCAGCCTTGTGTAAATACGACGTAACGGATGCCTGGTCCGTCAACTGTTCCAAAAGATTCGATAGAATGAATGTTTCCGTTCATGATGATTACCCCTTTCATATATAAGAGGGGAGTGCCTAAAGAAGGCAGACTCCCAAGATATTTGTTTTAATTACATTGATTCATGGAATGTACGGTTGATGACATCCATTTGTTGTTCTCTAGTCAATTTAATGAAGTTAACAGCATATCCAGATACACGAATGGTTAATTGTGGATATTCTTCTGGATGCTCCATAGCATCTAATAAAGTTTCTCTATTAAATACGTTAACATTTAGATGATGACCTTGTTTCTTAGTATAACCGTCTAAGATCGATACTAAGTTAGAAACGCGTGATTCATCTTCTTTACCGAGTGCTTTAGGTACCATTGAGAAGGTATTTGAAATTCCATCCATTGAATAGCTGTAAGGAATTTTTGCAACAGATGATAGGGAAGCTAGTGCTCCTTTTGTATCACGACCATGCATTGGGTTAGCTCCTGGTGCTAATGGTTCGCCAGCACGACGTCCATCAGGTGTGTTACCTGTTTTCTTACCATATACAACGTTAGAAGTAATCGTTAAGATTGACATTGTGTGCATAGAATCACGATATGTTTTATGTTTACGAAGCTTTTTCATGAAGCTCTTAACAATTCCTACAGCGATGCTATCTACGCGATCATCGTTGTTTCCGTATTTAGGGAAGTCGCCTTCAATTTCGAAATCAACTGCAATACCGTTTTCATCGCGGATAGGTTTAACTTTTGCATACTTGATTGCGCTTAATGAGTCAGCTACAACGCTGAGTCCTGCGATACCAGTTGCCATTGTACGAAGGATCTTTGTATCATGAAGAGCCATTTCAATGCTTTCATAGCTGTACTTATCATGCATATAGTGAATGATATTTAAAGTGTTGATGTAAAGTCCAGCCAACCAATCCATGGATTTATCAAATTTTTCCATAACTTCATCGTAATCTAATACATCAGAAGTAATAGGGGCATATGCTGGTCCAACTTGAATTTTATGTTTTTCATCAACATTACCATTGATTGCATATAATAAAGTTTTTGCAAGGTTCGCACGAGCACCGAAGAATTGCATTTGTTTACCGATTTCCATTGCGGATACACAGCAAGCAATTCCGTAGTCATCGCCATATTCTGGGCGCATGATATCATCGTTTTCATATTGAATTGAGCTTGTTTCAATCGAAACATTCGCACAGAATTTCTTAAAGTTTTCAGGTAGGCGAGAAGACCAAAGAACTGTTAAGTTTGGTTCTGGAGCTGGTCCTAAATTGCTTAATGTGTGTAAGAAACGGAAAGAGTTCTTCGTTACAAGAGCACGACCATCTTCGCCGATACCACCGATTGATTCTGTTACCCAAGTTGGGTCACCACTGTAAAGTTCGTTGTACTCAGGAGTACGAGCAAATTTTACAAGGCGAAGTTTCATGATGAAGTGGTCAACGATTTCTTGAACTTCTTGTTCAGTTAAGACACCATTTTGTAAGTCTCTTTCAATGTAGATATCTAAGAAAGTAGATACACGGCCTAAGCTCATTGCCGCACCGTTTTGTTGTTTAACTGCTGCTAAATAACCAAAGTATAACCATTGGAAAGCTTCTCTTGCATTGGTTGCTGGTTTAGAAATGTCGAAACCATATGAAGCAGCTAATTGTTTAAGTTCTTTTAATGCGCGATATTGTTCACTTAATTCTTCACGAAGACGGATAACATCTTCAGACATTACATCGCCAGTGACAGCGAAGTCTTTTTGTTTTTCTTGCATTAAGAAGTCTACACCGTATAATGCAACACGACGATAGTCACCGATGATACGTCCACGACCATAAGCATCTGGAAGACCAGTGATAATACCCACGTGACGAGCAGCTCTCATTTCTGGAGTATAAGCATCAAATACACCTTGGTTATGAGTTTTACGGTAGTCAGTAAAGATGCGTTCAACTTCTTTATCAAGTTCAAAGCCATATTCGGCAAGAGCTTGTTTTGCCATTCTTGTTCCACCGAAGATTTGAAGTGAACGTTTGAATGGTTTATCAGTTTGGAAACCAACAACTTTTTCAGTTTCTTTATTTAAATAACCAGGGCCATGAGAAGTAATGGTTGAAACGATTTCAGTATCAGCATCAAGAACGCCGCCATTTTCACGTTCTTTTTTAGATAGTTCTAAAACTTGTTTCCATAATTCATTTGTAGCTTCAGTTGGTCCCTCTAAGAAAGAATCATTACCTACATAAGGAGTAAAGTTTTTTTGGATGAAGTCACGTACGTTAACTTCTTCTTGCCAAGGTCCATTAATAAAACCTTTCCATTGTTCCATGTTCATACACCTCTATAAATGGATTTTGTAATCTATCTGTTTACATTTAAATCTTAACTCGATTATAACAGATTGCATGTGATAAAAATCACATTAATTGTGAATAAATGAACAAATTATGTGAAAGAATTATGAACACTTGATATAAAAGGGATTTCAAGTGTTCATAATAATCATTATAAATTTATCAGAAATACTAATAATTGGATAAAATAAATCTGTACTATAATTATTTTGATAAAAAGCCAAACTGTTATATAATATAAATCACCATTTATATCTCTTTCTTCATCATAATAGAAAAAGACATAGTTTTCATCAATTTCTTCGTGAAAATGATGAAAACTATGTCGGATTGACACAATTTCGCCTTAATCGACCACAATATAGCCAATCATAGGGCCGTGTTCTTGTGAATCATGGTGTGTTAAACAAATAAGTCGATATATTCCTTCTTTTTTAAATTGAACTTCTAGAACAGTTTCTTCTCCTTTTGAAACCGTCCCTTTATAATCCGTTCCTTCTATTATAAAAGGGTGTTCTTTGCCATTGAATCCTAATAAACGCAACCGAACTTTTTCCCCTTTTTCTACAAAAATCGTACCGGGATCCCAACGGTAGGACTCAAGTTCCTTACCATCCGCTGAAGTTGTTTTGAATTCGGTTGTTACAATATGGTATTCTTGAATTTCTTTATCTTCTGTGTTGTTAAAGGCTGTGACAGAGTCAGAACTAAAATAAAACCAGCAAGACAAGAAAATTATGGCGAAAAAAGCGACTATTGACATAATAACTGTCCTTCTTTTAAAAACCAAAAACATCATTCCACCTCCAATAAGTTGTCCACTATTAACCTATGCAGAAATTGGGCAAAACTGTCCAAATCCCGATAAAAAGCCAATTATATACTTGATATTTTCTTAAAAAAGACTTTACGCAATCTTCATAGTAGATTCATATTTTTCCTATAAAGTGAAATTGAGGTGAAAATAAGAAGAAATTTTTAAAAGAAGATTTGTTTTTTAAATAGGAAAGGGGGAAAACAATGAAGAGAATATTGGTTTTATTTTGCTTGGTGTTTTTATTCTTTTTATCAAGTTGTTCGCAGGCGACCCCAGAAAACTCATCTTACTTTAATTCACGAGAAACTAAGATGGAAGTAAGTACGCTATTAAAGGAAGGAAATGAAATGGATATGATGACGAGTATAAATCCACAAGTAACAAATAATCACCTTTTACAAAAAATGGGTAGCTCCGTTATAGAAAACAATTCAGTTTTATCAAAAGAATTGAACGACATTAGTAAGAAATAGCTGACTCAAAAAGATTATCTACCAACCGTTTTCAAAATGCTTTTTATTTTTATAGATACCTGATAGAAATAACCTTAATATTTGAGTCAGCAGGAAAATGGTCTATTAGCTTAATTTGCTTTCGACTTGCTGACAAACATCTTCTGCTGATAAACCGTTAGCATCGATTACAGATGCAGTAGTGGAGATTGTTTGCATTCCCATAATATTAGAATCAACCCCTGTAACCACACAACAGTCGCAGTCCTTTACATCTTGTTCAGACTTTAATTCAACGACGTCATAGCCTTTTTGCCGTAATGCATCTTGAACATTTGTTAATGATTGCTCTACACCAATTTTCGCCATCATACACACCTCCTCCGAAATTAGCATGTGTTTTTAACAAGAATTTATTCCCAAAGTATAAAAGCAATAATGGAAAGAAAAAGTAATCAAAGGAGGTGTATTTAATGTCAAAAAGAAAGAAAGATCCATCTACTATTGGTTTAGGTTCCTCGCAAGTGGAAGGGCAAGGGACGACAAATATGGAAATCGATGGAGTAAGCAAGTCTTCTGCTAGGAAGAAAACGAAAAAGCAGGACGTGTAGTTGCGTAAGTTAAGAAGCGTAATCCGGCTTTAGGGTAGCCGGATTATTATTATCGCTTTCGTGTCAAAAAGCAGAGTTACAAAGTGAGAAGGATCATAATTTGTGGGAAGTTGCAAGGAGGGGTAAAAATGCAGAAAAAGCATTGCTTAGTTTGTTAGTTCGAGATTAGAGGAGCTGATAAAAAAGTGAATGTAAAATTTTCCTAATTACAACGTCAAAAAACAACCAATTCCAATTATCACTTAAAAACTCCCACCAACCAAAAAAGAACCCCAAAAAGCCACTCTCTAAGAGTAACTTTCTGAAGTCCATAAATATTAGTAACCTATAAATACATCTCTGCAACCTGCTTTTGTAGCTCTTCATTATCCAAATACTCGTCATAAGTCATCGTTTTATCCATTAGACCAATAGGCGTGAGTTCCATAATGCGATTTGCAATCGTTTGGATAAATTGATGGTCATGTGATGAGAACATAAGCGAACCTTTGAAATGGATGAGGCCATTATTCAACGCTGTGATGGATTCTAAATCTAAGTGGTTGGTCGGTTCATCTAATAGAAGAACATTCGCTCCGCTTAGCATCATCTTTGAGAGCATGCAACGAACTTTTTCTCCACCGGATAGAACACTTGCTTTTTTAAGAACTTCTTCTCCAGAGAAGAGCATTCTTCCTAAAAATCCGCGTAAAAAGCTTTCACTATCATCTTTTGGTGAAAATTGACGGAGCCAGTCTACCAAAGTCAAATCGCAATTTTCAAAGAAACTGGAGTTATCCTTTGGAAAATAAGCTTGAGAAGTGGTTACCCCCCATTTAAAGGTGCCGCTGTCTGGTTCCATTTCCCCCATCAAAATTTTAAAAAGCGTCGTTTTCGCAAGCTCGTTTGTACCGACAAGGGCGATTTTATCATCCTTATTCATTACGAAGCTGATATTATCTAACACTTTTTCACCATCAATTGTTTTCGTTAGTCCCTCAACACGAAGCAGGTCATTCCCAATTTCACGATCTGGGGTAAAGCCAACATAAGGGTATCTGCGAGAGGATGGTTTTATATCGTCTAAGTTAATTTTATCAAGTAGCTTTTTCCGAGAAGTGGCTTGCTTAGACTTGGATGCATTCGCACTAAAACGAGCAATGAAGGATTGAAGTTCCTTGATCTTTTCTTCTTTTTTCTTATTGGCATCTTGCGCCATTTTCAATGCTAATTGACTGGATTCATACCAGAAATCATAGTTTCCAACGTAGATTTGGATTTTCCCAAAGTCTAAATCCGCGATATGGGTACAAACTTTGTTCAAAAAGTGCCGGTCATGGGAAACAACAATGACGGTATTCTCGAAGTTAATTAAGAATTCCTCTAACCAGCCAATTGCTTTAATGTCTAAGTGGTTAGTCGGCTCGTCAAGGAGTAAAACATCTGGTTTACCGAATAAGGCCTGAGCAAGAAGTACTTTCACTTTTTCTGCCCCAGAGATATCGGCCATTTTTTTCGTGTGAAGATCTTCTCCAATCCCTAAGCCTTTTAAAAGAATGGCAGCTTCGGATTCGGCTTCCCATCCGTTTAATTCAGCAAATTCTCCTTCTAATTCTGCAGCACGCATGCCATCTTCATCGGAAAAATCTGCTTTCAAATATATGGCATCTTTTTCTTGCATAACCTCATACAATCTTGTATGACCCATGATGACAACCTTTAGAACTTCTTCCTCTTCATATTCAAAGTGATTTTGTTTTAAGACTGCGAGACGTTCATTAGGTCCTAATTGAACGCTACCCGTTTGAGGTTCAATTTCTCCTGAAAGGATTTTTAAAAAGGTTGATTTTCCAGCACCATTTGCACCAATGAGCCCATAACAGTTACCAGGTGTAAATTTCATATTGACTTCTTCAAAAAGCTTGCGGTCACCATATCGTAAACTTATATCATTGACAGTAATCATGTAATATCCTCCAAAAAAACAATATCTGTTTGATTATAACATTCAACGGGGTCAAAGTGGAATCTTTTTGGAATGCATTCATAAATAAGGTTGATGAAAAAAATTAATTATGGGAGGATATTCCAAGTTTGAAAACGAATATTAACATGGAAGGAGGTAGAAAATTTGGAAAGGGAAAACGTTATGGTTAAAGCCTGAAAAATAGGAATGTATTATATTGACAAATTTCGTCAAGCTTAAAAATGATGTCGATATTTTTCTAGATAAATTTATCATTTGTTCATACTTTATTAATAATTGTAGGATACAATGAATTTAAATGAAAAGAGTTTGTTCAATAAAGGAGTTTTTATGATGCCAAAAAAACAGCTCGTTGATTTAGTGAATCGATTAAAAAATTCAGGAATACAAATAGGATTTACGAAGCCAAAAGCAAACATTTTAAATATTCTTCAACCAGCACAAAAACTATCTTCGTCACCAAATTAACTTTTATAAATCAAGGGAAAAGATGAGTGATTTCGATTACTCATTTTTTTTATTAAAAAACATCCACTTAAAATCAAAATCTGTTTTTAAGGTGGATGTTTTTATTCTGTGATTATTCATTATATTTCTGATAAACAGCTATCTAAAAAGAATGAATATACAAGTACCTTGGGTGATTAATCAATATCTTTCATGATTTTATCAAAAACATCTTTTCGATTAAATTTATCGCCCATTGGGAACTTTTTAATATAACGATTGTTTTCATCTACAAGATAGACAAAAGTTGTATGGATGAAGAATCCGTCACCTGGGTCACGAAATTGAAATTGAAATGGTTTTCCGATTCTTTCAACTTGTTTAATATCTCTGCGGATATGATTCCGGTCACCGGTGAGAAGAATCCAGTTACCGTCATCCTCAATATTAAAATCCTTCATATATTTTATTAGTCTATCAGGTGTATCACGATATGGATCAATTGAAATGGTCAAGAATTGAATTTTATTACCATAAACCCCCGCTTTAATTAGATCATTTCTAAGAAGATTCATTTTCTGTGTTGTCGTTGGACATAGATCAGGACAATAAGTATAAGCAAACTCAACGAGTTTTAGCTTTTTATCAGATTTTGCAAAATCATAAACCTGATTATGCATGGTGACAAGCTTAATGTCATCAGGTATTTTTGCCATTTGATCGCGAATGACAAAGAAAGAAATACCCGCTGCAACCCCAATTGCCACTATAATTGAGCAAATGATATAGATCTTTTTCATGTTCATATGGATTCCCTCCCATAATAAAGATAAATAATAACAGAAGAAAATCATATGGACAATATGTGAACATATTAAACTATGCAAAAGAAGCGAGAACCTTTGAAAAGTTCTCGCTTCTTTTGTATTTAAAAACGCAGACTAGATGCACTTGTGCTTCGTGGAAATACGGTGAAATTCAACAAAAGCAAATGCTTCTGTTGGGTCTCACCTTTCTCCTGCTTCTACAGGAATACATGTGTATTCACCTGCTTATTCATTTTAAGTTAATTAACTACAAGGTTAGAGAAAATAGCCAATGTTCAAACACTTATTAATTTGTTGCTATCCAAACGCTTTTAACTTCAGTGTAGTTGTTTAGTGCGTATGAACCCATTTCACGACCCATACCAGATTGCTTATAGCCACCGAACGGAGAAGCCGCATCAAAGGCGTTGTAGCAGTTAACCCAAACTGTACCAGCCCGAAGATTATTGGCAATATAATGAGCTTTCGTTACGTCCTGAGTCCAAACACCTGCAGCAAGTCCATATTGAGTATTGTTTGCCCGAGCAATCAATTCGTCTAAATCTTCATATGGTAATGCGGAAATAACAGGGCCAAAGATTTCCTCTTTAGCAATCGTCATTTCATCACGGACATTGGCAAAAATGGTAGGGGAGACGAAATAGCCCTCTTCCCGAGGATTAATTCCACCAATAAGTAGCTCTGCTCCTTCATTTATTCCTTTTTCAATATAGCCAAGTACTCGATTTTGTTGTTCAGTAGAGACCAGTGGTCCGATTTCTGTATCGGGTTGTGCACCTGCCCCTTGTTTTATTTTTTTTGCATGACTCACCATATCGGCAACGACGTAATCAAATTGTTTCTTTTGGATAAATACGCGGGAGCCAGCGCAGCAAACTTGGCCTTGGTTAAACATAACTCCGTTAAGCGCTCCAGGAATTGCTTTGGATAAATCCGCATCCGGTAAAATAATATTTGGGGATTTACCGCCTAATTCTAGTGTAACCCGTTTCAGTGTTTTTGCTGCTTTTTCCATTATGAGTTTTCCGACTTCAGTTGAACCCGTAAAAGCAATTTTATCGACAAGTGGATGATCCACTAAAGGTTGACCAGCTGTTTCCCCAAATCCTGGGACAATATTAATAACTCCAGTAGGGAATCCAGCTTCTTCAATTAATTCGGCAAGATATAGGGCAGATAGAGGGGTTTGTTCTGCTGGTTTTAACACAACTGTACATCCTGTAGCAAGCGCCGCGCCAAGTTTCCACATCGCCATTAATAGCGGGAAGTTCCATGGAATGATTTGTCCAACAACACCAACTGCTTCGTGGCGAGTGTAATTAAAGAATGGGCCATTTACCGGAATGGTTTGACCGACGATTTTCGTTGACCAACCGGCATAGTAACGCATATGTTCTATTGCTAAAGGTACATCAGCAGCTGTTGTTTCCCTGATTGGCTTTCCATTATCTAATGTTTCTAATAATGCCAGTTCATCTTTATGCTCTTCCATTAAGTCTGCGAGCTTATACATAAGTCTTGAGCGTGCGGCAGATCCAATTTTAGACCAAGGACCTTCATCAAATGCCTTGCGAGCAGCCTTTACCGCTTTATCTATGTCTTCAGCTCCAGATTCAAAAACAACCGCTAATACTTCTCCAGTGGCAGGATTATACGTTTCAAAAGTCTTTTGTGAAGCGCTTTCAACAAATTTCCCGTTGATATAAAGCTTTTTCTTTCCAGCTAAAAACTTTTCCAATCTTTCACTCACTTGCACTGCAACTTGACTCATCTAATTCCTCCCTAAAAATAGTATTATATGTAACTCAAAAGATGGAAGGTGTAAACTCTAGGAAGTTTACAATTTTATCCTAACATTAATAAAAACTGGGAATCAATGAAAAATAGAGTAAATATTCTGATAATAAGCGACAGCGTTTTTCGACAAGTAAAAATATTGTTAAATTATCAGAAAAATTGCAGGAAATTCATTTTTTTATCGTAATATAAAATTTACTGAAAGTTAGGAGGATAAAAATGATAAGCGACAAAATACTTATCGTGGATGATGATGCTGATTTAGTCGAAGTCATAAAACAGTATCTATTAATAGAAGGTTTCAAAGTTGAATGGGCATCCGTTGGAACGAAGGCTATTACGTTCATCGATGATTTTCAACCAGACTTAATCATTTTAGATGTGATGATGCCTGGTTTCGACGGTTATGATACTTGCCAAGCCATTAGAACAAAATCAAACGTGCCAATCCTATTTTTAAGTGCCAAAGAAGAGGATATTGATAAGATATTGGGCTTAAGGATTGGTGGAGATGATTATATGACCAAGCCATTTAGTTCAGGAGAATTGATCGCACGCATCAAGGCTCATTTACGAAGAGGACGAATGATGTCTCAATCTTTAGAGACTCGTGTGAGAAATTCTTTATTAGAGTTTCCAGGGCTGTCCATCGATTTGCAAAGTTGTGTTGTAAAAGTAGATGGAAGACCTGTGAATCTTCCTGTTAAGGAATTTCAATTGTTAAAGATTTTTGCAGAGAATGTAGAGCGAGTATACAGTGTTGAGCAATTATTTCAACTCATTTGGGGAGAGGATAGTCTAGGTGATAACCGAACAGTAATGGTCCACATTAGCAATTTACGAAAAAAAATTGAACCGAATCCGGCAAAGCCAAAATATCTACTTACCGTAAGAGGGATTGACTACAAATTTAATGGTCATTTAACAAACTGATGTGGTTGTCTAATAAATTGTAATATATCCTCTTTAGCCAATCCTATTTGTTTTGATTCTGTAATAAGCTCTACCCATTCTGGATCGGGAGAATTTGTTTTTTTGGTAGAGATGGCTTCTTTAGAGTTTTTTTGAAACTGGTTCATCTTTTCGTACACCCGCCTTCATTAATTGTTGTCATTTAAGTATATTAAAGTTCGTTCTATAACTTTCATTCAATTTTATTTAAAGTTTCATTAAATATTTTTAAATAGTCTGAAAAAATTATTTTATTGCACCTAAAATTGGTGA
Organism: Cytobacillus sp. Hz8; assembly: GCF_042263505.1. Lineage (NCBI taxonomy): Bacteria > Bacillati > Bacillota > Bacilli > Caryophanales > Bacillaceae > Cytobacillus > Cytobacillus sp. Hz8. The sequence goes on along the minus strand of NZ_JBHKFI010000006.1, from coordinate 105,442 downwards.
TGGATTTGTTCCATTTTAATGAGGTAGGTGATTTTTTTTATGCTGCCAAGGTACCATATTACTCGTTTAATTGAGAAAAATAATTTTTGGATATTAAATGAGAGGATTTCAATTGCTGAGCAAAAGCATGTTTTAATTGCGGTTATTAATATTAAAACGAAAAATGCGAGCACGATTGAAGCTATTTTGAAGGCTTATGGAGAGATAAGGAATTGGAACTTTAGAGGTTTTCTTGTTCCAATCGAAATCGAAAGAAAAGAGAAGGATATTTATCTGATTTTTCAACAGACAGGGATTGTTTCCTTTGGAAGGATTCATTTTTTTATACAAAACTTTTTTATTGGATATGAGCCCATACCAAAACACCTTTACCCACATACAATACGGATAGATGTCATGGGAGGTGGATAACATGAGTGCAGGTGTAGGATACGGCGGCGGCTTCGCTTTAATTGTAGTTTTGTTCATTCTTTTAATCATTGTGGGTTCCGCATATGTAGGTTGGGGATTCTAAACTAACGAAAGGAAGTGCTTATATGCCGTACGGTTATGGATATGGTTGTGGCTATGGCGGTGGATATGGATACGGCGGTGGCTTTGTTTTAATCGTCGTCTTATTTATCCTGTTAATAATTGTTGGAGCTGCATGGCTCTAATTTGAAAATAGTAATGAAATGGAAACCCTTTGATAAATGATGATCAAAGGGTTTTTCTATCTGTACCTCTTCGTATGATATTTCCTTTTTTGTATAAAATAACATTATTCCAACATGAAAGGGGCTGCTGTTTTGAAGGGGAAAAATCAAAACAATGACTACCCAGTTGCAAATCGAGTGTATCAATCGGAAGATTATCAACGGAAGGACGAGGTATCTTCAGGTTTAGCGACAACCCATGAGCAAGTGAGCGATACCTTTACAGAGGGTGAAATTCAATCGGTAATAGAGAACGTAAATGGAAAGGAAATGGGAATACCAAGAAAGGGCTCTGAAGAATAATGTAATAACAAGAAAATGGAAAGGAAGGTGATGGAAAATGACGCCAAGGGATGCCCAGGATGATATGAGTCAATATCAAATGCCTGAAGCCTTAAGAGAAAAAAGACACGCGAGCTACCGAGTAGGCTATAATGCTACCACTGGCAATCAAACTCCAGGTGAGCCTGATTTAGGTAAACGTTCTGATTTAAAAAATTAGGAAGAAGCAGTCATAGGACAAGCTTCTTTTTCATTTGCTCCACTTTTCGAGGGATTCAATTCCGATAGGCGGCATAGGTTGGAATTTATAAGCATATCATTATAATTGGATGAATTAGTAATGTTTTTCCTTATTTTGGTTTATACTATTAGTAGAGGTTTTGAAGCTAATAAGGGGGCGTTGTCGATTTTTTTTAATAAAAAAGGTCAAGATGATAAACCGGAAATGATCATGATGGATGTTGAAGTATATTCTTGTTTGGATGAAAATTGTAAAGGATGGATGAGAAAAGATTTCGCCTCTAATGATTTAAGATGTCCGCTATGTGGAAATGAAACTTCCGTGGAGATACGAGAACTTCCGAAAATTTAATGGAATTATTTTTTTGATTGAACCCACCAGGAGCTTTATAGCTTTGGTGGGTTTTTAGTGTTATAAGGGAATGGGGAGTTTCCATTTATCATAAAAGCTCTAATATCAGGCTATTAGCTAGCAAAGAGACAGAATATAAATTCAAGTGAAGAGGATAGAGGAATCATTTTTTTGACCTTCCATTTTTTTATCAACTACCTTAATACAAGATATTGCAATCTAATTTAAGCTGTATACGTCAATATTTGTACGAACATATTCACTGCAAAATTTATGATAAAATTCTATTTAGGAACGAACAAAAGTATAATGAAACATTTACTAAGCCCCGTCTACAAGGCATTATTTTCATTCTGCTGTCCCAATTCTTTTTTCGTAAAAATAGCATTAGCTTCCTCTAGGTTTTTGTGGGCATTGACAGAATCTCCGGCGATTGCTTTTAGATTGGGAAAATGCCCATCGGTATCGACGGTGAAATTTGTTTCCTTTGGTGCTTTTGTAAGAAATTTCTTTTCATCAGACCACGCAACCAATTTATTCACTCCTTTTGTTTATTAAGTTTATTCTCTCACCATTTTTGGATTTTCATGGAGGAAATGAGTGGAAATAACGTTATATTTTACTTTTTTAGAATACTTTTATTCATTGACAATGCCCCGCCTTTCTAGTAAGCTAGCCTCGTAACTGAATTGATAATTCCTCATCAGCTAAAGATGAGTTAGAGGCGCAATGCATTAAGAGTATGTTAAATGAGAGTCAGAGAGCTCTAGGACTTTAACAAAAAGGAATCATTGCCGAAGCACTAAGAATTCTCTGATGATTAGTAGCTGGGTCTGTCTTTGAATAGGAGCAGAACTGTCATAGCTTTTGTTATGATGAACTATCCATTTCCCCTGATGCGGCAGTTTAAAAGTACACCGTTAAGTGGTGTGCTTTTTTGTGCTTTTACAAATCATTGAATATTATCTCTAATTTCTAAAGCTCGAGGAAAGAAACGAGAGGAGTACTATAGATGGGTCAAAATAAAAAATTTGGACTGTGGATACTTACAGCTTTGGTTGTTGGGAACATGGTGGGATCAGGGATATTTATGCTACCGCGATCCCTTTCTGAGGTGGCGAGTCCCCTTGGTGTGTTGGGAGCTTGGTTATTAACCGGTTTGGGTGTTTTAGTGACTGTTTTAGTATTTGGAAATCTGGCGATACGAAAACCGGAGCTTTCAGGTGGACCGCAAATTTATGCAAAAGAATTATTTAAACCAGGTTCTAATGCGTCTACCCTTTCAGGGTTTATGGCAACCTGGGGGTATTGGATTGGTAACCTTGCAGGAAATATTGCGATTATTACTACCTTTGCAGGCTATCTATCCACTTTTTTCCCAATCATGACAAGTAGTGCAGAGCTTTTTAAAATTGGATCATTTACTTTAAAAGTAGGGAACGCCATTACTTTTTTAGTTTGCACATTGTTATTATGGGGTACAACAATGATTATTTTACATGGGATGGAAGGGGCAGGAAAGTTAAATTTCGCAGCAACAGCGGCAAAAGTTATTGGTTTTCTCTTGTTTATCATTATTGGTTTGTTTGCTTTTCAAAAGGCAAATATTCTTCCATTAGCTGCAGCAAGAGTAGATGATGCAGGGAATAGTATGAGTATTTTTTCTCAAATTAATAAAGCAGCGATTACGACGCTTTGGGCATTTGTTGGGGTTGAATCAGCGGTTGTTTTCGCCCCGCGTGCTAGAAAGCAAATTGATGTAAAAAGAGCATCGATTCTTGGACTTTTCATAGCGTTAGCAATTTATATTGGCATAAGCACCCTTGTGATGGGAATGCTGCCACAGGATCAATTAATTGCCTCTGATAAGCCGCTAATTGACGCGATTGAAACGATTTTAGGACCAATTGGAGCAAAATTATTGGCTGGACTTGGTCTGATTAGTTTATTTGGCTCTTCTCTTGGTTGGGTCATGTTAACTGGGGAAATCCCTTTTCAAGCAGCAAAGCACGGGATTTTTATTCCTCAGTTTGGAAAAGAAAACCAAAAGGGAATTCCAAAGTTTTCTATCATTGTTACAAATATGATTGGACAATTATTTATTTTTTCTACGGTCTCCAATTCTATTTCCCAGGCCTTTGATTTTATTATTTATATTGCAACCTTATCTTATCTTGTTCCATATTTCATATCTTCAGTGTTCCAGCTTAAATTAGTTGTCACAGGAGAGACGTATCATAATAGTAAGAAGGCAAGATGGATGGACGGAATCATCGCATTCTTGGCTACGATTTATTCAGTTTGGGTCATTTATGCAGGGACGGCCGATATTAAGATATTTACTTTTGGTGTCGTTTTAATTGCAAGTGGCATTATCTTTTCTCGTCAAGTGTTGAAAAAGGGGAATGAAAAGATGAAGAAGGAAAATTCAAAAGTTTAATCCACATAAATATAAAAAGAAAATGAGCCTCTTTCAGTGAAATGAAAGGGCTCATTTTCTTGTGTTCATAGGCATAAAAATTTCGTCCAATCTTTACTCGGATTTTTTTGCAAGACAGCGTTCACATTCTAAAAGGTATGATTCTGCTTGTTCTTCAATGGGCTGACCACACTCAGGACAAACCTTTTTTGGTAATGTGCGGAAAAACTCAACTGGACTCTGAATCATTTGTAAATCCCCCTTTGTTTTTATAATACAGTTTTTATTATTCCCTTCTGTTATAGTACAGTATACACGATTAATTTTTATTTGTGTAGACTTTTTTTGAAAATTTTCAAAAAAAATCTAATCCTTAATTTGAAGATGACAAACTTGAATAGATATGAAAGAATAATCCTATTCAAAATGAATTTATGAAGATTTTTCTTCCATATAGAGGCAGTTTCCATTACAATCATAGTAGAAACTATTGCGATAACTGGGGTGATCGTCAATGAATGAGCTCGTGTTTTCTTATAATCCTTTATTATTATTAACTGCAATTATTTTGACTTTTATTTCATCTTATACAGCGATAGATTTATTTACATTAATTGATTCTTCAGAAAGAAATAAACGTTTTTTATTTTTTGGTGGATCCTTTTCTTTAGGAATTGGAATCTGGGTGATGAATTTTATTGGGGTTTTAGCTTTGAGTCATTTTGATTCTATCATTTATAATATCCCGATTATTATTCTATCTGTTCTGTTTGGAATTTTATTAACGTGTTTTGCTTTCTATTTTGTGATCAATCGTCAGGTTAATCTGCTTCATTTAATTATTGGCAGCTGTTTTATGACAGCTGCGGTCTTTTTCATATATTTTATAGGTATGTATGGAATGAATGTTCATATCGTCTTTCATTCACTCCTGCTAGTAGTTGGGGGAATACTCATTTTTTGTTCTTCTTTTTTTGTTCTTTGGATGCTCTTTCATTCCAAAAGCTTTCTAAACTCTCATCAAGCATGGTTAAAGCCAATAAGTGCAATTATCAGTGCGGGGTCCATTATCGAGTCCCACTTTTTATTAATCAAATCATCCACTTTTTATAAGAAAGATAACTTTTTGAATAGTTCACAGACAACTGAGATCATGTATTTTGTGTTAATGCTTCTTATGATCATTATTTCGGGCATCGTTATTTCCAGTACAATCAAGAGTAAACGCTGGGCTGTATCCGATATGTATCTTAAGGATATCCAATTTGCCTTAGATGAAGCGGCCATTGTCATTATTACCAATCCTAAGGGAGTTATTATATATGCTAATGAGAAGTTTGAGGAAATTTCCAAATATAAAAGAGAAGAAATTCTTGGACAAACTCATCGCTTAGTGAATTCAGGCTACCATAATAAAGAATTCTTTCGTGAGATGTGGGATAAGATCTCAGCAGGAAAGGTTTGGAAGGGAGAAATTCGTAACCGAGCAAAAGATGGGAGCTTTTATTGGGTGAACACAACGATAGTCCCTCTTTTGAACGCAAAAGGGAAGCCTTATCAATATGTTTCCATTCGGACGGATATAACGAAAAAGAAAGAGAATGAGGAAAGTTTAAAAAATACCTTAAAAGAAATCAGTGATATAAAATTCGCTTTAGATCAAGCTTCCATTGTAGCTTTCACAGATGCATTGGGAGTCATTACAAATGTAAATGCTAAATTCTGTGAAATATCCGGTTATACACGTGAAGAGTTAATCGGGAAAAATCACAATATTCTTAATTCTGGGTTCCATACTAAGGCCTATTTTAAGGAGCTATGGAAAACAATTGGAGAGGGTTATGTTTGGAGAGGGGAAATTCGGAATCGGGCCAAAGATGGTCACAATTACTGGGTCGACACCACGATAGTCCCTTTTCTAGATGATGCAGGGCGCCCTTATCAATATCTAGCTATTCGAAGTGACATTACGGAAAAAAAGAAAACAGAGGAAATTCTGCATCGGCAGGACAAGCTCGCTGCAGTGGGCCAATTAGCAGCAGGCGTTGCCCATGAAATTCGTAATCCTTTAACCTCTATGAAGGGCTATGCAGAGTTTTTACTTGATACGGAAGTGGATGATCAGCGAAAAGAATTTATCGATATTATTTTAGATGAAATTGACCGGGTCAATCAGATCGTCGAGGATTTCATGGTGCTTGCTAAACCGAAAACAGCTCAATTGGAAGAAAAAAATATTATTCCGATTATCCAAAATGTGCTATCACTATTAGAGTTTGAAGCACGGAAGAAGAAAGTGGAGGTTTTTTTTGAAGCGGATCATGAAATTATCATGATTGAATGTGATGAAGATCGTTTAAAGCAGGTTTTTCTTAATTTTATCAAAAATGGAATAGAAGCGATGCCAAATGGCGGGCAATTAACTGTTAAAGTCAATATCCATGAAAATCAAGTTCAAATCTTGATTCAAGACACTGGGGTAGGGATTCCTCAGGAAAAATTAAAGAATATAGGAGAGCCATTTTTTACTACAAAGGAAAATGGCAATGGGCTCGGACTTATGGTGAGTTTTAAGATAATTGAAAGCCATCATGGTAAGGTATTCATTGAGAGCGAACAAGATAAAGGAACCACCTTTAGTATTATTTTACCAACGAAAACAGCCTAATGTTTAAGGTAAATAATCGCTTTTGGAAAAAATTACAATTTTATTCTTGCACATTGAACCCATCTTTTTAGAAATAATATGTTCTGTACGATGTACATTATTATTGAAAAGAGGGAAAATACATGACAGTTGGATCACAAGTAAAACAAACGATTGCAGGTTTGAAAAGTGCACAAGCAAATTTTGAAACCTTCGCCCTAGGAACGGAAAATAAAAATGCAAAGCAAATTTATCAACAGGCTGCTAAGCAAACTCAGTCAATTATTGACAGTATTCAACCACGTTTGCAAGAAATTGAGCAAGAAGAACCACAATATAAACAATAGTTGAATAAGACCGATGAGAAGACTCTAGTCCTGAGTCTTCTTGTTACCTATTACGGAATACATAAAGGAGAATAGGACATGACAATTGCTTCAAATGTGAATCAATGTATTGCAACTTTAAAAGGAATTGAAGCGCAATTATCAAGTCTTGCCATGAATGCGCAAGTGGATGAGGTTCAAAAGGTATTTCACGAGACAATGCTTGTCATTCATGAAATCCAAAGAGACATGAATAAACGGAAAACGGAACTTGAATTAGAAGAGCCGCAATATAAACCATCATAGATAGAGGTGATGAGATGTCAGATTGGTATGAGGTTACCCTGCGATCCTTTCTTTATTTGATTACTTTACTTATCATGACAAGAATCATTGGGAAGAAACAGCTATCTGAATTATCCTTATTCGAATATATTTCAGGAATCACAATGGGTAGTATTGCAGGAGAAGTCATATTAGGGTTAGATGGCAATATCTTTCATGGAGTTTTGGCCATAGGAATTTTTGGAATTGTGACCGTATTGGTGGATATTTTAACGATGAAAAGTAAAAAAATGCGTGAGCTTATTGATGGAAGAGCAACTGTATTAATTAAAGATGGTAAAATCATGGAAGATAATCTAAAGAAGGAAAAATATACCATTGATGAATTAACCTCCCTTCTAAGACAAAAAGATGTTTTTCGAGTGGCTGATGTCGAATTTGCCGTCCTTGAACCTAAAGGCGACTTAAGTGTCCTTCTAAAAAGAGAAAAGCAACCGCTTACACCAAAGGATATGAATATGTTAGTTGCAGAAGAGAAAGAACCGCACACTGTTATTATGGATGGGGCTATCCTTGATGAACCACTATCTGCCTCTGGTAAAACAAGAAAATGGCTAACTCAAGAATTAGATAAATTGGGTGTCACTCTTGATAATGTTTTTTTTGCACAAATTGATTCGTACGGTGAGCTGACCATTGATATATACAATGATAAATTAAAGGTTGCAAGTCCAGTGCAAAGGCCATTACTTCTTGCGATGATGAAAAAATGTCAGGCAGATTTAGAGCTATTCGCTTTAAGTACGAATTCTGAGCAAGCCAAACAAATGTATAATAAAAATGCTGAAAAATTGACGGAATGTATTAGACGGTGTAAGCCATTTTTAACCTCTTAACTAAAAAAGCATATTTGGAAGAGCATCCATAATGATGCTCTTTTTCTAATATATGGTACAGAAAGCAGCTGTAGTAATAGAACTGTAACATATCTGTTATATGCGTCATGGAATTAATATATGCCTGTTCTTTAAATGAAATATATATTTGCTATGATTAATCTTGAGATAGCGAAACAAGAATCGGGAGGTTTTTCAAGTGAAGAAAGCTTTACTAGCGATTTTGGCAGCCGCTACCATCACCAGTTCCTTTGCAGTGTCGGCACAAGCAGCAGAAGTTACAGTGAAGAAAGGAGACACACTCTCTGGTTTTTCAAAGAAATATCATGTCTCTGTTTCTGATTTAAAAAAATGGAACCATCTAAAATCGGATAAAATTATCATAGGTGAAAAATTAGAAGTTTCACCAGTTCAAAGATACATAGTAAAGTCTGGGGATACGATTTCCGGCATTGCTAAGAAATATCACGTGTCTTCAAGTTCTATCATGAAATGGAATAAATTAAAGTCTGATAGAATTTATCCTGGACAAAAATTGATTGTGAATTCAAGTCAAGTAATCACTGTATCAAAAGCTGCAACAGCAACTTCTGCCAAAAAAGCAACAGCAACAAAAACCGCTGTTACAAAAAAATCATCTAAAGAAATTGTAGTGACAGCAACTGCTTACACTGCTTCATGTAAAGGATGCTCCGGGTTAACAGCGACAGGTTTTAACCTTAAGAAAAATCCTAATGCCAAAGTCATTTCTGTAGATCCAAAAGTGATCCCATTAGGCTCTAAAGTATATGTGGAAGGCTACGGCTACGCTCGTGCTGAAGATACTGGTGGTGCCATTAAAGGAAAGAAAATTGATGTCTTTGTCAAATCAAAAAAACAAGCACTTCAATGGGGACGAAAAAAAGTTAAAATAAAAATCGTCAATTAATCCTCATTTTTCATGAACAAAACTCCAGCAGTGAATCTGCTGGAGTTTTTTAGTGGAATTTGTTTGTTACAGTCAGAATGGTAATGGAAAACAAATCTGTCCTTGAATAATGACAAGTTTCTCAGGATAGAGTAACTATGAAAGGAGTTGAAAATCATTGACATGAGCCTTCGTCCTTTAATAATTATTCTATGGAACATGTTTGATCCCATTTACTTCTTGTTTACTCGGCTACACTATATTCCATCAACAACTGAGAAACCGTGTGTTTTTCGTGTACGCATCACGAAATATCGTGGCAAGGATGTAATCCTCTCCGATGGAACATCAATTAAAAAGAACGATCTACTCTTAAAAATTCATCTTCATAATTCAAAAATTCTCAAGGAATCTTTAATTATTCGTCATTCACTGAAAAAGGGAAGAATGATTTATAAAATGGTTTTGAACTCCATGCCAATGCTTGCTGAATACATTGAAAAGCATCCAAAGCGAACAGATATAAAAGGAATTATCGGTGTCACAACCATTAATAAAGGAGTAAAAACATTGGGATTTGATCTTGTATTTCCATCAAATAAATTTTATCAAATTATGAAAAGATTGATGCAATTTCCTATTTATTTGCTTTCGTCTTCATCCTTTTCCATTGAACAGTTAAAGAAAAGTAAACCAGTTTATCTTTTTATGTCAAAAGATAAACTTAGTCATAAATACTTAAAATTTAAAGTCTAATCAAATAAAAGGAAAAGGGAAATTCTCCATCAACTCCCACTATCCAATCCCCCCAACACCTAATATACTTTAAAGGGAGGGGGGATGAACGTGTTATTTTTTTGTTTGATTGCAGCCATTCTACTTTTCAGTCTACTCTTGTTTAGGGCATATCAAAATACAAAAGATGTTGTGATAAATACGATCACAATGTTCCATTCAAAAATCGAGCTGAACCAAAATCATTTCACCATTTTGCACTTATCCGATATCCATCTTGAAAATATATCCATCACTCCAGAAGAACTGTATGAAAAAATTTCCAATCAAAAGATCGATTTCATAGCCCTAACTGGAGATTTTCTTGACCGTAAAAGAAGTATTCCCAAAATAGTTCCATATCTAAAAGTATTAAAAAAAGCAAATCCAACATATGGAATCTTTGCAGTATTTGGGAATCATGATTATTTCTTACGAACGGCGAATTTTCAACGTTTGCAGCAAACACTTGAAGAAAATGGTTGCCATACTTTGAGGAATGAACATTTGTCACTTGAAATTAATGGAGAACTAGTCAATATTATTGGAATTGATGATTATAGCACGAACCGAAGTGATATTCAAAAGGCCTATAAAGAATTGCCAAAAGGATACAACTTAATCATTACACATGATCCAAATATCGTGTTAGATCTAGAAGATTATCATTATGATTATCTATTATCCGGCCATTTCCATGGGGGACAAATTCATTGGCCGAAACCTTATCATTTATTGAAAATGGGTAAACTTGTCCGTAAAAACATGGTTAAAGGATTGCATTATCATGATGGAAAGCCTTTTTATATTAGTGAAGGTTTAGGGCAAACAGGGGTTAATATCAGGGTTGGAAGCAGACCTGAGATTACTATCCATGATATTTCCGTGTAAAAAAAAAGAGCAGGTTATGAGAGATATGACAACCTAGCTCTGTTTTTTTAATCATATTAATAATTCATATACCTCATTTAGCTGATATGCCCTTTTCCTATCATTTACCTCATTTGCATGTTTAATTTCATCAGGCAAGATTTTATTTAAAAAGGCAATTTCTTCTTCTTGTAGATCACGGATAAATTCATCCTCTGAATGATAGGAATATTTTTGGATTCTTTTGTAAATATGTTGGGATATTGAATCACGATCCATGTAATTTGATAAAATTTCCCTTAAATATCCAAGCGTACGGTCCATGTTTATCTACTCCTCAAAAAAGTCTTTGATGGCTTTCTTATACTTAAAAAAAGTATAAATTGGCAGCAATGATGAAAATTCGACGTAGAAGCCAATTTTAGGAATAAAGTATAAGCGCAACTACGCCTCTGTCTTCGCCTGAAGGCTTGCCAATCGGCGAGTTTTCTTTATCTGCATGGTTGGTTTGAAAATAAGGATTTTCTTCTGTTGGATCCTTTGTGTCAAGATTGGTTTTAATGACAAGCCTTGGTTCAAGTGAAGGTTAAGCTATGATCCGGTCATTTAATGAATCAAAATCTGGAATTGATTTTTTTCCAGAGCTTTGTGGCTCCATCATCTACACCTCCTCATTTTAGATTGGGAAAAACAATCAGAAATATGTATCACCTGACAAGTTGCAGATAAGGAAAATTTTGCATAAATGATTTTGCTGCAGAAAGCTGATAATAAAGATGATTGGATATGAGTGATGGGGGAGAGTCAAATGGGTGCAATTGAAAAAAATGGGCTTCGTTTTGAACCAGAGTATAGTGTCATTAAACAAAATGGGGCCATTCATGTTTATCGGGAAGGGAAATTTATTGAGGAAATTTCATTTTCTTTTCATGGGAAGTTTCCAGAACTAGGGAAAATCGAACAGCTAGTTGAGGATTATTGTGAGAAGCATGAAATAAAAAAGGAACCTTGAACCTGATTAGGGATTAAGGTTCCTTTTAGTTAGGAATTATCTTTCATAAGGGTAATCAATATGAATGCCATCTATGGATGCCGGCCTATTTTGAATATGTTCTAGTGATTCCATATAGGAATGAAATTCCTGAATTAATTGTTTAGATGCTCCTTCTTTTAAATGCCAATTTCCTGGTTCATCGACGAAATATGGACTATCCATAAAAGTTGGACGAATCCTGGGCAAGAGTCTCACCTCACTTCCTCATCAATTACTTGTAGTATGAGGCAAAAATGGTTTTGACATTCTTCTTATTGACAGTCTTTTTGTAATGATCCATTACATGCATTTTGCAAGATTTACGGCTGGATTTAGTGACTATTTTCAAGGCTGTCAGTGGAAATCCATTGGTTAGACCATTTTTCAAGTTCACGAAGAACCGGCTCAAGTGATCGCCCTTTTTCCGTTAAGGAATATTCAATTCGCACGGGCGTTTCTGGATAGACATCCCGTTTGACAATACCTTCCTTTTCTAAACTTTTTAATCTCTCCGAGAGTAATCTTCCGCTGATAGGAAGAGAAGATTCAATATGGCAAAACCGTTGCGGTCCAGAAATTAATTGATAAATAATGAGTCCTGTCCATCTCTGACCAAGAATATTCATGGCCTTTTCAAATCTAGGACATAATAAATGATGTTTCATTTGTTGCAACACCCCTTACTCTTTTATTATATATGAAATAATAGTGAAGTAACAAATTTATTAATAGGAAAAAACTTATTTGACATAAACTATTAATAAAAGTATATTTACTTACATAAAGTAAGTAAATGATTTTTGGGGGATGGAAACATGTTACCTTCTTTATTTTTAGCACATGGCTCACCCATGTTAGCGATAGAGGAAACAGAATATACAAATTTTTTGAAGTCCTTAGGGCAAAAATATCAACCAAAGGCTATTGTCATATTTAGTGCCCATTGGGAAAGTGAGCTGCATTCAATTTCTTATACCAATGATGGATATGAAACCATTTATGATTTTTATGGTTTCCCTGATGAACTTTATGCAATCAAATACCCAGCTAAAGGTTCAAAGAAAATTGCTAAATTAGTGGAAAAAAGATTTAAAGATGTAGGAATTCCGCTTCAAAGGGATACCTCTAGAGGATTGGATCACGGCTCGTGGACCCTTCTCTCAAAAATGTATCCTCATGCGGATATTCCTGTCATTCAACTTTCAATCAATCCTTTCCTAATTCCTGAAGCTCAGTATATGATAGGTGAGGCATTAAAAGGGTTGGGCAGAGAGGATATACTAGTCATCGGTAGCGGAGTAACGGTTCATAATCTACGAATGGTAAATTGGAATCAAACCACTCCAGAACCTTGGGCAGTGAAATTTGATGATTGGTTAATTGAAAAATTAGAAAAAAAAGAGCTCGCAGATTTATTCCAATATCACAAATTTGCACCGAATGCGGATTTTGCCGTTCCACGTCCTGAGCATTTCGTTCCCTTTTTTATTGCATTAGGCAGCGGATATGGTTTGGAACAAGCAAAAGTTATTCATCGAAGCTATGAATTTGGTTCACTTAGTTATCTATGCTTTGAATTTTAAAAATATCCATGTGTATCTAAGTAATTGAGATTGTTTTATCAATTTAGGATATCCAGATTTTCATTTTTTCATGATTAATGAGATAATGATACAGTAAAATTGCAAGTAAGAGGTAAAGGAGAAGACTTCATGAAAGTGAAAATGAATCGTAATGCAGCCAAAGTGTTGGCAAAAATGCTAGAGAGTGAAGCAGCGAAAGGGAAAATGATTCGTGTATATGTAACAGAAAAACATGGCGATCATGCACATTATGCAATAGATTTTGATACTCCTAATGAACATGATGAGATTGTTAAAACGGATAAGGGAATTGAAGTTATTCTTGATAAGAGAGATCCATTCCTTGATGGCGTATGGATTCAATACTTTTATGTTCCACAAGAGGAGTTCGTTGTAACGAATCCTTCAATGGGACATCATCATCACCATTAATCAAAAGAGAAGTTTTACTTTTCTTTCTAAACATACTCATGTATGATAAACATGATTTTCGATAAAAAGGAGATGTGAAGAATGGCAAAAAAAGGATACATACAAATGCAATCTGGAGATCGAATCGAATTTGATTTATTTCCTAATGAAGCACCTGGCACGGTGGCTAACTTTGAAAAATTAGCAAATTCAGGTTTTTATAATGGAGTTACCTTTCATCGTGTAATCCCTGGTTTTGTTTCTCAGGGAGGTGACCCAACAGGAACAGGTATGGGTGGCCCCGGTTATACCATTAAATGTGAAACAGAGGGAAATCCTCATAAGCATGTTGAAGGCTCTCTTTCTATGGCACATGCTGGGAAAGATACAGGCGGAAGCCAATTCTTTATTGTTCATGAACCACAACCACACTTAAATGGGGTACACACAGTGTTTGGCCAAGTAACAAAAGGAATGGAAGCTGTAAAAGCAATGAAAAATGGAGATGTAATGGAGAAAGTCGAAGTATTTGATGAAGAGTAATTATTCATGAATACATGTAAAAAACGAGATTGCTTTTTGAAAGCAATCTCGTTTTTGTGATTAGATTCCTTCGCGATAACCAGTATTGGCGCGAACTTCCACTTCGGCAAAACGCTTGGCATCGGCCTTTCGTGAAAGTACAGTGCCTATAAAGGCCCCGATAAATCCAACAGGAACAGAAATGATGGCAGGATTTGTTAATGGGAATATTGGCTCGCCAACAAATATTGCTGCCCCTTCCACTGGAGAGAAGACATTTGGACTTAAGATGACGAGAATTAATGCAGATAATAAGCCTGTTACCATACCAGTAATGGCACCAGCTGTATTGAATTTCTTCCAATAAATTGTATAAATGATGATTGGGAGATTTGTACTAGCTGCTATACAGAAAGCGATGGAAACAAGGAAAGCAACGTTCATTTTTTGAGCAAATAAAGCAAGCAGGATAGAAAAAACAGCTACGCCTACAGATGCCCAACGAGCAGCTAACATTTGTTGTTTTTCTGTTACTTTTCCTTTTTTAATAATTTGACCATAGATATCATGGGCAAATGCGGAAGCTCCTGATAAAACAAGTCCTGCAACAACGGCAAGAATGGTGGCAAAGGCAACGGCTGACACAAATGACATTAAGAAATCTCCACCTAAAGCTTTCGCCAGTAGGGGCGCAGCCATATTTCCAGCCGCATTAGCACCAACGATGGTATCTGCTCCAACAAATTTTGCAGCTCCGAAGCCGAGGAAAATCGTCATAATATAGAAGATCCCAACAATCCAGGTAGCCCAAATGACAGATGAACGAGCTGTTTTTGCATCACGAACGGTAAAGAAGCGCATTAAAATATGAGGTAAACCAGCTGTACCCAAAACGAGGGCAATCATAAGTGAAATCGTATCAACCGGATTCTTGTATTTGACTCCTGGATTGAGGTATGCCTCTCCTAATGGTGTAGCCGTTTTCATATCACTAAACATGTCAGCAATATTAAAATTGAATTTTAATAGTACTAAGAATGAAATAATAACGGTTCCAGCCATTAATAGAATGGCTTTAATAATTTGCACCCAGCTTGTTGCTGTCATACCTCCGAATAGTACGTAAATCGTCATCATCACACCAACTATTAAGACGGCCATCCAATAATCAATTCCAAATAAAAGTTGTATAAGTGCACCTGCACCAACCAATTGGGCAATCATATAGAAAATAACAATAGTGAGTGTACTTACTGCAGCCGTGGCTCTTACCTTCTTAGCGTCGAATCTGGAGCTAATCATATCAGCTATGGTATATTTTCCGAGATTTCTTAATGGTTCTGCGACGAGATAAAGAACGACTAAATATGCTACTAAATAACCTATACTGAAAAAGAAACCATCAAAGCCCGTAAGAGCAATCGAACCGGCAATTCCTAGAAAGGAAGCAGCTGATAAGTAATCTCCTGAAATGGCAATCCCGTTTTGCCAACCTGTTAAGCCTCCACCTGCCGTGTAGAATTCATTAGCCGTTTTCGTTCTTTTAGCTGCTAGATAAGTAATATAAAGAGTGATTCCAACAATAATTAAAAATAAAACAACGACCGTTGTATTCAACCCTATTCACCGCCCTTTAGATGATTCTCATTTAAAACTTCTTTTGCTGCTTCATCGAATTTGGCAGCCTTTTTAACATAAATTCCGCATAAGATCCAAGTTAAAATAAAAAGTGAAAGCGCATACAACCAAACCCAAGAGATAGAGCCAAATGCCGGTTGATGTAAGATTTTTGTGTAAGATGTGAGAATGGGAAGCAAGATGTAAACCGCGAGAAAAAAGATCGTGAGGGGAACAATAAATTTTGCTTTCTCCTTTTTTAATTGTTGGTACTTTTCGCTACTGGCAATTTTTACGAAGTCTACCTCATTCCCCTTTTTTGCAGAGTTTACAGATTCTGCAATATGTTGCATTGAAACATCCCCTTTCTAATTTCGAAATATTTTACATTTTTAGAATATATTGAAATGTATCATAAAGTCAAACAACTTTTCACAAAATCTCCAAAAAAAATTCACATATTGTTCTTAATATACTGTTTATAAATATTGCAAAATAATAAAGTTCCTATAGGGAATTCGTATTATATAATATTTTGCACGTTAGAAAAAATGTTTGTGGTACAAGGTATGGATAAGGAGATCATTTTTGTGAAAAAATAAATCTTGTCTGTATGACAAGGAACGTGGTTTTCAATGTGTTTGTATTGTAAAATAGAAATTTAAGATTTATAAAAAATGATAAACGAAATAGATGTTAGAAAATCTAACATAGAAAATGAAAATTTCCAATATTCTTCCCTTATACCTATTGAAATCTATAAAAAATCAGGCTATTATACAAATTAAATAAAAATACGGAAGGAAATATTACGCAAATATCAATAAGGGGGAGGATTTGATGAGAGATGTAACATTATTGGATATTTTTGAACATCATATTGCCCAAAAATATTTAAATCGTTCTGGTCTTTCACATGCAATTGCTGTCAGTTACCATGCTTTTAACTTAGCGAAGGAATACCATATTGATGTGGATGTGGCAGCTAAAGCGGGATTGTTACATGATATTGGTCATTACTCCTGGTATAAAAATGGGAAATGGGACTACGATTTATATCGCAGGAATGATATTCATCCGATTAAAGGGGCGGAAAGAGCCCATAAACTTCTAATCCGACTTGGGGAAAATCCAGTAAAAGCCAAAGAAATTTCCTTAGCGGTACTATTTCACACTGATTCCTTTTTACCAACGAATCAAATCAGGCGCACAACCCTTCAGCAAATTGTTAAATGGGCAGATGAAAAGGATGAAGAGGAGGGAGGATTGCATCATTATCGGACCATACATTACGAAAAGGCAAGACAAAGTATATTGCGTTTAGATGAATGGATTGATAATGAGCAAGCATTGAAAATCAAAAATATCCATTAAGATTAGCAAAAAGGGGTGAGATATTTGAATCTCATCCCTTTTTGCCCTTATAAAAATTTGACACAAACCGGATCTGGAACTATTACATCTGACTGTAATAAGGTTAACAATCCAGTCTCTTCCTCTCTAGCAAACAGGACAAGATTACTTGATTCTTGATTGGAAGCAATCAAGAAATTTTCGGTAGGATCTAATACAAAATCTCGCGGCCAATGTCCTTCTGTAGAGATTCTGTCGATAAAAGTCAATTCGAACGTTTCCTCGTGTACCTTAAAAACCGCAATACTATTGTGTCCACGATTCCCAGCGTAAACAAATCTTCCATCTTTCGAAATGTGAATAGCGCTTCCTTGATTGTTTTCATGATAATAAGAAGGAATGGTGGAGAGGGTTTGACGAATAGTGAAAAAGCCACTTTCAGAATCAAAGTCTAACACCAATACTTCAGAACTAAATTCTGTCATTACATAGGCGATACTTTGTGATGGGTGGAAAACAAGATGACGTGGACCACTTCCTGGTTTAACTGATAAAACATTCTTTTCTTCTAATTTGTTGTTTTCCAATGAAAAGGTAATAATTTTATCCGAACCTAAATCCGTCGTGACCACAAAGCGTTCATCTGGTGAAAAACTAGCATAATGCGCATGAGCTTTTTCTTGACGTGGGTCAGGACCTGTTCCCTCAAATTGAATGACTGAAGCAAGAGGCATAATTTCACCATTTTTTTGGAAAGGATAAACTTCAATCGTACCCTTATGATAATTAGCAGACAGAAGGGTGTGATTTTGTTTATCGACACTGACATGGCATGGAGGCGAACCAACAGATGTTTGATTATTTACCTTGGATAATCTCCCTTGTGAATCAACATTAAAGCTAAAAACTCCTCCATGATCACCATATTTTCCAACAGAAAAAAGGAGGTTTTTACTCTGATTAATGGTTAAATAGGTTGGGTTTTCAATTGTCGCCGCTACCTTCACATCCATGATTTTTTTTTCCTTAGTATCAAGCAAGAAGGAATAGATACCTTCACTTTTTCCTTTTGTATATGTACCTACATAGCCAATAAATTTCGTATCTGTCATGATTCATGTCCTCCAAAGAAGTGAAATGGTTTCTTTCCTATCATAAAGGAAAATGAAAATAAATCCAAGCAACTGATATTGAAAGACACTTAGAGTTACTTTAGAAACATTTCTTATAAAATGTTTAGGAAAATGATAAAAAAATGAAACTCTAGGTCTTTATATTCGTATAATAATCATTCCCCAAAAAATTCATAATTTTTTCCGAGAAAGAGGAGGATTTTTTTCATGTTTAAAAAGATAATCACAGCTATCTTAACTTGTACCATTCTATTTTCACCGCTGGGGAGTAGCTTGGTACATGATCAACAAACGGTAAGTGCAAAGGGATATAAATCGGGCATTAAGAAATTTAATGGCGGATCAAATTTTCAATTTAACAAAAAACAAAGTACAACTATCAACAAGAAGAATAGCTACTTTAATAATAAAAGTACAACCTCAATGAAAAATCGCGGCTTTATGAAAGGGATGCTTTATGGTGGACTTTCTGGCTTCCTTCTTGGTGGATTATTAAGCCATTTTGGGCCATTTGGGGCAATGCTAGGTTTTGGTGTTAACCTCATTGGTATTATTCTTTTATTCGTTATCATTCGTTTCTTGTTTACTTCGATGAGACGAAAACGTTATTAAAAAGGAGAAAAGAATGGAATCATTTGTTATTTCAGAACAGGATATTATCAACGCCATTTGTTTATATATCGCTGGTAAAAGGCAGATTTCTCCACAAGAGGTAGAAGTGGAATTGATGTACGATGATGATTATGGATTTTCAGCAGAGGCATTTGTGAACGGAAGAAAACAAGTGCTTATTACTCAAAATTTGATTGAAGCACTTCGACATTGGCTTGACCAAATTCTAAATATGGATCCCTTTTCACCAATTGAACTCCAATTGGACGATGAGGAGGGAATTATTGCACTTGTACGATAAAAAAAGATCAACTCAAATTTAGGGAAGTCCCTTTGTTGAGTTGGTCTTTTTTGATTAAAGAGTCTGTATAATTTTATGCCCCTGGTACCTTTCTTGGTTTAAAATTAATGGAATCGGAAGAATAAATACTAATGCTCACTTTTCCGTTTGAGGCTTTTGTGCGAATCAGGATGGGTTGATTGTATTTATTCTGAAAACTAAAATCGGGTCCATACCAGCTGACAGTGGCGTCTCTTCCAGGAGGAACATATGGAACCTGCTTACTATGGGAATAACGTTTGATGATTTTTAATCCCGCATTATCAACCGCATTAAATAAAGTAGAGGATACTTGACAAATCCCTCCGCCAATTCCCTCAGATAATTCACCTTTCACAATGACTGGAGCTGACATATAGCCTTTTTTGACTGTACGAATGCCAACCACTTTATTGAATGAAAAAGTTTCACCTGGAAACACAATATAATTATTAATGGCACTTGAAGCTAAATGAATATTATTCGATCGTGCGGAATTAATCGCATTGTAAAAGGTTGCATAATGACCAATTTGTTGGAAATGAATTTGAGATAACAACTCACTGTCCACCCTAGGGTAGATGGTTTGAACTGGAACCTCAAATTGACTTGAACCTTTTGAAAAATAATAGTTATAAAATTGTTCGTAGAACTTAATGCGGTTTAATTGGATTCCAGCTTTTTCCTCAATTATTTGGCCATGTTCATTTAAACTTGCATTTTCTGGAGCACGGTAAACGATTTTCTCTATTTTATTAGCTAAGTCTTGGAGCATTTCTAATTGAGTAAAGGGCTGAGGGTGCCCTTGATACGGAATTGAGAAAAAAGTGCGATTGACAGAAGTAATCGGTGTATGATCTTGGGTAATCAATAAGCTATCATCTACATCAGGTGTATTGGCAAATAGTAAGATGGCTGAAAACCATAATAATTTCATTTAATCATTCAACCTCCCATCGTTAGCTTTTGCAAAACACTCATTAGTATGAATTAAATTTACAAAATTCACGTGATTTTAGAAGGAAAATGAATCTAGCAAATTTTTTCTTTGATGATATACTTGAATCATATGGGAAATGTTTATTTTTTTAAATATAAAATACAGAATATTTAGTTATCTTTCTGTAATATAGAGATTAAGGAGAGAAAAATGAACCAGTTTGCAGTTAATATCTCAACTATTTTTACGGAATTCCCATTTATAGAGCGATTTCAAAAAGCAAGGGAGGCAGGGTTTTCTTTAGTGGAATGCCAGTTTCCTTATGCATATCCACTTAATCAAATACGATCTGCATTAAAAGAAAACAATCTAACACTTGTTTTGATTAATCTTCCTCCTGGTGATTGGGAAGAAGGAGAGAGGGGGATTGCCATTGATCCAAACAAGGTGGAGCTTTTCCGCGAATCCGTTTTAACTGGAATTGAATTTGCCAAGACATTGCATGTATCGAGGTTGCATTGTATGGCTGGAATTTTTTTAAACAAATTTGAGAAAAAGGTGGCTCGCAGCACTTATATAGAGAATTTGAAATTTGCTGCTCAAAAATGTAATGAGTTCGAGCTGACACTTTTAATTGAACCAATCAATCAAGAGGATATGCCTAATTACTATTTATCTGATCTTCAGGATGCAGCTGATATCATCGAAGAAGTGGGGGAGCCAAATCTTAAGCTTCAATTTGATTTTTATCATATCCAGAAAACAAAAGGAAATTTGCTTTCCAATTTTGAAAAATACTTTGAAAAAATTGGACACGTTCAGATTGCTGATGTTCCAGGACGACATGAGCCGGATACAGGGGAGATTCACTACAAAAGAGTATTAGAATATTTAGAGGAACAAAAATACGAAGGTTATATTGGACTTGAATATACGCCTAAGAGTTCCAGTTTAGAAAGCTTTGAATGGTTAAAAATCTATAAATAGTGGAGGTTTCGAGGAATGAAAATTGGATTTATTGGGACAGGAGTCATGGGGTCAAGGATGATTATCCGCTTGCTTGATGCCGGTTTTAACGTCTTGATCTACAATCGTTCCCAACAAAAATTGGAGCCACTCCTCGCTCGTGGGGCAAAAGGTTCAAAGGATATTGCCGCACTTGCTGAGGAATGTGATTATATATGTACATGTCTTTCTATGCCAAAAGATGTACTGGATGTCTATTCAAATGCAGGGGGCATCTTAGAAAACGCAGGTCCTGATACAGTTTGTTTAGACTTTACGACAATTGGGGTAGAAACCAGTCGGAGCATTTATCAATTGGCAAAAGAAAAGAAGATTCATTATCTTGATGCTCCTGTTAGTGGTGGACCAGAAGGAGCAGAACAAGGTTCATTAACGATTATGGTTGGCGGGGAACGAAGTGATTATGAAAGGGTTTATCCTATTATTGAAGTATTAGGCTGTAACATTGAATTTTTAGGCGAGAGCGGCTCGGGAAGCGCTGCTAAGCTGATTAATCAGTACTTAGTTGCGGTTCATTCGGTCGCTGCTTCCGAAGCGATGGTGGCGGGGGCAGCATTTGGCTTAAATTCAGATCAACTATATCAACTATTAAAGGTGAGCTATGGAGATAGCCGTATGCTAGAAAGACATATGGAGCAATATGTTTTAGAGCGCCAGTTTGAACCAGGTGGAGCGGTGAAATATGTACATAAAGATGTTGTATTAGCGAATCAATTATTTGAGAAGACGGGAATGGAACGATATTTAGGACAATATGCTGAACAAGCCTTTTCTTTGGCAATGGAACAAGGGTTGGCGAATTTGGATATGTCCGCCGTAATTCAACCTCTTGAAAAGACTTGTCGGGTTATTGTGAAAAAATAGGTTATTCTCCTTATTCATGCTAAATAAGTGATTTTTCGAATATGAATTGGTATAGTAAAAAAGAAATCATTTTTATACAGGCAAGGAGAAATTTCAATCTATGAAACTAGTATCTTGGAATGTGAACGGGCTAAGAGCGTGTGTTCGTAAAGGATTTTTAGATTATTTTCACAAAGTCAAAGCTGATATTTTTTGTATACAAGAAACGAAACTACAAGAGGGGCAAATTGATTTAGAATTAGATGGCTACCATCAATTTTGGAATTATGCCGAAAAAAAAGGTTACTCCGGAACGGCTATATTTACGAGGGTTAAGCCCATTTCAGTCAGTTACGGAGTTGGTGATCGGGAAGAGGAAAGAGAGGGGAGGATTATAACTCTTGAATTTGAGGATTTTTCCCTCGTAAATGTATATACCCCTAATTCACAACGAGATTTGGCCCGCCTTGATTTTCGCCTCGATTGGGAGGATGAAATTCGTTCGTATTTGCTAGGATTAGACCAGAATAAGCCAGTTATCCTATGCGGCGATTTAAATGTTGCCCATCAAGAAATTGATTTACGCAATGCAAAATCAAATCAAGGAAATTCTGGATTTACGGATGAAGAACGGGAAAAGATGACCAGATTACTTTCTTCCGGTTTTATCGATAGCTTCCGATATTTTTATCCGGAAAAAGAGGGAGCTTATACCTGGTGGTCATATATGAACAAGGTACGGGAAAGAAATATCGGATGGAGAATTGACTATTTTATTGCCTCAGAGAGATTTGCATCTAAACTGAATGGCGCAGAAATTCACACTGATATTTTAGGGAGCGATCATTGCCCGATTGTTTTACACCTTCAATAAAAAGTGAAAAAACTCGCGTTTCATTTTAGAAAAGGCGAGTTTTTGGTGTAGGGAATTAATGAATCTTAAAGCCAATATTGGAATGAGCCGTTGTATAAAAGGAAAAGTTGCGATTATCATAATGAAGCTGATTTTCATTGAGCTTCCGAATATTGATTTTGCGATAATCATTGTATCGTAAAAACACGATATAGTTTGAGGTAGGAAACTGATTCAATAGATCCACGCTGACGGCAAATTTTCCATACCCATTTTTATCCACCTGAACAGGGAGGGAGTATTCTCTTGTGACTTCCTCTCTGTCGCGAATCAAAACATCTGTAAAGTTATCAATATGATCCCCATAGGCTTGAAACTCTAAATTGTAATCATGATTGGAAAAATACCCCTTTTTATAAACAGCAAGCATCGGCATCCGAATGAGCCGGTGTTCCCCTTCCAAAACTGGTGTAATCATATAAGGGAGTTGATCCTTGATTACAAAATCCTTGATTTTTTCGTTTTTATTCCATTGATAAAGCTCAGCGATTTTATTTGCTTGACCTTTTTTTATAAGTTCGTATGCGGCTTTATTAATTGGCTCAAAAAAGTTGTCTGAAAACTCATATCGTAAATCTTCAGTGGTTTTGAGAATTTCCTTGAACTTTTGCAAGTAAAGGTCTTTCAACACCGTTTTATGGAAGTGGTTGGTATTGAAAAGCCGGCGTATCGAATCAAATTCGTATAAACGATTAAGAATGACCTTTTCCTTTTCGACCTCTAGATTTTTGCTTTTCACATATTGAATTACCTTAATATTGCTATCGGTTTTCTCCATAATGTTGGTCTGCTTCGTTAAAGACTGATTATTATCCGAAAGCCGATTTAAATAATAAATCACATTGCAAGTCGTTGAAATGGTCTCACAATGAATCAAAACATCGATAAAAAACTGTTTATCTTCTGCAAACTTCATCTCCGGAAAAGTTAACTGATTGTCCTTTATGATGGCTGATTTCATCATGCGTGAGCGTGGACCTAAATGCTGAAAAATATGTGGAATCGAAAAAGGAGAAACATTTCTCCGTTCTTTGCATGATTCGTGCTCACCGACAATTTTTTTGCTATTGTTCTTCACTTCGATTGTTCTTCCTACGGCGTAATCATCACCGGTTTCTTCTAGGATTTCATACAAGACTCTAAGCCCGTCTTCGGCAAGCCAATCATCTGCATCTAAAAAAGTCATATAATTCGCTTGAGACAATTGAATTCCCAAATTACGCGGTGCTGCTGGTGTTCCTGTGTTTTCTTTCAAAAATACTACTTTTATGTTAGAAAAATGATTTGCATAATCCAGCAAAATACTGCGTGATGCATCGGTTGAACCATCATCGACTAAAATATATTCAACATTCTCAAAACCAATCGTTTGCTGGCGGACAGAATCAATGGTTTTATGTAGATTGCTTTCAGCATTGTAAACTGGGGTGATGACGGAAACTAAGGGTGTTAAGTCATTTTCGCCGGTTGGTCCTTTATGAATGTAAAAGCCTTCTTTATTATATTTGAACTCGATTTGATTTTCATTTTTTGATATTTTTTTACGCGTGAATCGTTTAAAATTAAACATGTTCATTACCCCAATTTTCTCTAAACTCTTTTATACGTTCATTTATTACCCATTTTTTTCATTTTTATGTGTGAAATTGGAGGATTTATAGATTTATTTCAAAAGAAAACACCCTGCACGGATAGATGCAGGGTGTTTTCTTATAGATGAAATTTAATTTCTTCAATGAGTTCGGGAAAATCAATAAACGGATTTCGATTTCCTTGAATTTGAAAAATCGCTTGATTGCGGTGTTTTTCATGTAATGTAACTGGAAACTTTTGATGCCAGTCTGTTAGAAGAGGAATGCTAATTTGTACGCGAAAAGCCTTGCGAATAGATTTGGGATAACGCAAAAGGAAATACAACATTGCCCTCGCAACGGCTCCTTTCCCGTTCTCAGGCTCAAAACGACCATTGCTCGTAACACCACAATGATTATGAATTTTTTCATTCTTAGAGTCGGGATCATAAAACTGGAAATCTTCAAACGGATAGTTTGAACGTGCTATATTGCATTCAGGCTGACAAATAAAAAGATGATGCAAATCGCCCTTCATAGGTTCCAATCCCCCAAACCAAGATTGTGGTACAATATGCTCGGTATTCAGTTTTAGCTTTGATTCAATCATTTTTAATTCTTTGACAAGCTCATATTCTTTTTTATGAATACGCTGCAAGCATCGTTGAAATTCTTCATAACGTTGTCCAATGGTCACATAATCTTCCAAAATCATAGATTTTGGATCCTTCGTATCACCGGTATAGATGCTACTTACCGTTCCATCTGGTTGTAAATCTACCCATGTATATAAGTATAAATCCTTACTAATAAAATAAGGAACACGATTTTTATGTGTTTTATCAATGAGTTCATGATATTGAAAAAATAGATGATCCTCTATTTCTGCTTTTTGAATTTTGTGATAATAATGTTTCATATCAAAGAGGTCCTGTTTTTCGTTATAATATAGAACCTCATCCTCTGTGATTTTTCGGCGATTTTCTCGAAGAATGGTTAATTGTTTATTTAAGTTTAATAAATCAGTTGAATCCTCCCAAAGTGTTTTCACATTTTTGTTCTTTTTGGTCATTCAAAATTTCTCCTCAAGTAAACGTTCAGCTATTTTTTTCATTATATCAAATTGAACGATGAGCAGATAACAAAAATAATTCATCCGAAATTGGTAAAAATATTAAGAAAGGAAAATTAGAAGGTCAAAAGATATAAGGGGAAATGAAACATGACATTGACTCCGGAACAACGCATAGAATTACATGGGTTTAATAATTTAACGAAAACCTTAAGCTTCAATATGTATGATATTTGTTACACCAAAACAAAAGAAGAGCGCGAAGCTTACATTGATTATATTGATGAACAATATAACGCAGACCGCTTAACAAAAATTCTAAAAAATGTTGCCGAAATTATCGGAGCTCACGTTTTAAATATTGCAAAGCAAGATTATATCCCTCAAGGAGCCAGTGTAACCATGCTGGTATCAGAGGGGCCAGTTGTTGAGGTACCGTCAGAATCCTATGAAGAATCACCAGGTCCCCTTCCGGAATCAGTTGTTTTTCAACTGGATAAAAGTCATTTAACGGTCCATACCTATCCAGAATATCACCCAGATGAAGGAATTAGCACCTTCCGCGCCGATATCGATGTATCGACATGCGGAGAAATTTCTCCACTAAAAGCGCTTAATTTCTTAATTCATTCCTTTGATGCAGACATCATGACCATTGACTATCGCGTAAGAGGATTCACAAGAGATATTCACGGAAAAAAGTTATTTATCGATCACGAAATCAGTTCCATTCAAAATTACATTCCTGACGAGGAAATTGAACTGTATGATATGATTGACGTCAACATCTACCAGGAACACATCTTTCATACAAAATGCAAATTAAAAAAGTTTGATTTAAACAATTACTTATTTGGTTACACAAAAGACAAGCTCAAGCTACATGAAGTCCGTGAAATCACAGAAAGATTGAAGACTGAAATGGATGAGATTTTTTATGGAAAGAATATTGGGGGATAAAGGATATTTCTGAGCCACCATAGGGATTTGATGGTGGCATTTTTATTTGGCAGGGGTAAGAAGTTCTGGATGGAATCGGCGAATTCATGAAGACCAGAAATAACTAAACTCAACAAAAATAAAATAGTGTTTCTAGAAAAAAATGCTCTCTGAAAGCAAACAACTAGGAAACTTCTCTCAATTTAAGTAATTGATCGAAAAAATCCAATAAGAAACAATTTTGAGAATAAAACGCTAAGAACTGAAGCTATACAGTTTAAGGAAAACCGAATCTTGGCAAATACCCTTCAATTTAAAATTGTCTGAACAAATATTGAAAGAAGGATTTTCACATTATCTTTAAAGTCCCTAAAAAAAGTTCTTTATCAGAAAAGGAAATTCCTGCAATTATATGGAATAGAGTATATATTATGGAACAAATATACATATCAAAAGGGGAGGACTGTTTATTGAAACCGGTAACAGAAGGGAAATTGCTTTGGAGTCCGACAGAGGAACAAATTAAGCAAACGAGTCTTGTGAATTTTATGAAATGGGTAAATGAACAACAGGGCACAAAGTTTGAGACTTATCAAGATTTGTGGAAATGGTCGGTTTTGGAGTTAGAGGATTTTTGGGAGTCAGTTTGGAAGTTTTGTCAGGTAAAGGCATCTGCACCATATTACTCCGTCTTAAATATGCGACAAATGCCTGAGGCGAAATGGTTTCAAGGGGCAAAATTAAATTATGCTGATAATGTCTTTAAAAATTATAAGGAAGACAAGACAGCATTATTTTTCCGTTCAGAACGGGTTGCAAAAAGAGAAGTCTCTTGGAAGGAATTACGTGAAAAAACGGCATCCATTGCCAATTCTCTTAAATCCATGGGCGTCAAACCTGGGGATCGCGTGGTAGCGTATATGCCGAATATTCTGGAAACGGTGATTGCCTTTCTTGCTTGTGCAAGTATTGGAGCGATATGGTCTAGCTGTTCCCCTGACTTTGGTGCAAGTAGTGTGGTTGATCGCTTCAAACAAATTGAGCCTGTCGTACTTTTTACCATTGATGGATATCAATATAATGGCAAAACCTTTAATTGTCTGCCAGTTGTTACGAAGCTTCAAGAAGAACTTACATTCGTCAAACATACCATTCTTGTTCCTTATTTAAATCAAATAACACCAATTGACACTCTGCAAAATTTCACCTCTTGGGACTCGCTTCTTTCAAATGAACAAGAACTCCAATTTGAACAAGTACCTTTTGATCACCCTTTATGGATTTTATATTCATCTGGCACAACCGGACTTCCGAAACCAATCGTCCAAGGCCAGGGTGGGATTTTATTAGAACATCTAAAAGTGGTCAACCTTCAGCAGAATTTATCTGCAGAGGATGTCTTTTTTTGGTATACGACAACTGGCTGGATGATGTGGAATTTTCTCTTAGGAGGATTGCTCGTTGGCTCGACAATCGTTTTGTATGATGGAAGTCCATCTTATCCATCGATTGATATCTTATGGAGTTTAATAGAAGAATCTGGTACGACCTTCTTTGGTACAAGTGCAGGATATATTAGTAGTTGTGTGAAGGCAGGGATTATTCCTAGGGAAACCCATAATCTATCTAAATTAAAGGGAATTGGTTCCACAGGTTCTCCATTAATGGCAGAAGGTTTTTCGTGGACCTATGCAAACGTTAAGGAAGATTTGTGGCTGGTATCGACAAGTGGAGGAACGGATGTTTGCACAGCCTTTGTTGGTGGATGCTCCATTTTACCCGTTAGAGCAGGTGAGCTGCAAGCCCGTGCCTTAGGAGCAAATGTTCAGTCCTTTGATGAAGAAGGAAATTCTCTTGTAAATGAAGTTGGGGAACTAGTGATAACAGCACCGATGCCATCAATGCCGTTATTTTTCTGGAATGACGAGAATCAGGAGCGCTATCTTAATAGCTATTTTGATATTTTCCCCGGAATATGGCGCCATGGGGATTGGATTAAAATCGATGAAAAGGGGAGCAGTGTGATTTTTGGACGCTCCGACTCCACTATCAATCGTCAGGGGGTTCGCTTAGGGACAAGTGAAATTTATCGTGTGGTCGAAGGGCTAGAGGAAATACTTGAGGGCTTAGTGATTGATTTGGAAATGCTCGGAAGGAACTCGCATATGCCATTATTTGTTGTTCTAAAAGAAAACGCATATTTAGATGACCAACTCAAACAGAAGATTAAGAATGAAATTCGCCATAAAATTTCGCCGCGTTTTGTTCCAGATGAAATTTATGAGGTGGAAGAAATACCGAAAACCATCAGCGGCAAAAAGTTAGAGGTGCCAATTAGAAAAATCTTGCTTGGTTTTGAAGTCGAAAAGGTGGCAAATCCAGACTCGATGTCGAACCCACATACCCTTCATTATTATCAAAAGCTTGCTGAACAACTAAATCAGGAGCATCAAAACAAATAAGTAAATGGGAATATCTTTGGATCTATAATTTAGAAAAAGAGGAAATAACAGAAATAAAAATAGAACTCTTTCTAAGCAAAATAGGGTTGTTTTCTTTATGAAACACCCTATTTTTTTAGTATCATATCATGTATATTTATCATGCAAAATAAATTTTCTCTAAAGAAGGATTCATGAAAATCCCACCTTATTAGAAAAAACTGATTTAAAAGCGTTAGCAAGAAAGGATCCATCATGACTTCAACCCTTTTCTTAATTAAATCATGGCAAAAAGCGTTACAAATAGAAATTTCGTATCTAAAGAAATATGGTAGTTCTCGCTATCATCTTTTCAATGGACGATTAGTTAACCAACAATTAACTTTTACTTATTATTTTGATAGTAATGAAAGGATGAACATTCCAAATGGATCGAGTGTAAGAATCCTTTGGGGTTCTATCAAAGCAGATGGGAAAGTCCTCTCCTCTGAAGGTGAAGGTATGATGGTCTCTTTAGAAGAGTCACTAGGAGATTTGGTAGAAGAGGCTTATCTTCAACATGATCCTTGGGAACTGTTAGAACATTTAAGCGATCGTCTTGAGGATATGAAGAAAAGCAAACAGAAACGAGTCAGAATGAAGAAACTTATCAACCCTATTATGGAGACCAAACATCCAACAGACAACATCAAAAACAGTTTACATGAGCTCATCCTTCGTTCAAAGTACAACCCCGTCACCTATGTTTGGGGTCCACCAGGAACAGGAAAAACGTATACCCTTGCACGAGTGGCGGCGAATAAATATTTAAAAGGGAAGCGTGTCTTAATATTATCGCATAGTAACCAAGCGGTTGATGTCTTAATGTCGGAAACGACAGCTTTTATTGAAAAAAAAGGAAAGTTCCATGAGGGCGACATCCTTCGTTATGGTTCACAAATGAGTGAAATGATCTTAAAGCATGAGGGGCTCACCGCCCATCAACTTTTAAAAAAGCACTATCCAGAGTTGGCTTATGAAAATGAACAACTTTCAAATGAACGTCGTTTATTAAAAAATGATTTAACTCAGTCCTTTAGCATTCGTGATTCAGAACACTTGCTGAAATTAGAAACAAAGCTTGCAAGGCTGATGGAGAAAATAAGGCAAAAGGAATTAGAATTTGTCAAAGAAGCAATGATCATCGGAACCACATTAGCGAAAGCAGCTAGCGATCCAGCTATCTATGAAAATAATTTTGACCTTGTTATTTTAGATGAAGCGAGCATGGCCTATGTTCCACAAGCGGCCTTAGCAGCTTCATTAGGGAAAAGAGTTATTATTTGTGGAGACTTTAAGCAGCTGCCTCCGATTGCTTCTTCTAACCATTTGTTGGTGAATCAATGGTTGAAAGAGGATATTTTTCATCATTCAGGTGTGGCGGATTGGGTCAAAAAAGGTAGTCTTCATCCCCAACTGTTTCTTTTGAAAGAACAAAGAAGGATGCATCCCGATATTTCTTCTTTCACCAATAAATATATCTATCAATCATTTGTTACCGATCACAAAAGTGTTACAACAACCAGAAATCATATTACAGAAAGCTCTCCGTTTTCAAATCAAGCTGCTGTTTTTCTTGACACCAGTTATATGGGAAACTATTGCATCACTGCAGGTCAAAGTCACTCAAGAATAAACCTTTGGCAGCTTTTCCTTGGATTTCAATGCATTCAAGAGGCATATATGTCCGGGAATCGCTCTATTGGTTATGTCACCCCATATCGTGCACAGGCAATATTTATGGAGAAATTATTATTCGATCTATATCAGGTGGAGTTAGCAACTGCAGATATCATTGCCGCAACGGTTCATAGGTTCCAGGGGAGTGAACGCGATGTGATGATCTTTGATACGGTTGATGGTGATCCAGAGGGACGGGCAGGTATGCTTTTAACAGGAAAGGATAGTGAAAGACTCATAAATGTTGCGATTACGAGAACGAAAGGGAAGTTCATTCATATAAGCAATGGCTCATTTGTTCAACAGCATGTCTATCAATCGAAAGCATTACGAAAACTGGTGGAACATCAAAGGCAGGAAAATCAAGTGATTTGGCCGCGTGATATTGGCAAATGGATTAAGTATCAGCATCCACGTCTTCAATGGATGTATGCTAGGAAGCTCGAGCCTGTTCAACAGGATATTCAATCTGCCAAAAAATCAATCGTGATTTCCATTGTGAATACTGGTGGACTTTCAAATGAATGGTTGAATATCATCCATCTTCGAAATAGAGAAGTAAAGCTAACCTTGATTGCATCAGAAACAATCCCAGCTATTCAACATAATCAACTGGTCCTTCAAAACTTTCCATTTCCCTTTATTTGCATTGATGAACAAATATTATGGCTTGGAACTCCATTAGATGAAACAGAGAATATTCGCCCTCCCTTTGTCGCTGCGAGATTAAACTCAAAGCTGATTAGTGAATATTTTCTCAGACAAATTCAAAGTTAATTTTACGGGACAAGCACGGATCAATTATAAGATTCGTGCTTTTTTTTGAAAAAATGACATTTGTCACCTCATTTTCATGACATCACTTACTAAAAAGTATTTACATTCCTTTTACAATAAAAGCATGCAAAAATGGAGGTGTTTTCATTGAGTGTCGTAGTGAATGTTAAGAATGTGTCTAAAAGCTTTCAAAGGAATCAAGCAGTTAATGATATTTCCTTTACAATCCATAGTGGAGAAATCGTGGCGTTGCTTGGACCAAATGGGGCTGGAAAAACTACAACAGTATCCATGCTTCTAGGTCTATTAAAGTAGACAAATGGTGAAGTTCAACTTTTCAATCAACAACCTAATCATATAAAAGTCCGGCAAAGAATCGGAGCCATGCTCCAGGAAGTAAGTGTACCAGAAGGGTTAAAGGTAAAAGAATTGTTGGAACTCATTAGAGCTTATTATCCAGCTCCTTTAAAGTTGGAGGAATTAATTTCAATTACAGGATTAACAAATCAAGAATTAAAAATGAGGGCTGAAAAGCTTTCATGTGGGTAAAAAAGAAGATTAAGTTTTGCTTTAGCTGTTGTGGGCAATCCGGATAGTCAAAGGAAATAAATAACAATGGCCATGATAACCGTCTGGCCATTGTTTTAATTTAGGGTGAAAATTGATTTATCAGTACAATAGGAAATGTAGCCATTTTACGAAGCACCCATTTTTTTAAATATCCTTATAGTGTTTCGTCTTTTGATTTTAAATGAATAAGAATATTTAAACCAAATAGAATTATGGCTATTACTAATACCGTCCCGCCCGCAGCAACTACTGAGACAAAGTCTTCATTTTCATTGACAACAAAGGCTAAGCCAATCATCATGACGGGAAGTGCGATATTATGCAGCCAAAAATGGGTTTTTGCAAGGACGGTTGTAGCCAATTTTGGAAAAAGATGATAAATAATACCAGCAAGCGTTAATGCAGTCCAACCTAATAAATTGATATGAGTATGAACTGGTGCTAATGTATAGGAATGAGCGATGGACATATAAAGTCCAATGCAAATTCCAATTATAAAATAGACAACGGAAATTTTGATAAGGCGAATACCCATAACAATATCACCTCCTTTATTTGAAGATGTATTTCCTTAAATTATATGTATGGTCTATATAGTGGAATGACATTTTTACCGAAAATTTATCAATCTAAAATATTTTTGTTAGAAAAGAAAGAAAATTTGTAATATTGCCAAGATATATACAGAACCCTTACAATAGAAGAAGGAACTTAGTCCCAAAAGTTACATGGAGGATGCTTGAATGTGGATGCTGAATGGCCTATTAATCAATCTATTGTATATTCTCATCTTTATTTTAGTTTGTAATATGTTTTTGTGGTATAAATATAAAGTTTTTCGATTTCCTACTAAGAAATGGTCGATCTTCTTTGTGTCATCGGCACAAATTATCATCTGTTTACTTCAGTCTGTTCCAGTTGATCATGGTTTTATCTATGATTTACGATTTATTCCTTTTTTGTTGGGAGGACTATATGGGGGCAAACGAGTAACGATTGGGCTTGCTTCATTCCTTCTTATCACCCGATATTTCTTAGGTGGCAATGGATTTTCGGTTTCCTTAATAATCACGATTTTTGGAGCTGCTATCATTATGGGGATTCACCATATGTTCTTAAAAAGCTCCTTAAAAATGAAAATCGGGTTGGTGACTCTATTATCCTTTGTATATTCTCTCTTTGGCTATCTGACCCCATCCATTATTTATGGATTTCATGGAATAAAATATTTTCTTATTTATGCCTTAGTCCTAACCATTTCGACATTTTTTGTTTCTTATCTGATAGAAATCTTAAGAACGACGCATATTTTGCATTTAGAAGCGCTGAAATATGAAAAGATGGAAATTGTGAGCCATTTAGCTGCCAGTATCAGTCATGAGGTTCGTAATCCATTGACGGCAGTTATTGGATTTCTGCAATTGATACATGAGCATGACCAAGTGAGCAAGGATTGTAAGGTTTATGCAAATTATGCAATTGAAGAGGCGACAAGGGCATCGGATATTATAAATGATTATTTAACTTTTGCTAAGCCTCATTCTGAGGAAGAGTGCTTGATGAATATTGAGGACGAAGTGAAAAAATGTGCGGAAATTCTTCGTCCTTTAACCTTAAAAGAAAATATTGTGGTTGAAAAATCCTTTACCCATCATGGGAAAATTAATGGGGATCCTCATAAGTTTCATCAGGTGCTGTTAAATATTATTAAAAATAGCATTGAAGCTATGCCAGATGGGGGAAAACTCACGATCGGTACTTCAGAAACAAATGGATACATTCGTATTCAAATTACCGACACGGGCCATGGCATGAAAGAAGAGCATTTAGCTAGACTAGGGGAGCCTTATTTTTCTCTAAAAGAACATAAGGGAACGGGGCTTGGAATGATGGTTGTTTTTAAGATTGTTGCCAGCATGAAGGGAATGGTGAAGGTAACCAGTCAATTGCATTTTGGAACAACCATTACATTAAAGTTTCCGAGTATTACGTAAGAATCGTTAAAAGCCCAGCTTATTTAGTCAGCATGTAAAAGTGTCTTTTAACTTGATGAGTTGATACATCAATTTTGCCTTTCGACCTTTTGAAGTGTGGCGATTGATTTTAGGGCGTAAGCATTTTAAAAATTGTCGATCACAATAACAGATTGGATGACCTTTCTTAAGACACCGATCATGATAATAACAACAAGCATCCACATCATTAATAGGTTTACCAGGACCACTACAGCCAGGTCCGCACCATCTGTATCCAGGGAAGACACAAAGAGAAAAGTGTTTTCTCCTGTGTTTATAATGGGACATATCTTGACCCCCAATCATCATTTTCTATTAATTTATGCTTGTCTTTTCATTGATGATTTGGCAATAACCTATGAGAAGAGAGAAGAGGAAGCTGAATACTCTCAGGCTTCCTCTTGGACTTAGTTTGATGGATGTACTTTCACCTTATCGAAATAGAATTCAGTCGCTATTTTTTTATTCGTGACCACGGAGACGTCGATTTGCTGTTTGTTTGAAGGAGAATATCCAGCTTCAAGGTTTGCCAGTTATCAGAAAGCTGTATTGGTTGTGATACGGTCTCTTTTAAGAAAGTACCTCGGGCGTCCGTTTCTGAGATTTTTAAAAGGACTTCTCCTTTTCCTTTTAAATCAACAGAAACGAAGTTTTTTCCCTACCCTTGATATTTTGCGGGGTGAAAACGAATCCTTCGTTTTTTTTATTTCCTTGATTTTTCACCGTATATCTAGAATCATCAGTTGATTTATGTACCTCTGATCCGATTCCAAAAAACTTATACTCCGTTTTTTCAGCAGCGTATCCGAAGCTTACTGTCAGGAAAAACAATATACAAAAACTAATCATATCGAAAAATTCTTTTTCATTCTTTCATCCTCTGTTAACTTCTGCAACTTCTACCTTTTGAAAAAGACTTTCTTCCATCTCACCACCTCCTTGGACATCGATAAATCCATATACTCGACTACATTCCTTACATCGTTAATGTTACACAAACTGATAAATCATACATAAAGAAGGATGGAATTATAAAATGGGAGTTTTTGTGGAGAATATAAATAATCGAAAATGATTTTTGGTTCTAATCTTAAAAAAGTTAAAAGTATGAAAAGAGGTTCATTATTTGAAAAATAGATTCCATTTTATTATCTGTTTTCAGCTCCTGTTGTTTTTTAGTTTTATTCCAGTTAATGCAGTTAGTGAAAAACAGGCTAAACCAGTAGCATCGACAGGTAGTTGGAAGGAGGAACTGGACCAACTCATTCAAACGAAACCAACTTTAAATGGGGCGTCTATAGGTATAAGTGTTCGTTCTGGAATAACAGGAGA
The DNA here is from genome assembly GCF_042263505.1 of Cytobacillus sp. Hz8. NCBI lineage: Bacteria > Bacillati > Bacillota > Bacilli > Caryophanales > Bacillaceae > Cytobacillus > Cytobacillus sp. Hz8. The sequence continues at coordinate 70,008 of NZ_JBHKFI010000006.1, read as the reverse complement.
ACTATTATATCAGCATCAAGGTGCAGATCGCTTTATCCCAGCCTCCAATTTAAAGCTTATAACGGCTGCAACAGCATTATCAACGCTTGGAGAAGAACATACCTTTTTTACTGAACTACATACAGATGGAAAAATAAGAAACAATCAGCTTCATGGAAATCTATATTTAAGAGGACGAGGAGATCCAACAATATTATTTCAGGATTTTCAGAGACTTGCTAAAGAGTTGCATCAAAAAGGCGTGCACGAAATAGAAGGAGACATCATCGGGGATGATACATGGTTTGATGATATTCGTTATTCTATAGATTTACCTTGGAGCGATGAGGGGACGTATTACGGCGCACAAGTATCTGCATTAACAGCTTCACCTGATCAAGATTTTGATGCAGGAACGGTGATTCTTACCATTTCTCCAGCAAAGTGGATCAGAGGGAGAGCAAAAATAACTGTTTCTCCAGAAAATCATTATGTCAAAATCATAAACAAGGCAAAGACTGTTTCATCCGATCATAAAACGACTATCAAAATCCATAGAAAGCATGGCTCAAACGCAATTGAAATAATCGGGAACATTCCGATAAAACGGAAGTCAATCAAAGAGACGATTGCGGTTTGGAATCCGACCCAATATGCCCTTTCATTATTTAAGCAAGCTCTATATAAAAACGAAATCAACATTAAAGGAAAAATAAAGGTTGAAAAAACACCTGTCAAATCACAAATTCTTGCAACTCGAGAATCAATCCCTTTAAAACAATTGCTTATCCCGTTTATGAAATTAAGCAATAATGGTCATGCGGAAATTTTAACAAAGGAAATGGGAAGGATGGTTCATAAAGAAGGGAGCTGGAAGGCAGGAATAAATGTAATGCAAAATGAATTACATCAATTTGGTGTCCATCCAGAGAATCTCATTCTTCGTGATGGCTCAGGTATATCCCATATTAATGCGATACCGCCGAATGAGATAACGCAATTACTCTATTCAATTCAAAAGGAGAAATGGTTCGATTCCTTTAAAAACGCTTTACCAGTGGCGGGTGAAAGTAAAAGAATGGTTGGAGGAACGTTAAGAAATCGGATGAAAGCCTTCCCCTTAAAGGGAAATGTTTTTGCGAAGACGGGTTCTTTAACATCGGTTAGCTCATTATCCGGCTATGTGTTAACTCAAAGAGGGGATACTCTAATCTTTTCCATTCTAATGAATCAATTAAAGGACGAATCAACTGGAAAAGTGATTGAGGATGAAATCATCCAGATTCTCTCTAAACTGAGCTCATAATGATCATACAATTTTAAGAAACATACAAAATGAGGATACTCTTAAGTACCATGAGAGGGTCCTCATTAGTCATTTAAAAGGAAAACATGACATTTATCATATAACGTTCATGACATGTATGTCTACAAAGCTATCGACCACTGAAGTATATTTAGTACAACAAAGAGGAAGGGAAATAACCGATGACAAAACAAAAACAAATCGCATTGCGGAAGCAAATGTCGCCATATGAGAAAACGAATACAAAGAAAAGTATATGGCAAATGGTCAATACAATAATTCCTTTTATTTTATTATGGATGTTAGCTTATTATTGCTTATCAGCTTCAGTTTTCTTAACAATTCCCATTTGTATTGTAGCAGCTGGATTTTTGGTGAGAATTTTTATCATTTTTCATGATTGTTGTCATTATTCTTTTTTTCGCCATCGAAACTTGAATAATGTAATCGGTACGATTACCGGAATTCTTACCTTTTTCCCTTATCGTCAATGGCAGCATGATCATGCTGTCCATCATGCAACAAGTTCGAATCTTGATAAAAGAGGAACTGGAGATATCTGGGTTCTAACTATTAAAGAATATGTTTCTGCTCCAATAGGAGTAAAAATTGCTTATCGATTATATCGTAATCCCCTTATTATGTTTGGATTAGGACCTATCTATCTTGTTTTACTTAAAAATCGCTTTAATCGCAAAACGGCAAAGTTAAAGGAACGGATAAATACCTATATGACAAACCTTGTCATCGGTTTGGGCATCTTCCTATTAGGGAGCCTACTAGGTTGGGGACCATTTTTAATCATTCAAGGGATAATCATCTATGTTGCAGGTGTTGCCGGGATTTGGCTATTTTACGTTCAACATACTTTTGAAGATTCCTATTTTGAAGAAGATGAATACTGGGATTATGTGAAAGCAGCAGTGGAAGGGAGCTCCTTTTATTACTTACCGAAAATGCTGCAATGGCTAACTGGAAATATTGGATATCATCATGTTCACCATTTAAGTCCAAGAGTGCCCAATTATCAGCTGGAAGAGGCACATAATCAGACAATTCCTTTACAAAATGTGCCCACCATTACATTAAAAACATCATTAAGCTCTTTAAAATTTCGACTTTGGGATGAAACAAACCATAAATTTGTCGGATATCAAGCGGTTAAGGAGTTTGATATAAAATCTAAAAAACGGGTATCCTTTTAGCAGAATCAGTCGAATTTATTGAACTTCAAAAAATAGTTCGACCTTAAAAATTATTTACGATAAAATGCTATAAAGGGAATTTTGCTGATTTGATTTTTGAATAAATATTATTGGGGTTAATAATGAGAAGAAAATGGATGATCCTTCAAAAGCATTCAGGGATTTCTCCCTATATTTGGAGTGTTTTTAGTATATTACCGTTTTATTTTGTGTTTCAATCTTCGACAACGAAGGAAATTATTATTGGGATTACTTTAACGATTTTGTTTTTAATTTTTTATCGGTTAGCTTTTATTTCAAGAAAATGGTTTGTTTATATATGGACTGGGATCCTCATAGCAATATCGTTAACCATGTCCATATTATATAACTTTGTATATTTTGCCTTTTTTATTGCCTATTATAATGGTTATATTAAAAATCGTGTTGCCTTTTTAACGCTATATATCATTCATTTGGTCTTTACTACGTTCTCGATTAATTATCATTTTGTGCTCCAGGATACAGAGTTTTTTAAGCAATTACCTTTTGTCATAATTATTTGGATTAGTGTGATTCTTCTCCCATTCAATCTTTATAATCGGAAAAAACAGGGCAAGCTTGAAGAACAGCTGGAAGATGCAAATAAACGAATATCGGAATTAGTGAAACAGGAGGAAAGGCAAAGGATTGCTCGAGATTTGCACGATACGCTTGGCCAAAAGTTATCCCTGATTGGCTTAAAGAGTGAATTGGCACGAAAGCTGATCGATAAGGATCCTGAACAGTCAAAGGGAGAGTTAGCAGATGTTCAGCAAACGGCAAGAACGGCGTTAAAAGAATTACGAACCCTTGTATCGCAAATGCGTGGAATTAGAATTAAGGAAGAAATGAAGAATGTTCAGCAACTATTAGAAGCAGCTAATATTGAAGTAACTCATTCTGATATGAAAATCAGCAATCTCTCCATTTTTCTCGAAAATATTCTCAGTCTTTGCATAAAAGAAGCAGTTAATAATGTCGTAAAACATAGTCAGGCTTCCCGATGTACGATTCAATTTGAACAGGATGAAAATGAGATAAAAATTATTGTTCAGGATAATGGGAAAGGGATTCCTGAAGAGGAAGAAATAAAAAAGGGAAACGGATTGTTAGGAATGAAAGAGCGGCTTGAGTTTGTAAATGGCAGTCTAGATATTTGTAATCAAGCTGGTACAACTATTACTATGAGGGTACCAAATATCGCCAAATAAAATGAAGGGTGGAGTTCAGATGATTCGAATCGTTATTGCCGAGGACCAACGAATGATGCTAGGCGCACTTGGATCATTGCTTAATCTTGAAGAGGACCTCGAAGTGGTTGGAAAAGCAAGCAACGGTAAGGAAGCTGTTTCCCTCGTTCACCAACTCCATCCGGATGTTTGTATCATGGATATAGAAATGCCTGAAAAAAGTGGATTAGATGCTGCAGAAGAGTTAAAGGGATTGGATTGCAAAGTCATTATCTTAACAACTTTTGCAAGGACGGGTTACTTCCGGAGAGCGATTAAGGCAGGAGTAAGCGGTTATTTATTAAAAGATAGCCCAAGTGATGAACTGGCAAGTACGATTAGAAGTGTTATTTCAGGAAGGCGAATCTATGCACCAGAATTGATGGATGATGTATATAATGATGAAAATCCGTTGACCGATCGAGAGAAGGAAGTGCTCGAGCTTGTCGCAGATGGGAAGAACACAAAGGAGATTGCGGATCAATTAAGGATTAAGACGGGTACAGTGCGAAACTATATTTCAACTATTTTAGATAAACTTGAAGTTAAAAATCGAATTGAAGCCATTACACAATTCAAGGAAAAAGGATGGTTCAAATAGGGACAGCGATCATTCCATCTAACAAGCGAAATTGGATTATGATTTCTAGATTTTTATATTTACCAAGTCAATATATGTTTCTCTTGAAAATTTGAGTGATACATTTTAAAAATACGAACTATTTGTTTAATCTAGGAATTAGTTTAGTAACAGTATAGAAAGTAATGGTTTTCGATAAAACAAAATGGGCATGAACGGTTGGATGGGGTTCATATCCATTTTGCATTAGGTTACATAATATAATTATAGTAAATTTACTGTTTAATTTTTAAATATTTTCTACCTGTGACCTTCAAACGATTTATCGTATCGATATAGGCATTGGCACTGGCAACAATGATATCCACATTAATGGCTCTTCCTTGAACAAAGGATTCTTCATTACGAACTTTTACAAAAACTTCACCGATAGAGTCCTTTTCTTTAGAAATCGAATTAATTTTATAATCGATAAGAACGTTCTTTAGTTTTTCTTTATTTTAGATGGGTTGTTGATTTTATAAGAAACAGGCAACTCGATAAGAAGTTCTTCATCATCGACGTCTTTTCCTTTTGGTAATTTCTTTTTGATGATTTTTCCGTCGAATTCAATGATTTCACCTGGAGTGAGTTCGAATTTTTTCAAGGTCTTGGAATGGGAGCAGAAGGCAAGTCCCACTTCAATCGGTTCTTCCTGTTCGATGATGACATCCTGCAAAACAACTACTTCATCATTTTCTTCGTTAAAATGATTCCAACTTAGGGCAAATTGCTTGACGACAGCGGTAAAATGAACTTTTTCCTCTGGAAGCACGAGTTTTGGTGCTTTCTCTTTCTTATCTTTTGCCTGCTTTGATGGTGCTTTTTTTTCTGAGACAGGTTTCTCGTTACCTTTCGTTTCCTTTACAGGTCCAGTTATTTCCTTTTTTGTGTTCTCAAGATTAGAGGAAATTCCTTTACTAAAGCTTGGTGATTGCATTTCTTTTAAATAGGCAGGATGAATGCAGCTTAAATGGCCATCCTGAAATTTGATCACGATGGTATCATATTCACCCGTTATTCCATAAGCTTCATAACCTTTAATGATGACAAGCCTTTGCTGGTTTGCTTCCTTGTACCAAAATTGTGTTTTCACCTCTTTCGTTGTCGATAAGCCCCATTCACGAACCTTTTCTGCATAATGGGCATCGTCAATAAAGGTGATAAAATCTCCTTTTGGCGGGAGATATAGCGTGTTTTGAGCATTTTCTATATGTGGTAAAGTGTTGGCCATATTTTCACTGCCTTTCTGTTTCAATTAATATTATCGACTCTTGAACCTTGAAGGGTTTAGGATAAGACATAGGAAATATATTTAGTATAATAAGTTTATCATGCCAATGGAAATTTTTACTCAACCTATGAAAAGGAGTTTTTGTATATGAAAATCTACCAGTCAAGAAGCGAAGTGCCCAAAGAAGAAAAATGGGATCTCACGGATCTTTATATTGATTTTAACAAATGGGAACAGGATTATCAGCAAATTGCTGAAATTGGGAAAAAATTAAAAGCCTATGATGGAAATATACATGATGGTTTTTCCCTCTGCCGGTATTTGGAAATGAGCGAAGAACTGGAATTTTTACTCAACAAGCTTTTTGCCTACGCAATGCTTTTGGCTGATGAGGATACACGCGAGACAAAGGCGCAATCCTTACTTGACCGTGCCCGTCAGCTCAGTGTCAAGGTGAATGCCTCTACCTCCTTTTTTATGCCATTTTTATTAAGCTTAGAAGAAGACACTTTGAAAAAATACATAAGAGAGGAGCCTAGTCTTCAATATTTTGAAAAGGATTTATTGGAATCTTTTCGCTATAAGCCACATGTCTTAAGTAAAGATCAGGAAGGGATCCTTTCCCAGCTTGGAGAGGCACTTTCCGCACCTAATAAAACGTATGGAATGATCAATAACGCAGATATTCGCTTTGGTGAAGTAACGAATGACAATGGGGAAAAGGTTGAATTAACGAGAGGAATGTATTCGAAATTAATCGAGGATGAGAATCGAAAGAAGCGTAAGGAAGCTTATAAGGCTTATTATCAGCCATATGTTCAATTGAAAAATTCGATAGCTTCAACACTGAGTGCGGCCATTAAAAATAATGTGACACTTGCAAGACTCAGAAATTATCCTTCCGCACTCGAAAAAGGATTGTTTGGGGATCGAGTGCCGAAGAAGGTTTATGTAAATCTCATCCAGACGACAAAGAATCATCTTGAACTCCTTCATCGCTACACAGAGATTCGTAAAGAAAAGCTTGGCCTTAATGAGCTGCGGGCTTATGATATGAGTGTTCCGTTGGTGAAAGGGGTAAAACCTGTTATTACTTATAACGAGGCATATGCAACCATGCTTAAGGCATTAGCCCCACTTGGGGAAGAATACCTCAACATTTTAAAGGAATTCCGCAATGGGAGGTTTCTTGATGTGCGTGAAACACCAGGAAAACGTTCAGGTGCCTATAATCTTGGGGTTTATGGCGTTCATCCTTTTATTCTTTTAAATCATCATGATGATCTCGATAGCTTATTTACATTAGTACATGAATGTGGTCATGGGGTGCATAGCACACTTAGTTCAAAACATCAGCCGCAAATTTATGCAGGCTACAGCATCTTTGTGGCGGAAGTGGCTTCTACGGTGAACGAGGTTCTCCTTATTCTCTATTTATTAAAAACAGAAACCAATCCATCTATACGTAAGCACTTACTTAATCATTTCATTGATCAATTTAAGGGAACGTTTTTTACTCAGGTTATGTTTGCTGAGTTTGAAATGATAACGCATGAAATGGTCGAACAGGGAGTACCGCTGAATGTAGAGGTATTCAATCAAGTGTATGAAAGATTATTTAGAGAATATAATGGGAACGAACTGGTTTTTGAGGATGAAGTAAAATATGGATGGTCACGGATTCCGCATTTTTATCGTCCATTTTATGTCTATAAATACGCAACGGGATATGCTTCAGCCATATATATAGCCACAAAAATATTTGAAGGAGACCAACAAACGCTGAATGCCTATATTAAATTTTTAAAGAGTGGAAGCTCGGATTATCCATTGGAATTATTAAAAAATACAGGGGTTGACTTAACCGCCCGAGAACCGCTTGATAATGCATTAACGAAATTTGGCGAATTAATAGAAGAATTTGCACAACTTCCATAAACTCAGTTCTGGCCTACAAAAGAATAATATATAAATTGCAAAAAAAACATATTGACAAATATTGATATTTGTGTTATAATGAAATTTTATTTGACTGATAGCTACTTCTGCTTTAATATAACTCTCTAGAGAAAAAACTCTAGGGAGTTTTTTGCTATTTGAAAGGTGGAGAGCTGATGGAGAATTACGAAGAAAGTTTAACGGCATTTGTTAGCTGTTTTGCTCGATCTTATCATGCGACAAATAGTGTCAAGCCAATTTTTAACGATTTTGCTGCAAAGAAGCTTTTAAGACCAGAAGAAATCAGCTTTTTGACAAGTATATGGACGAAAGCAATTTACTTTTTCGATCCAGAAAGGGCTGCATTTTTTTGCAATGAAGAGGAAAAATTAAATTGGGTGATGAATACACAATGTGTGCCCCAGCTTGTTAGTCGAGCAAAATACGCAGAGGATCAGCTTCTTATGGCTATTCAACGCGGTGTTAGACAATATGTGATTTTAGGTGCTGGGTTGGATACGTTTGCATTAAGGCAGAAGAATTTTCCACAGGATTTTCGGATTTACGAAATAGACCTTCCACATACACAAACCTTTAAAATCGAGCGGTTAAAGGAAATGGGAATAAGCATTCCAGATAACTTGAAGTTTGTTCCTGTTGATTTTTCAAGTGATTCTTTGCAGGATGAATTGAAAAAGGCGGGGTTTGACGAGCAGGAATGGAGCTTTTTTAGTCTGCTAGGGGTGTCCATGTATTTAGATAGTAAGGATTTTCTTCAGCTGTTAACTCTTGTTTCGAAGATTTCTCCAAGGGGGAGCTCATTTGTTTTTGATTATCTGGACGAGACTGCCCTTACCCAATATGCTTCAAAGAAAATGCTGCAAATGAGAGAAATGACAGCTCAAACAGGGGAGAAAATTAAAACAGTCTTTGATCCACTAAAGTTAGATTATGAAATTCAAGCGACCAATATGTTATTGTATGAAAATCTTTCACCTGAACAAATAGAGGAATTATATTTTTGGAATCAAGATAACGATTTACATGCGTTTGATCATTTTCATTTCGCTCATCTCGTTAATAACAAAGAGTAAATCTTAATTATCCATGTCTTTGAAAACACAAAAGCAGGAACCGACTGATTCCTGCTTTTGTTAATATTTTATTGTGAAAGAATGATAGATATTCTTTTCTTCGATTCGCTTTATTTGGATGTCGACCACTTCGGAAAAGGGATTGCCTTCGCGCAATTCATTTACAAATTGATTTAAATGATGGTCTGTCCCGCTGGCGATAATTTCAACACCGCCATCATCCCGATTTTTTGCCCATCCTGTAATTTCATACTGCACCGCTTTCATTTGCGCGAAATATCTGTATCCTACCCCTTGGACACTACCAGAAACGATAATGTGTAACTGGTTCAAATCATTCACCTCTAATTCATTGTTGAACATCAATCCTAGACTTCTACATTAATCGTCCCATAAACCATTTAAAATTGCAACCAATGATGAATTCTATAAAGTATTTATCCCACTCTTAACGGACATTTTGACTCCCACTTCAAGATTCTGAGAATACGAAGAAGATAAGTGGGAGATCAACTGTCCGTAATGGTCCGACGACGGACAGGAGGTCCTAGTCAGGCGAAAGCCACAGGACGTGGCGTTATTGAGCGTGATAAGTGAAATAAGATTTTTCTTTGGGCTTCAGCCCTTAGAAAAATCAATCAGGCTTTGCGTGACTAACCATCAGTGGGGGATGAATGGCAGACTAAAAGCGCGACGTCAATCGCTACGTCTGCACGCTTCACGTCCTGTGCGTCGAAAACCCCCACTGATGGAAGTTTCACTTTATAAAGGTTTACACAATCTGTATTTTAATTACATTATATCAGGAAAATTTATTTTCGCTAATATCAATTTTGTTTAAAAGAGAATTTCTTTTTGTTAAAAAAGAAGGAGAAATTCAGCCTTTTTGTCAAAATCGAAGATCAATCAGCTTTGATAAGGCTATGATAACGATTTGATTACAGATATTTCATTTCATTATTTTAAGTAATTCTGCTATTTAGACAGGAAATTTTGTAAAAAAATTTCGCCATACGAAGGATACCCTATTAAGCCTATTGAAGATACTAGGAGAATTTGATAGAGTTGTAATGAATGAGATAAAGAGGGAGGGATCAAAATCATAGAAAGTGAGAAGGAAATAGTACTTAAAAATACGTCCTGAAATCATTTGGTTTCTCGTATTTGAAAAAGCCTTTTGAGCGGAAGTTAGTCCAATTGGTTTTTTCAAGATATCAAAGCCTTCAACAATTCTATATGTATGAAAGTTACTACTGTTTTATAACTTTACTCACAAACACAAGCTTAGCTTTGTTATTTTAACATGCTATACTGTTATGCTTGATCAAGAATTCGTTGAAAAGGCTAAACGTTATGGGAGGTCCTTTTTGTTGTGATTAAAGTCAAAAAAACAAGTGTGTATATTCTAATTCTTCTATTAGTCATGCAGTATCTTCCTGTTAAAGCAGCTGCAGAAACTAGCTTGCCAGATTCTGTGGAGCAATCAAATGTTGAAATAGCATTTGCTTTTTCACAAGAAGTGGGTGGAGAGATCCCACTCTATCAAGAGCAAGCTGAAACGAGTACAGTGTTTACGCAAATTCCTGATGATTCAGAGGTAACAATCCTTGACAAAGGGACGGAATTTACGAAAGTATCTTATAAAGAAAATCAAGAGAAAATATGGATTGGTTATGTTTGGAATGATCGATTAGTTGATGCTTCTTTAGCGGATAAGTATCGTAATGAACGACTGAACCAGCCTGCTGAACAAAATCAAGGAACAGATAATGAAGCAATTGAAGAACCAATTGTTCCTGAAGATGAAACTAGCACTATTCCGGATCAAGAAAATCCTTCCCAACCTTCAGATGAAATAGGAACGGAAGAAGAGCAACCAGTTAAGCAGTTTCAAATTCTCGCGACACAAACAACTAATGGAATCGCTCTAAAGGATCCAACTCATGTTTATGAGAGTCCTTCTACTAGCTCTACTATTTTAAAAAGCTATGATCAAGGAACAATATTAAAATTTAAAGCCTTAGCTGGATCTTGGTATGAAGTTACAGTGTATGTTAATGGAACGGCCAAAACTGGCTATATCCTTGTTAGTGATACAGAGAGTATTGTGAGCGTTCAGGAAACACAAGTGGGAATCGGTATTCAAAACCCAACCAAAATATATTCAAAGGCAACCACAAATTCGGAGCCAATTAAAGAATATAATCAAGGAACTTTGTTGAAATATAAGACTTTTTCAAAAAACTGGTATGAGGCAACCGTATACGTAGGTGGAATCCAAACAACCGGTTATATCCATGCAAGTGATATTACTCAAGAAATACAAGGGATTGCTTTAAAAGATCCAACCCATGTTTATACCAGTGCTTCCACAAGCTCTAGTATTCTTAAAAGCTATAATCAAGGAATCATCTTAAAGGTGAATACCTATTCTGCAGATTGGTATAAAGCGACTGTTATTGTGAATGGATCAGCCAAATCTGGCTATATCCGTACGGCAGATCTTCAATTTGTTGTCCAAGCCCAAGAAACTCTTCATGGTATTGGAATGAAGAGTCCAACGAATATCTATACCAAAGCTTCCAAAACTTCAAAGGTTTTAAAGGCCTATGCGGAAGGAACCATCTTAAAATATCGAACTCTATCAAAAGACTGGTATGAAGCTACTGTGATGGTCAAAGGAACTGCGAAAAAGGGATACATATCTGCAAATGATGTCCAAAATATCGTCCTTGATCAAGAAACGCTTCGTGGAATTGGAATGGAAAGTCCAACTAAAATCTATTCAAAAGCAGCAACTAGCTCATCTGTTTTGAAAAGCTATGCTCAAGGAACAATCCTCAAATACCGTACTCTTTCAAGGGATTGGTACGAGGCAACGGTGATAATCAGTGGAAAAGCAAGATCTGGTTACATTCATGCTGCGGATGTTCAGAACATTGTAGCGGTACAAGAGTCATTAAGAGGAATTGCTGCTAAAAGTCCGACAAAAATGTATGCAAAAGCTTCTAAAAGCTCAAAGGTAATAAAATCCTATAATCAAGGGATTGTGTTAAAATACAAAACTTTATCGAAGGACTGGTATGAAGCAACAGTTGTTGTAAATGGGAAAAAAACAACTGTTTATATCGCGAAGGGTGACGTGGAAACAGCAACTTCCACTCCGACTACGCAATATGTATTAGGTTTATTGAAAAGCGTGAATGTTTATTCCTATGCGTCCACGAATGCAAAAGTACTTCGATCCTATGGAAAAAACAACGTGTTAAAAGTAAAAACTTTTACTTCTTCTTGGTATGAATGTACTTTCTATATAGATGGAAAGGAAAATATCGGTTACATTAAGAAGTCAGATGTTAGAGGTTCTTACTCAACTGTCCACTATGATATTAGCTTAGAGGATGCTATTAAGAAGCAATTAGGTTATAATCCACAAACCGATTTAAGTGGTTCATGGTCAAAAGCTTCAACAGATGATGTGAAATATTATTTGAATCCTCTTAATTTCCATATTGGGACCGATGCTTACTTTCAATTTTTGTTATTATCTTCTTATGCAGGAACTAATGCAACTGAAGTTAATCAAAAAATTCTAAGCGGTAAAGGAATTTTAGCTGGAAAAGCCAGCTCCTTTATTTCTGCTGCTAAGGAACACAAAATTAATGAAATTTACTTAATAAGTCATGCTTTATTAGAAACCGGAAACGGAACGAGTAGATTAGCTAATGGAATCACAGTCAATGGTAAAACCGTTTATAACGTATACGGAATAGGAGCTGTAGACAGTAATCCTGAAACGCAAGGTGCACAATACGCTTACGACCATGGTTGGACGACAGTTGAAAAAGCTATCATTGGTGGAGCAGAATTTGTTGCTGAAAACTATATTCATGCAGGTCAGGACACCCTTTATAAAATGCGGTGGAATCCAGATGCTATGGTGGATGGTGGCACACCACACCAATATGCATCAGATATTGGCTGGGCCGTTAAACAAACAGCTCGTATTGCGGAAATGTATGGACTATTATCAAAATATGCATTATTCTTTGATGTTCCAGATTATATATAACTATGAATTTACCCTAGCAGTTGCTAGGGTATTTTTTTCGGGATAAAAGGAAGAAAAGGGAGAAATAAATATCAATTCTGCTGGAATTAAATTTGTGAAGAATTTATTAAATTAATTTTAATAACAGTTTTCGTAAAATTTGCAATGCTATAATTATAGTAGAGTTAGTTAGGAGGGATATCATGGATGAAATTAGAGAGAAATTAATTCAAATGATTAACGAAATTCCTGTAAGTGACTTACCCCAACTATTAGAAACCGCAGAATATCTAAGAGACCATCATGGTAAAAGTTTTAAAGAAATGCTTATGGAAAACGAGAAAAAAATGGACCTCTGGGATAACGATATCGACGATGAAATCTATATGTATGTGTAGGTTATTCCAAATTGACGAGAATTGATCCCTTTACTTATATAATTTCAAATTGCAGATTCTACCTTAATATTGGCAGTGAATAATACGAAAGAACAAGGTTAGAGAGGTCATTTCTGATTGGTACAAACGAAAAATCCACCAGACAGGGGTGGGTTTTTTGTTCGTTTTTGGGGTATGAATGACAATAAGTGAAAGGAATTTTGCAATCAGTTGTTCATAAGGGCAATGAACGACAAATTAAACGATTAGTCTGTCGCCCTCCCAAACTCTTCATCAAAAAAAACTTTCTCCATCTCATATAAGAATAATCTTTAAACAAGTGAATCAATTGACACACTCGCAAGAATATGATATTAAAAAAATAGTTGTTAGCACTTGAGTTGAATGAGTGCTAAACAATATACGATCTTCTTCTATTTATGCTATCATTCTTATAGTTCAAGTTTTGAAAGGAGTAATTATAATGGCTAAAATGGAATTTCAAGCAGAATCAAAACGAATCTTGGAAATGATGATTAACTCGATTTACACCCATCGTGAGGTATTTCTTCGTGAATTGATATCCAATGCAAGTGATGCAATTGACAAAATTTATTACAAAGCGTTAACAGATGATATGCTAAGTTTTGATAAAGATAGTTATTACATAAAGGTAAAGGCTAATCAGGAGAATCGAACTTTAACGATTACTGACACTGGTATCGGGATGACTAAAGAAGAATTGGAAAACAATTTGGGGATTATTGCGAAAAGTGGTTCTCTTGCCTTTAAACGGGAAAATGAATTAAAGGATGGCTTTGATATCATCGGTCAATTTGGGGTCGGTTTCTATGCTGCCTTTATGGTTGCTGATGTAGTAACCGTTATAAGTAAACCATTAGGAAGCGAAGAAGCGTACAAATGGGAATCAGAAGGGGCTGATGGGTATACGATTGAACCTACTACTAAAGATTCTGTTGGTACAGACATTATTTTAAAAATCAAAGAAAATACAGAGGACGAAAATTATGATGAATACTTGGAGGAATCTCGCTTAAGATCTATCATCAAAAAGTATTCTGACTTTATCCGTTATCCAATTAAAATGGATATCACTTCAAGTAGACCAAAGCAAGACAAAGAAGATGAATTTGAGGACTATACAGAGGAACAAACAATCAACAGTATGGTACCAATTTGGAGGAAAAATAAAAGTGAGCTCACGGATGAGGATTACGAAAAATTTTATTCCGAAAAGCGCTACGGCTTTGATAAACCATTAAAGCATATTCATATTAGTGTAGATGGTACCATTCGTTATCAAGCGATTTTATATATTCCTGAAAAAATGCCATTTGACTACTATTCGAAGGAATACGAAAAAGGGCTTGAGCTTTATGCTAACGGCATCTTAATCATGAATAAGTGTGCGGATTTACTGCCTGATTATTTCAGTTTTGTTAAAGGAATAGTGGATTCAGAGGATTTATCTCTTAATATTTCAAGAGAAATGCTTCAGCATGACCGTCAATTAAAGCTAATTGCAAAAAATATAAACAAAAAAATCAAAAGTGAGCTGCAAAATCTGCTAAAGAATGAAAGAGAAAAATATGAGCTGTTCTATCAAGCATTCGGCAGACAGCTAAAATATGGTGTTTATAGTGACTTTGGTGCGAATAAGGATGTCTTGCAGGATTTATTAATGTTCTATTCATCCACAGAGAAAAAATTAGTGACTTTAGATGAATATGTTTCCAGAATGCCTGAAGACCAAAAATTCATATATTATGCTTCTGGGGAAACGAATGCAAGAATCGAAAAGCTCCCCCAAACAGAATTAGTCGCGGATAAAGGATATGAAATCCTCTATTTCACTGATGAAATTGATGAATTTGCCATTCGCATGTTGATGAATTACAAAGAAAAAGAATTCAAATCTGTTTCAAGCGGAGATTTAGGCATTGAAGAGGATGAAAATAAAGGATCATCAGAAACAGAAGAGAAGGAAAATAAAGAGCTTTTCGCTACAATGAAGGATATTTTAAGCGATAAAATCAAGGATGTTCGTGTATCAAAAAGATTAAAGACCCATCCAGTTTGTTTGTCTACTGACGGAGAAGTCACAATCGAAATGGAAAAGGTTTTAAATATGATGCCGGATAATCAAAATATTAAGGCGGATAAAGTATTAGAGATTAATACACATCATGAAGTTTTTCAATCTTTAAAGGATGCTTATGAAAATGATAAAGAAAAGCTGCGCTTGTTTACAAATCTTCTTTATAACCAAGCGCTCTTAATTGAAGGCTTACCGATTCAAGATCCAGTTGAATTTACAAATGATATCTGCAAAATGATGAAATAACCTTACACAAACGGCAGTTCTTGTATTCAAAGAACTGCCGTTTTTCTTTGACCTCTTTAGAAATAATTTGCAAGCTAAAGATATTTAGACATCTGTGAAAATGTGAGTAAAGTAAGAACCAGCAAAAACTTAAACCTTTAATGAGTTTGTCATATTCCTACTGCAAACAATGAATAATCAAAAAAATAAGTTGAAAGTGGATATTTTTTTAAATAAATGAAGAATATTGAGAATTTTCATTTATTCTTATTTTTTTGTGATGAAACATGTTAGAATAATGATATGGATAAAACATTAAAGTGAGGAACATACATGATTAAAGCTATATTTTTTGATTTAGATGATACGTTGCTTTGGGATCAAAAAAGCATTAAGGAAGCCTTTGTTGCGACCTGCAAGGTGGCAGAAGAACGCTATGGACTGAACCAAGATCAATTAGAAGAAGAAGTGAGGAGCGCCGCAAGATCGCTCTATTCCTCTTATGAGACTTATCCCTTTACCCAAATGATTGGCATTAATCCCTTTGAGGGAATGTGGGGGAACTTTTTGGATGAGGAAGAGAATTTTCGCAAACTAAAGGAAATTGTTCCGACTTATCGTAGTGATGCATGGACTCAAGGATTGCAAGCGCTGGGAGTAGATGATCCTGATTTTGGTTATGAATTAGGGGAACGCTTTCCTATCGAACGCCGCAAGCGACCGTTTGTATTTGAAGATACCTTTCAAACTCTTGATATGTTAAAGAACGATTATCAATTATTACTGCTTACCAACGGATCACCCGATTTACAAAATACGAAATTGAAAATTACCTCAGAGTTAGTTCCATATTTTGATAAAATAGTGATTTCTGGCGATTTTGGAAAAGGAAAACCGGATCCTGCTCTGTTCGAATATGCCTTATCACAATTGTCACTTCAACCTGATGAAGCAATAATGGTGGGGGATAATTTAATGACGGATATTCTTGGGGCCAATCGTGCAGGCATTAAGACTGTTTGGATTAATCGCCATCAAAAGGAACGAAATGAAGTCATCCCGAATTATGAAATCAAGCAATTAGAGGAACTCTATGGGATATTAGATGAGCTGAAAGAATTGATCCAAAAAGGCTAAACTTGTTTTATATAAAAGCCCAGCTGGACTGTAACGGGTTCCGTAACTATCCAAAACGTCAATTTACACAGGAAAATGCAGACCAAAAGGTAATCCTTTTTGCACTAGAAAATGTAGGACAAATGGTAAGGCTAGAGAAATTAAATAACATTAGAAATAGCAAGGGTTTATTCCCTTGCTATTTCTGCTTTTAATGGCTAATTCTTCGGATTGCGAATGACGAATAATGCTCATTAAGAAGTTTCCAAACCATTTTCGCCTTCTCCTTAACAATTCCGTGTAGGTATGAGAATTCATAGGCGGAGAATTTCCTGCTAATGTATAGAGAGGGAGCTTAAAAAGCCAATATAAGCGGATATATTCCGATTAATGGCTCTAAATAAGACAAAATACAAAGATTTGGATCATATAAACGGAAAAACTCCCCTTATTTTTAAGGAAATATGTGTATTTCCCAATTTAGACGGAATTTTACCGTTTATTTTTCATACACAGTAAAATCAACATTCCGTTCTAACAGAGGCTAACCTTTAATTTAAAAAACAATATTTTTCTGTATATCCATTTGCAAATAAAAATGTCGTGTATTTTGCTGCGGTTCACTGGATATTGTACCCCTACATTTTAATATACAAATTCTCCAATAATAATGATTGAAATCCCTTTATATCAACAAAAATAGACCTACAAATTACCATACAATTTGTAGGTCTATTTGCCTTACATTTTTAATGTTTGCGATAGTTAACGGAACCCGTTAGCTGGTTATGCTGGCCTTTTTGCTGCTGTTTACTATTTCACTTTAAATGTTCTAGAGACACTTTTTGTATCATAATTGTCGACTGTTGTGGTGGAAGTAAGCTTATAAGTTCCTTTATGGGAACGGCTGCTGACTTTTAATTGGTAGCTAGCTTCACCTTTTGCATTTGTATGGCGAGTGACAGACCAAGTTTTTCCTTTAGGCGGATCAATGGTAAGCTTGATTTTTCCTTTAATAATAGGTTGTTTTGTTTTTTGGTCTAATGCGACAAGTTTAATATACACCTTGTTTCCTGCATAATAGGTTGTCTTATTCACTGAGACGGAAGTAGAAAGTTTGCTTTTTGTGACGACTTCTTTCGGTAACTCCGGAGAGGGCACTGTAGTCATTTCACTACTTGTATTCTCTTGGTTCGTTAAGTTTTCTTTTATAGTTGGTGCTTGAATCAATCCATAGCCATAATAAATATCCTTCCCTTGTATGCCGATGTCAATGCTTGAGTCTCTGAGTTTTTCCCTTAATTGACTTGCTGACATTTCAGGATTTACTTCTTTGAGAAGGGCTAATGTGCCTGCAACATAAGGAGTAGCCATTGATGTCCCGCTCATTTTGACATATTGGTTATTTAAAAAGGTGCTTAAAACATTGACACCCGGTGCGGCAACCTCAATGCTATTTCCGGTAGCGGAAAAACTAGCCCGTATATTTTTCGAATCAACAGCAGATACTGCAATTGTAGAGTCATAACGAGCTGGATATTCAACGGTGTCACCCATTCCGTCTTTAGTTCCGTAGTTTCCACTTGCGGCAACTACAAGAATTCCGCTATTATATGCTTTGTCCACTGCTTGATGTAGTGCATAGGAATCATAAGCAGCTCCTAGACTTAAGTTGATAATATCCATTTTATTTTCTACGGACCAATTAATTCCTGAAATAATATCTGAAACATACCCGGAACCCTCTTCATCTAACACTTTTACTGCATAAATTTTGGCATCTGGTGCAACCCCAACCGTTCCAATGAGATTATTCTTGGCCCCAATTATCCCAGCGACATGGGTTCCATGACCATTATCATCGGTATAGAATTTGGTATAAGATGTAATTGCTACACCACCCGAAATTTGCAGATCAGTATGGAGGGAAATCCCAGTATCTAATACAGCCACTTTAACCCCTTTTCCCGTAATTTGCGAATTCCATGCAGCTTGCGCATGAATGGTATTTATGCCCCAATCCTGAACTTGTCCAGTTAATTTCACTTGTTGGTCTATTTCAACAGATTGTACTTCTTTATTTTTTTTAAGAGCAGGGATTGCAGTTTCTGGAACTTCTCCTGCAACTCCGGCTATATTATCAAAGGTTTCTTCGATTTTCCCATTTAATTTCGTAATAGCCTCATGATCAATTTCATTTTTAAAGACAATAATCACATTTTCTTTAGGAGCTTCTGCATGAGCAATTGGCCCAACTGATGAAAGAATGACGAATATTGACAAGGACGCTGTCACAAATTTATGAAGCATGTTTTGACCTCCTAGCCGATTTCAATTAGTAGATTCATGGATTGGTGGAACTTTCCTTTATAGGTAGAAAGTAAGAAATTATATATTAAATATAATCGATAGCTTCGTTACTTGGATATAAGAATAATTTAGGAAAAATTCCATTAATTATGATTAATATTGATCTCAATTGAGCGAAAAAAATGAGAAAACATATAGGCAAATGAATTATTTCTTAGTGTTGATTAGCAAAATATTGAAAACTTTCGTATAATACTAACACAAGCAGAAAATCGTAAGCGTTCTCAAGAAAGAATTATTTTTAATAAAAAGTTTGAAACCATGAATCTCAGTCCATAATGAAGATGTAATGAAAATTTGCAATGGGGTGTAAAGTGATGCATACGAATGAAGCCATTGAAGTAATCGACCGCATGCGGTTGCCAAATGGTGCCTATACTGCAAGTCTCTCACAGGATTACAGATACGTCTGGATTCGAGATGTCGTCTATACGGTCCTTCCGTTTATTCAAAAACCATCTGAACGATACGAAAAAGCATTTCATGCATTATTTGACTTATTTCGAGCTTATGAATGGAAAATTGATATTCATAGAAAAAAGCGACCTGTTTATCAATTTGAATATATACATTCCCGCTATTCAACAGATTTAAAGGAAATACCTGCTGAATGGGGGCATGCCCAGAACGATGCCATTGGGGCATTTTTATGGGGAGTGGGCGAAGGCTGGCGTTTAGGACAAAAGGTAATACGTGACGAAAAGGATCTTGAAATCGTGCAAAAGCTCGTAGATTATCTAAGATGCCTTGAATATTGGCAAGCTCCTGATAACGGGATGTGGGAAGAAAATATGGAAGTTCATGCATCCAGCATTGGTGCCTGTGTTGCAGGACTACAAGCCGTTAAGCTGCTTGTCCGTGTTGATGAAGAGTTAATCAAAAAAGGGGAGGAAGCCTTAAGAAAGTTTTTGCCAAGAGAAAGTGTTTCAAAGGAAACGGATTTGGCATTGCTATCCCTTATTTTCCCTTATTGTATGGTAGAAAGGGAGATGGCTTTGAATATTCTAAACCAGGTTACAACTAAGCTTGAGCGAAGATATGGTGTTATCCGCTATAAGAATGATCTTTACTATAATAATGGCAGTGAGGCAGAATGGTGCTTTGGACTGCCATGGTTAGGTCTTTGCTATTTAGAGCTTGGCAATCATGAGAAAGCGAAGGAATATTACGAGAAGACAAAAAGTATTATTCCTGAAAATTGGGAGGTACCGGAACTCTACATTGGGGGAGTAAATGTACCGAACGGAAATACTCCACTTGCTTGGTCTGTAGCCTTGTCGTATATTTTTATCACCAGAATGGAAGAGCAACTAATCAAATAACTAAATAGAAGTGAAATAAAGTGAAACTTCCATCAGTGGGGGTTTTTATTCATCCCCTACTGATGGTTAGTCACGCAGAGCCTGATTGATTTTTCTAAGGGCTGAAGCCCAAAGAAAAATCTTATTTCACTTATCGGACTTTTACGGACAGTAAGAGTGGGATAAACGAGACTAAATGAGGGTCTCGTTTTTAAATTCAGCGAAAATGGAATTAGAACCTATTATTGTAAGATAGTTCTTTTTAATGAGAAAATGAGTAAATTTCCCCAATCACATACAATTAGTGAAAACGATTTCACTCTAAAAATATAAAATCATTTGACTAAAAATAATATTTTTTAATATTTTGTTTAGAAATGACAAAATAAGACAATTTTCTTCAAAGGAATTTACCCATCGTTATCGAATTAAGAGAATATTAAAAAAATAGAGGAATAAAGACTCATTCATTATTCATCCTTACAAGGAGGGCTCAAAGTGAATTCCATGGTGATTAAGAATACAGACATTTCTCCGAGTGATTTTGAATTATATTTATTTCATGAAGGAACCTTGTATGAAAGTTATAAAATGTTGGGTGCTCACTTCATGACTCATCAAGGAGAAGATGGTGTCCGCTTCTCAGTTTGGGCACCCCATGCGAAGCAGGTGTCGGTAGTGGGTGATTTTAATCAATGGAATGGTATTGATCATCCTATGACACAAGTAAAGCTATCCGGAATTTGGGTTATATTTATTCCTAAACTGCAAGAAGGAACATTATATAAATATGAAATTATCACCGCTAATGGGGAAAGAAAATTAAAAGCGGATCCTTTTGCTTTTTACTCTGAAGTTCGACCACGTACCGCCTCTATCCTAAAAAAATTATCCAATTATGAATGGCATGATAAAAAATGGGTTCAACAAAGGGAGAAAGCGAACTCTTACAACAATCCGATGCTGATTTATGAACTTCACGCTGCCTCTTGGAAAAAGAAGGATGATGGCTCTCTTTATTCGTATCGTGAGCTCGCCGATGAACTGATTGATTATGTCATAAATTTAGGATTTACCCATATTGAGTTGATGCCTATTATGGAGCATCCTTTTGATCTCTCATGGGGTTATCAAGTAACGGGATTTTATTCGTTAACAAGTCGTCATGGATCCACAGTGGATTTCATGTATTTCGTTGATCAATGTCATCAGAAAGGAATTGGCGTGATACTTGATTGGGTCCCTGCTCATTTCTGCCGAGACGCTCATGGTTTAGGTCGGTTTGATGGAACCCCACTCTATGAACCGCATGAATCAAGTAGAGCAGACAGACCATTATGGGGAACTTATAGCTTTGACTTTACAAAGCCGGAAATCCATAGTTTTCTCATCTCCAACTGCATGTTCTGGATGGATCTTTACCATGTTGATGGTTTTCGCATCGATGCCGTTTCTTCTTTAATCTATTTAAACCATGATAATCCTCAGGAAAAGCCTTTGAAAAATCAATTTGGTGGGGAAGAAAATTTAGAAGCAATTGAATTTATCAAAAAGCTAAACATCGCAATCTTTAACAAATATCCAGGCGTGCTTATGATTGCTGAAGAAGCAACCGATCATCCGCTCGTTAGTGCCCCTACCTTGGTTGGCGGTTTAGGATTTAATTATAAATGGAACATGGGCTGGGTCAATGACTTGCTCAAATATATGAAATTACCTCCAACGGAAAGACATCACTATCATAATCTACTAACCTTTTCTTTTTTCTATGCATTCTCGGAAAATTTCGTCCTATCTTTTTCCCACGATGATGTTGTTCATGGAAAAAAATCCATGTTAAATAAAATGCCTGGAGACTATTGGCAGAAATTTGCTAATTATCGCTTATTATATGGCTATTTCCTCACCCATCCAGGTAAAAAGTTAATGTTCATGGGAGGAGAATTTGGTCAATTCGATGAATGGAAAGAACTAAAAGAATTGGATTGGCTTCTTCTTGAGTTCGAATCTCATGCAATATTGCATAAATATATAAAAACGATTCAACATTTTTACAGACATACGTCAAGTTTATGGAGATTGGACCATGACCAAGCAGGTTTCGAATGGATTGATGCTGATAATCACGAGCAAAGTGTGATTACTTTTATGAGGCATGGAAAACGCAAAGGCGATTATTGTATCGTTGTATGCAATTTTTCCACAAATGTCTATCATAATTATCGCATCGGCGTCCCATCTCTAGGTCACTATATTGAAATCATCAATAGTGATGAGGAAGATTTTGGAGGCTCGGGACAAATAAACGAACAACCTATCGAGGTTGAAAAAAAGCCATGGCATAATCAACCATACAGTATGAATATTACTGTACCACCTCTTGGAATGACCCTATTCATGAAACGAACAAAAAAGCGTCAAGGGAGAGTCAAACATTATGAGAGCTAAAAAATGGATTGCCATGTTACTCGCAGGAGGTCAGGGTTCTAGATTAGGAGAATTGACAGCAGGTCTTGCGAAGCCTGCTGTTCCCTTTGGGGGTAAATACCGTATCATTGATTTTCCACTAAGTAATTGCACTCATTCAGGAATTGATACCGTTGGCGTTTTAACTCAATATCAGCCACTTGTTCTCAATGACTATGTAGGGAATGGCCGCCCATGGGATTTAGACCGCAATGATGGAGGTGTGTCGGTGCTCCCTCCATATCAGGGAAAAGACGGAGGAGAATGGTATAAAGGAACCGCCAACGCCGTATACCAAAATATTCAGTACATTGACCAATACAATCCGGAATATGTGTTAATTCTTTCGGGCGACCATATTTATAAAATGGATTATAGCAAGATGCTTAAATATCATCTTGAAAAGGGAGCATCTGCGACGATTGCGGTCATTGAAGTTCCGTGGGCAGAAGCCAATCGATTCGGTTTAATGAATACGAATGAGGATGGGAAAATCCTTCAATTTGAAGAAAAACCAGCGAACCCCAAGAGTAATCTCGCTTCAATGGGTGTATATCTATTTGACTGGAAATTGCTAAAAAAATATTTAATTGAAGATGAACATAGTATTTTTTCATCAAATGATTTTGGAAAAGACATCATTCCGAAAATACTAAACGATGGCAATCAGCTATACGCCTATCTGTTTAATGGCTATTGGAAGGATGTGGGGACAATCGAAAGCTTTTGGGAAGCCCATATGGATTTATTAGATGAAGTTCCTGGCTTTGACTTAAATGATCCACAATGGCAGTTTTTTACAGGATCTGCAAATCATCCTCCGCAATATATTGCAGGAAATACTGAAGTTAGACAGTCTTTGATTAATGAGGGCTGTATGGTCCATGGAAAAATTGAACATTCTGTTTTATCCTTCAATGTTCAAATTGGGGAAAATTCAATCATTAAGGACTCGGTCATCATGCCTAATGTCAAAATTGGGCGCAATGTTATGATCCATAAGGCGATTATCGCTAGCAATATTTGCATTGTTGACGGGACTGAAATTGGCTCAAATTCTCCAGCTGCTGAAATTACTCTTGTGGGAGAAACGAATCAAGCTATTCCGACAAAATAAATATTTATTAAAGGGGCGATGTATTTGGAACAGGTTATTGGTGTGATAAATTTAGTAAATGAAAAACAGTATTTAAAAGAGCTAACTTCTCACCGATGTTTCGCAGCAGTTCCCTTTGGAGGTAGATATCGGCTTATTGATTTCACCTTGTCGAATTTTATCCATGCCAATATTAAAAAGGTCGCTGTCCTCACTAAGGATAACTATCGTTCTGTGATGGATCATTTAGGATCAGGGAAGGAATGGGATTTAGATCGCCGAAATGGGGGACTATTTATTCTTCCGCCTGTTCATCCAGATGAAAATATTAAAGGAGACATACAGCAATTTAAAGACCACATTGAATTTTTTCTTCGTTCCAATGAAGATACTGTCATTATCTCCCCAGGTCATCATGTAAGTAAGGTGGATTTTAATGAAGTAGTAGATATTCATCGAGTAGGTGGAGCAGATATTACGGTTATTTATAAGAATTATGACGGGGAACCGGTAGAGAAACCGATTTATCATAAATGCCAACTCAATACTGAAGGAAATGTCACCAATATTGAATTATTTACGATCCCAAAACAAGGGGACCCTGTTTGTTTAGAAACTTTTATCTTTAAAAAAGAAGTGTTGATTAACATGATAAATCAATGCTACGAAAACGGAGAGTATGATTTCATCAAGGATGCGATCAAAGCCAATCTTGCCCGTTTAAATGTAAAAAGCTATCAATATCGTGGATATTTGCCGTTTATTCATTCTATTTCAAGTTTTTACCAGAGTAATTTGGATTTTCTCCATCCGGAATTAATTAATGAGTTCTTTTACGAGGGCTGGGATATTTATACGAAAGTGAAGCATGAACCACCTGTCAAATATTCAGCCACTTCAAGGGTCAGCAATTCCTTAGTGGCCAATGGCTGTAGTATAGAAGGGACAGTTGAAAATAGTATTATTTTTCGGGGAGTAAAGATACATAAAGGGGCAGTCGTTAAAAATTGTATTATCATGCAAAAAAGTGAAATTGAAGAAAATACGTATCTTGAGAACATTATTACCGATAAACAAGTGAAAATTTCAGCGAATCTTGTCATGATAGGAGGAGAAAATCCTCATGTCTTGAAAAAAGCAGATATTGTATAGTGGAGGAACCAACCATGAACGTTTTGTTTGCAGCATCGGAATGCGCTCCCTTTATTAAAACTGGAGGATTAGGGGATGTGATTGGGGCGCTCCCCAAGGCATTACAAAAAATTGGGGTTAATGTCAGTGTTATTTTACCAAAGTATGGAGACTTGGATTCAAAATTTAAAAATGAGCTAGAATTGAAAGCAGTTATTGAGGTTCCGGTTGGATGGAGGAAACAATATTGCGGAATTGAAATGCTGATTTATCAGGGAATTTCCGTTTACTTTTTAGATAATGAATATTATTTTAAACGGCATGGAAGTTATGGATTTTATGATGATGGGGAGCGCTTTGCTTTTTTCTCGCGCGCTGTCCTTGAAGCTCTTCCTCATTTAGAACTTGAATTTGATTTCATTCATTGCCATGATTGGCAAGCAGGACCCATTCCTGTCTTATTGAAGGCTCATTTTAAATACCACCCTTTTTATCAAAAGATAAAAACGATTTTTACTATTCATAATTTACACTATCAAGGTGTATTCCCAAAATCTGTTTTAAGTGAGCTTCTTGATTTAAGTGAATTGTACTTTCAAATGGATGGGTTGGAATATCATGGGAACGTGAGTTATTTAAAAGCAGGACTGGCGTTTGCTGATGCCATTACCACAGTAAGTCCGACCTATGCGAATGAGATTCAAAATCCATATTATGGAGAGCATCTGGAGGGATTTCTTCGCAAACGGAGCGACAGATTAATTGGAATTATTAACGGAATTGATCAGGAGGCATATAATCCTCTAACAGATCCATTTCTTTTTTCTCCCTTTAGTCATTTTGAAGGAAAGCTTGTAAATAAGAAAAGTCTACAAGAAGAATTACATCTTCCTATTAATGCAGAGATCCCCATTATCTCCATCGTTACAAGATTAGTGGAACAAAAGGGGATTGATCTTATCCTTCATGTTTTTGAAGAAATCATAAAGCAAAATGTTCAAGTCATTCTACTTGGTACAGGGGAGGAACGGTACGAACACGCATTTCGCGAGCTTCAATTGCGTTATCCTAACCAAGTCTCCAGTAATATTTTATTCGATGAGGGACTTGCACATCGAATTTATGCGGGGTCTGATCTCTTTCTTATGCCATCTCAGTTTGAACCATGTGGGATTGGACAATTGCTCGCCTTTCGATATGGGGCTTTGCCACTTGTACGTGAAACGGGAGGATTGAAGGATACCGTGATTCCATATAATGAGTTTTACAATCAAGGGAATGGCTTCAGCTTCACAAATTATAATGCCCATGACATGCTTTATACGATTGAACGGGCTATTTGGTTTTATCGTTTTCAACCGAAGAAATGGAGAGAACTTTCCGAAAGAGCAATGAAGTTGGATTTTAGCTGGGAGGCATCCTCAAAGAAGTATAAAGAACTATACGAAACTTTAATTCCTTTAAATGTTCATCAATAAATTAATCCGAGACGAGTTTTGCTTGTCTCGGATTTTTTAAAGAGGAAACAAATTATTCTTCATAAATCATTTTTCGGGTCATTCCACCATCAATTACTAAATTAATTCCTGTCACAAAATCATTATTAGGATCGGTTAAATATAAACATGCCTTTGCAATATCAATAGGCTGTCCTACTCGTCTTGAAAAATGTTGTTCATGGTCAATCTGTTTTAGCTTTGAATAATCTCCAGTTTCGATCCATCCAGGAGAGATGGCATTAACCGTAATGTGATAGGGACTTAAAGAAGCTGCAAGAGCATGGGTTAATGCTACTATTCCACCCTTTGTAGCCGCATAGGCTTCAGAATTAGGTTCAGACATGATGGCACGTGTTGAAGCAATATTGACAATAGATCCTCCGTTCGGATTATCTTTTATATATTTTGCTGCTTCTTTTGAAGCAAGGAAAACACTTCGAAGATTGGTATGGATTGTATCCTCCCATTCATCAATCGATAATTCAAAAAATGGTTTAAACATTCCTTTACCTGCATTATTGATGAGTATATCTATTTTTCCGTATTGATCAGTGGTGATTTTCATTAAGTTAATGATGTCTTCTTCATGACGAACATCTGTTTTTACAAAAAAAGCATCACCGCCATTTTCAGTGATTTCTGTGAGAACTTTATGAGCGGCTGCCTCATCGATATCTGAGAGAATAACCTTACTACCAAGTTTTGCAAAAGCACGAGCAATTTCGGCCCCAATTCCATTGGCTGCACCTGTAATAATCGCAACTTGTTCGTTACTCTTCATACGCTTACCTCCACAAATCATTATGTACCATAAGATTATACCATTGATAGAGGTGTAAAGCTTATTTTCCTGCATTCGTTTGTTAAAATTACTCAATATAGGGAGAGCTTAGAAAAAATCTAGGTAATGTTTGTATTATTCTGATAATATAAATATATCTCTAGGCAGTACAGAAAGGGGAGGAGTCATGACATTTCCTTTTTACATATTTGGGATCCAGCCCCATTTATTATTTGAATCCCTCGCCTATTTCATTGGCTTTCGTGTTTATCTTTATACCAGAAACAAAGAAAGGATTCCTCTTGATAAAGCGATGTGGGTGGTGGTTGGTGCTATATTAGGGGCTGCTTTCGGTTCAAAAATTCTATATTGGTTTGAAGATCCTAGTGAAACGATAAGAAATTGGAATAATATCTACTATTTAATGGAGGGAAAAACCATCGTCGGTGGACTACTTGGTGGTTTAATCGGTGTTGAGTTTGCGAAAAAATTCATTGACTGGACTCGTTCAACAGGGGATGACTTTGTCCTACCTCTTACCGTTGGAATGATGATTGGGCGAATAGGATGTTTTTTAACCGGATTGAGCGACCACACATATGGAGTAGCCACAACTTGGGTTACTGGCGTAAATTTTGGAGATGGTGTGAATAGACATCCAACACAACTCTATGAAATTATTTTTCTCGCCATCCTCCTTTATATATTGTTAAAGGTAAAAAAGAATCAGTATAGCTGGGAAGGACTGCTATTTCAGCTATTTATGCTAGGCTACCTAAGTTTTCGCTTTATCATTGATTTTATTAAACCGACGCCACATTCTTATCTCATCCTGAATAATATTCAAATCGCAAGTTTAATAGGAATGATTTATTATATTTGGCTGATTCGAAGAAAATATTTAATGCAAGGGAGAGAGATTCATGCCTAATCGTCCTTATTTATTTTATGAATTAACAAATAGCATCTGCTCAACCTGTCTTCGAAAGGTCGAAGCAAAGGTCATTATTGAAAATGAACGGGTTTTTCTTATGAAAAACTGTTTACAACATGGTCGTGAGAAGGTGTTGATCTCGACAGATGTGGATTATTTTAAATGGTGTAGGGAGTTCATCAAACCAGCGGAAATGCCATATCGCTGGAATACGTCGATGAAATATGGCTGTCCTTACGACTGTGGACTTTGTCCTGATCATGAACAGCATAGCTGTTTAACTTTGATTGAAATTACGGAACGCTGTAATTTAGAATGTCCCATTTGTTACGCAGATTCTTCCCCGCAAAAAGGAACATTTCGAAGTTTAACAGCAATTGAGTTTATGTTGGAGGAAATAATTAAAAATGAACGTCAAGCAGATATAGTGCAAATCAGTGGAGGAGAACCAACGATTCATCCACAGTTTTTTGAAATTCTCGATTTAGCAAAATCAAAGCCTATTCGTCATATTATGGTGAATACAAACGGACTTCGAATTGCAAGGGATAAAGAATTTGTTCGCAGACTAGCCACATATGCTCCGGGATTTGAAATTTACCTGCAATTCGATAGTTTTAAAAAAGAAGTGCTGGAGGAATTGAGAGGAGTAGATTTAAGAGAAATCAGACAAAAAGCAATGGATCACTTGAATGAATTCAATATTTCAACCACACTGGTGGTCACGTTAAAAAAGGGATTAAATGATCAAGAGGTAGGGGACATCATTCAATATGGACTTAAGCAGCGTTGTGTACGTGGAGTGACATTTCAACCGATTCAGGCGGCAGGCAGACTTGAAGAATATGATCCTGCCGTCAATCGCTTAACAGTCAGTGAGGTACGCCAAATGATCATTGAACAATCTGAATTCTTTCATGCTAAGGACATCATTCCTGTTCCCTGTCATCCCGACTGTCTCGCTATGGGATATGCTTTAAAACTAAATGGAAATGTCACGCCGCTAACAGGACTCGTTGATCCTAATGTTTTGTTAGAAGGGGCAAAAAATACAATTGTTTTTGAACAGGATGAATCGATGAAAGAAATGGTTTTCCAATTGTTTTCTTTAAATCATTCACCGGATTCATCCGCTTCTTCCTTAAAGGATTTATTATGCTGTTTGCCGAAAGTATCGATTCCTTATGAAATTGGCTATGACAACGTATTCCGTGTGATTATCATGCAATTTTTAGATGCTTATAACTTTGACGTACGTTCGGTGAAAAAATCTTGTGTCCATATTGCTCATCCTGATGGACGTATCATACCTTTTGATACGTACAACTTATTCTATCGTGATGATAAAGAACTTGAGATTAAAAAAATCCAAGAAGAGATTGAGCGATTTTCATTCTGAAGTTGTTAAGGGAGGTGGATCCTATTTGAACAAAAAAAATGGAGATAAGGGGAATATTGGAGAACTATGGCTTGGGATTATCATCTCAGTCGCGATTTATCTTGTTGCATTTGGACTCCTTTTTTCCGCAATAAGCTTTTTTGGAATCGTCTTAGCACTCATCGCATACATCGTTTCAATTACCTTGGCTTTTGTAAAAGGGAAAACAAGGCTTGGCCAGGGGATGCTAATTGGAGCGGGGGTTGTCTTTTTAATTAATGCCGCCTGCTTTGGGTATATTTTTACTTCTCTGTGATTTAAAGAGAATATATTAGGATTTCTTAAAAGAGACGATTTGAAATGATGAATAGGTGATAATATTTCGAAAAACCGGCGCGTTTTAGTGAAACGTGCCTAATATGATTGATAATTTATTGGTGAGTGAATGGGGAGAAACTTTAGTAAATTGCTTGAATATTTTAGGGAGATGTCATTTTTTTAGATAGTTCGCACACCTTTGTTGCAGGCTTAATAAAAAGATATACATTGCCTACATGAATTTATATTTAAAAAACTATTTATTCACAAATTAAGTTTAAACAACAAGCTTTCCATATAAACAAGATTGGATTGAAAAATAGACAGAATATTGTTATTATTTAAAATATGGAAGCGCTGTCAAAACATACTCTCGTATATCCATTTAGTCACCTCGTTAGTAATCATTCCATTCCTAACATGAGCAAAACCACATACTTTTAAATATCATTTAATAAGCTATTATGTAGCATGTTTAAGAAAGGAGAGAAAATATGAAGATGAATCATCTTTATGCATTAGTAACAGGAGGAGCATCGGGTCTAGGTGAAGCGACAGTTCGTAATATTGTTAAAAATGGCGGTAAAGTTGCTATTCTTGATCTTTCTGACGCTAAAGGAAATCAAATTGTTGAGGAATTAGGAGAAAACGTGATATTGATTAAAACAAACGTAACAAGCGAAGAAGAGGTTCAGCAGGCAATTGATAGAGCCGTCACACACTTTGGTTCTATCAATGCAGTCGTTAACTGTGCAGGAATTGGAATTGCAGAGAAGACTGTGAGTAGAAATAAAGCTCATTCATTGGATCATTTTAAGAAAGTGATTGAAGTGAATTTAATTGGCACCTTTAATGTTATTCGACTTGCAGCAGAGAAGTTTGTGGAAAATGAACCGAATGAAGAGGGAGAACGTGGGGTAATCATTAATACTGCTTCTGTAGCTGCCTTTGATGGACAGATTGGACAGGCAGCATATAGCGCTTCTAAAGGAGGAGTAGTGGGTATGACACTTCCAATTGCCCGAGATCTTGCTAATTTTGGGATAAGAGTAGTTACCATTGCTCCGGGTCTAATTGAAACACCTTTATTTGGTTCCTTGTCAGATCAAGCAAGAACAGCGTTGGAATCACAAGTACCGTTTCCATCAAGGCTTGGTCGCCCTTCAGAATACGCCCAACTTACCCAGGCTATTTTCGAGAATGTCTTACTGAATGGTGAAACCATCCGTTTAGATGGCGCCATTCGAATGGCACCAAGATAAAGGTTTGTTCGTTGAACGTAATAGATAAGTATAATAGTAAAAAATAGGAGGAAAGAAAATGAGAGAGGTAGTGATTATTGAAGGAGTACGTACACCAGTTGGAAGACGAAAAGGAATGTTAAGTCAAATCCGCCCGGATGAGTTAGCAGCAAAGGTGTTAAAAGAATTAGTAAACCGTGTAGGAATCAAGCCCGGACAGGTTGAAGACGTCATTCTTGGGTGTGTTTCTCAAACTGAAGAGCAAGGAATCAATATTGCCCGCACTGCACTGTTAATGGCTGATTTCCCGATTGAGGTACCGGGAACGACTTTAGACCGACAATGCGGTTCTGGTCAACAGGCTATCCATTTTGCTGCACAAGCCATTTTAAGTGGAGATATGGAGATTGTCATTGCGGGAGGGGTTGAAAGTATGTCAAGAGTCCCACTCGGCTCAACCCGTCAACATTCCGATTGGAGTGAAGAACTTACCTCTCGTTATGAAATGATTCATCAAGGACTTTCAGCTGAGAGAATTGCTGAAAAGTGGGGATTTTCTCGCAGACAGTTAGATGAATTTTCATTAGAAAGTCATAATCGTGCACTCAAAGCACAAGAAGAAGGACATTTTCATCGTGAAATTTTACCATTAGAAATAACTTTAGAGGATGGCACAACTACTATTGTACAACAGGATGAGGGGCCGAGAATTGGTTCATCTATTGCAAAACTCAGCACTCTTAAGCCCGCATTCACTCAGAATGGAAAGATCCATGCTGGCAACTCAAGCCAGATGAGTGATGGAGCTGCTGCAGTCTTGCTTATGTCAAGAGAGAAAGCAGAAGAATTAGGATTAAAGCCAAGATTTCGCATCACTGCGCGCTCCGTTGTGGGATCTGATCCAACACTAATGCTAACTGGTCCCATTGAAGCAACTAGAAAAGTGCTTGCGAAAGCAGGTTTAACAATCGAAGATATGGACACTTATGAAGTAAATGAGGCATTTGCACCAGTGCCATTAATGTGGCTAGAGGAAATCAATGCGGATCCGAAGAAACTCAATCCGAATGGTGGGGCGATAGCTTTAGGACATCCACTAGGCGCAACGGGAGCTCGTCTTATGATTTCCATGATGCATGAATTAGAAAGAACAGGTGGTCGCTATGGACTTCAAGCTATTTGTGAAGGTGGCGGCATGGCAAACGGAACCATTATTGAAAGAATCATCTAAATAGGGCAAGCAACAAAATAAAAGAATCATATTCTTTTACTTTGTTGCTCTTTTTTTTGGTAATCACTGCAGCAAAGTATAGATGAATAACTAATAATAATAATTAAAAAGTACTTTCACATAAGCTGATGCATAGAGTAAATACGATTTGTCCAATATCCTCTAATTCATCATCATGTATAAAATCTAGAAAAATATGTTGGTAACAAATTATTAAGAATATTGATGGAAAGAGCGACCAGTAATAAATTTGAATGGGTTTAGTAATCCTCAATACCATTATTTAGAAACTTCCCTTCAAACCAAGATGACCAAAAATATCAAAAGGTTTAGATGAAGAAATGTAGACATTTTCTCCAAGGTAATCATGAACGAATTTGATTATTTAATTTTTTTTTAAGCTGCATGTTAAAATAGAGAAAAGTCACTCAAGTTTCAATAATGATATAAAAAATAAAGCTTGCTATTTTCATGTTTTTAACTTTGATTGAAACTAAATCATACAAAAATGAAATGTCATTATTTTTTATCATAAAAGGATGATTGAATTGTTAGATAAAATAAAAGGTGGTCTTTTTGGTGTTGCGATTGGGGATGCGCTTGGAGGGACGACAGAATTTATGACGGAGGAAGAAATAAAAAAGGAATATGGATGCTTAACGGAGATGTTGGGTGGCGGGGTCTGGAACTTAGCACCAGGTGAAGTCACTGATGATACCGCGATGACAATAGCAGTTTGTAAGGGAATTATCTCTAATCCAATTGATCCTATTTCTGAAATTGGCAACGAATTTCTTCATTGGTATGATACAAAACCGAAGGATATTGGGAACACCATTCGTGAAGTGTTGCGTCAATATAATGGTGACTGGTTTCAAACTTCTAAAAATGTAAACATTCAACTAAATGGAATGAGTGCTGGAAATGGAACTCTTATGCGTACACTACCTGTTGCTCTTTCATATCCTTCTTTGCCAAAAATAGATGAGATTACAAATCTTCAATCGAAAATGACCCATTATGATGATGAAACGTCAAGTATATGTCAGTTGTATAATAAAATAGCCTTTCAGCTTTTAAATCAATATCCATTGAAAGATGCAATCGAAACTGTAATTAGAGACACTAAATTTTTCACCATTTTTAAGAAAAAGCCAAGCGTCCCTTCGGATGGCTATGTAGTTAATACTTTTTATTGGGTTCTGTATTATCTATATCATTTAGATGATTTTCGTGAAATTGCGATTGCTGCAGCGAACAATGGAGGCGATAGCGATACAATTGCTGCCATTGCCTGCGGTCTTAAAGGAGTAGAAATTGGTTATGAAAGATTACCAGATGATTATAAACATAAAATAATTTTAAAAGAAGAGTTAAGTCAGCTTTCAATGCAATTGCACCTAATTAGAGAACATTTCAGGAAATCGAAAATCAAAGAAGACAAATATGAATAATCTATTTGTGCTATAATTCGCAATAAAAGACTGCTATATAGGCACAATTCAATGGAATTTCGATAAAATAGACTGGGAAAATAAGGTCGTGATCTCTCATGAAAATGTTGGATGATGAATCGGAAATAATGGAATTATTACCTTTTTATTCACATCTAAATTTAGATGAACAAGAGCTTGTAAAAATCTCTATTACTAATCAACTTTTTGCCAAAGGAGAAAGGTTATCAGAATTTCATGAAGAATGTTATGGGCTGATTTTAGTTCATTCTGGAAGAATAAGAGCCTATATTATGTCCCAAGATGGAAGAGAAATTACCCTTTTTCGATTAAAAGAAAAGGAGATTTGTATTCTTTCAGCGTCCTGTCTTTTTAAAGATTTGCGTTTCCCTTTATTTTTTGAAGCGGAAGTGGAAAGTTCGATTTATATCATTCCTTCCAAAGTGATAGAGTTTATCAGTAAAGAAAATATGGTTTTGAAAGATTTTTTCATCAAATTACTCGCAAAACGCTTCTCTACAGCTTTATGGGTCATGGAGCAGGTGGTTTTTGGAAGTTTATCATCAAGAGTAGCGCGGTTTCTTTTAGATCAGGCAGATATTGAAAAAAAATTAACTTTAGGCATCACGCATGAACTGATTGCCAAAAATATAGGCTCCGCAAGGGAAGTAGTTAGCAGAATGCTGAAATATTTTGAAAATGAGCATCTGATAGAAACCCATCGAGGAACTATCTTTATATTAAATCCCGATAAATTAAGAATAATGGTGAATGAAAGTGAAGATGCTTAATTAGGCATCTTCACTTTCATGAGTATATAACTCTATAATTCTTCTTTGATATAGGCAATCATTTTTGGAGTCATATATGGAATTATGAGGGGGAGCATATTAGGCATTAAGGCTTCCATCGTAAAATGAGCTAAATCTGAAATCTTTAAACCAAGATGATTTTTGATATTAGAATCACGTAACTGAACTTGGCAGCAAGAACATAAGGCAACCACTGTATCGGCATGTGCCTCAATTGCTTCAACCAATTTTTGATCTAAACCCCCAAAGTTAGCAACCATTTTAGTTTCCTCCGTAACATGAAAGATTTTTATTGAATTCAATATGAAATAGGTAGATAGACTATTTGTTTCTCTATCTTTAGTATCGTTGTAAAAAATATCAATCTCAGTGATTTTGTCACCATCAACTCCATATTTTGTTACAGGTTTATAACAGTTTTGAACGGACGAAAGAGGGAGCCAAAGTGGTTATAGAAAGGGAGTTTTGACCTTTTAGAACGATGGATTATAAGAGATTATGCCTAAATCTCAATTTTTAATAATGAATGAAAACCTAACTTTTGACGTATTTTTTTGTTTTAAAAAGAAATGTTTAACTAATTGTAGTATAATACTAACTTGCGAGGTAAAAGTTTTAAGAGATGGAGGATTTCATAATGATTGGATGGACATTAGCCATTCTATTTGGTATTTCAGCTGTGTTGCTAATTTTTTCTTTAGTGAAATTTAAGCAATCATCAGGTCATGAACAAAGAGAAATTGATTCTATTTATTTCTCAATGATGGAAGAGACGAGTAAGCTACAAAATCATATTCGTAATCTAGAGCTCGATGTGGAAATTCTTTCTCAAAAAGCTGATAATAAAGTCATTTCATCAGAAGAGCGACTT
Source organism: Cytobacillus sp. Hz8 (assembly GCF_042263505.1). NCBI lineage: Bacteria > Bacillati > Bacillota > Bacilli > Caryophanales > Bacillaceae > Cytobacillus > Cytobacillus sp. Hz8. The sequence continues at coordinate 34,612 of NZ_JBHKFI010000006.1, read as the reverse complement.
TTGATGCGCGAGCTGTTAGATTTATATAAAAGAGGCTACTCCTTCAAAAGTATTGCTACAGAAAAACAATTAGATGAACATGAAGTTGAACTTTTGTTGGCTCCTTATAAATCTTCGAAGAAAGAAAGGAGTGCCAACTAATGAACGCTAAGTTGATTTCCAGTTTTGCAGCAGGACTATTGCTATCATCAACTGTACTTGGCGCGGTTTACTTATCTGATGTTGAAGGTGCAACCAATAAATCTAGTAAAACAAAAGTAGTGGAGCCTTCTGAAAAGGAAATGAAAGACAAGCTAACCACTGCAGGTTATATGATTTATACAAAGGATGAATTGAATAAAATCCTTAAATCTACTAAATCAGAAGCAGTGAAGAAGGAAGATTCTAATTCGAAAACTGATTCTAAGTCCGAAGATACAGGCAAAGAGAAGATTATATATCGCACGTTCTTATCCGTATCAAAAGGGATGACAAGCTATGATGTCGGGAAAGTTCTTGTAAGATCAAAAATTGTTGATAACGCATTTGACTTCTCAAAACGAGTGGAGAAGAAGGGGCTTGCCAACAACTTACGGCCAGGAACGTATCGAATTGATAGCGATATGACCGAAGACGAAGTTATTGCGGTTGTATTCAAAAAATAAAAGAGTAAAAAGGAATGGATGTGACTAATGGGTTCGGTTCAGAGGTAGAAAACTGTAATTCGAAGTCTAATTCACAGAGCAATTCTTAATACTTTTATCAATAAATTAGCAATTGACAAGGCAATGGATTTGGTTCCATTGCTTTTTTCTTAGGTTTGTATTCGATTTTTACTTAATTAGAAATTTTTTCAAGGATAAGTTAATTTTTATGTTAAAATAATTTGAAAGATTCAATCGAACCTTGGCAAAATTAATTACAGGATGTCATTAAAATGGATTTAAGTATCAAGTGAACCAAAATTGATGAAGCAGAAATTTTGTTTAACATTCAAAAAGAAGTATTCATTGATGACTTAAAAAGATAGGAGGACCACGAAAATAGCCCTGTCAATGAGCCTGTTGAAAAATTAATTGATAAAATAAAGAATTATTCACATTACACAATTTGGCTTGAGGGTAACATTATTGGTGGTTTAGATATACATGCCAAGGAAAACAATAGATATGCATTATATCTCCTATTCTTATCTAAAGAATATCAAATCAGCCTTTGACAAAGTAGCTACAGAATGCAGTAAAATCAATAACAATTATCATCTTTTCAAAGATTGATTCATAATTTGTCTATATTGCAGGCAATACCAAAAGTAAAGTAGCTAATGTTGTTACCCATATAAAATAAGATGAATGGAGGACATGCAAAAATGACGCAAGAAATCGGCTTTATCGGATTAGGAAATATGGGGCAGCCCATGGTGATGAATCTTTTAAAAGCAGGCTTTAAGGTAAAAGTTTATAACCGTACACCAGAAAAAGCAAAGGAAGTCGTTGCGGCTGGTGCGATTCAGGTCAATCAATTGGCTGATGTTGCTGAACCTGGCGGGGTGGTCATTACAATGGTTTCCAATGATCAAGCATTAGAGGAAATTGTTTTTCATGAAAAAGGATTCGGGAAAAAGCTAACTCATGGCGGAATTCATCTTTCCATGAGCACGGTAGCACCGGAAACATCTCGCAAACTCGCGGCTTTCCACCAAGAGCAGGGGAGTTATTATGTAGCATCTCCTGTGTTCGGTCGACCTGAAGCTGCTGCTGAGCAAAAACTATTTATCCTTTCTTCAGGGAGGAATGAGGCAAAATTAAGAGTGACGCCTATTCAAGAAGCACTAGGTCAACGTATATTTGATATTGGAGAGGAACCAGGGAATGCGAATGTCATCAAACTTGGTGGGAATTTTATGATTATGGCAGCGATGGAAGCAATGACAGAGTCCTTTAATCTCGCTGAAAAGAATGGCATCGACCGTGAATTGGCTGCCGAGATTTATGCTTCTACTTTATTTAATTGCACCGTTTACAATGGCTATGGTTCCATGATTGGCAAAAGAAACTTTGAACCTGCGGGTTTTAAGCTGGCACTTGGGTTAAAAGATTGTAATCTCGTCCTTGAAGAGGCAAACGCAAAGCAAAACCCAATGCCAATTGCAAGCCTTTTGCATGACACGTTGCTAGCATCTGTTGCAAAAGGGAGAGAAAACCAAGATTGGTCTGCATTATCAAGAATTGCATCAGAAAATGCAGGCTTAGAATAATAAAATAGAATGGGAAAAGATACGGACAGCAAAAGATTAAGCTGTCCGTATTTTATTTATAATAGTAATTCCATCATTATTTTTTCGGGAGTTTTTTCAGTGAAATTTATTATTTTTGGTGCCGCTAGTATCTTCATGACGTCTCAAAGTATAGCGTTTTATCACTTCCTAGCAAGAGTCGCTATCACTATTTTTTCACAAAACATCTCATCATCTTTCAACGAATACGAGAGATATACAAATTTTAAGTTACCAACAATAAGTGGATTGAACTTCACACAACATCAGACGGACAAATAAGTTTATCTTAAGCGACTATGGGAAAAAATAAAATTGTTACTTTGCATCACATATCATTAATAGAATAAAGATTGGAGTGTGGTTGAAATGATTAATAAGGTTGGACAAATTATGCTATATGTTAATAATCAAGATGAAGCTGTTCGCTTTTGGACAGAAATCGTTGGATTCATAATCATTTCTGAAGAAAATAATGATCAAGGAATGAGATGGATTGAAATAGCTCCTTCCAAGGACGCTGAGACTACCCTTATCCTTCATAATAAGGACTTTGTAGCAAAGATGGAGCCTGGATTAAATTTAGGAACTCCTTCTTTGATGTTCTTTACTGATGATTTAGATCAGCTTTATCAACATTTAATAAAGCAAAAAATTAAAGTTGGGCAAGTGGTGAGTATCCCTGGTGGGAGAGTTTTTAATTTTGCCGACTTTGAAGATCACTATTTTGCTGTTATGGAAAAAGGAAATAACTAGTACCTGATTATATCATCTAATGGTAATAAAAGACTTATGCAGGTTGAATTTCATAAGTCTTATTTCTTTGCTAACGATTATGTCAAAGAAATGGTAGATTTTTTTGAAAATATTATAAATTTTAATTAAAAATTCATATTAAATTAGTATCAAGTACTAACACTAGATGTTATAATATGCTATAAGGTCACTTTAAAAAATAGTGTAACCTGTATGTATAATACCTAAGGAAAAGAAGGATGACAGATTTGGACTTAAAAACTTTAATTGCACCAGAAGTTTATAATATTGCGGATGAGATTGATCAATATTTTTCAGAGAAGCCTGCTCTTATACTTGATCAAAAATCAGGGGAACCAACGACAATCACCTATTCTGGATTAATAAAGAGGGCAAATCAGTTAGCCAATGGGTTGACAAGTCTAGGATTAACAAAAGGTGACAGGGTCGTGGTCATGACAACACGTCTTGTTGAATCATATATCATCTATTTAGCTTGTTTGAAAGCAGGCTTAGTGATAAGTCCCTCTTCTGAATTACTCCGTGCAAAGGACTTAAGCTATCGATTGAATCATTCAGAGGCAAAAGCAATTATTGCTTACCACCCATTTGTAGCAGAATTTGATCGTATAGAGGATGAAACTCCATTTGTTCAATATCGGATCGCTTTCGGTCAAGAAGTTCCTGGTTGGATGCGGATGGAAGATTTAATGGAGGGAGAACCAGAAACCTTTTCAACAGTCAAAACAACAAAAGAGGATTTTGCTTATCTTGCTTACACATCCGGCACAACAGGATTTCCAAAGGGAGTCGTGCACAGTCATGGATGGGGTTATGCCCATTTAAGAACAGCTGCATCAAAATGGCTGAATATTAGTGAAACTGACGTCGTATGGGCAACTGCTGCTCCGGGATGGCAAAAATGGGTATGGAGTCCGTTTTTATCTATTTTGGGATCCGGCGCAACTGGATTTGTTAGCAATCGAAAATTCAGCCCACACAAATATTTACAACTACTACAAGACTATAAAATAAATGTTTTATGCTGCACACCAACTGAATACCGGATGATGGCTAAATTAGAGGATATTCAATCATTTGATCTTTCTCATTTACATACAGCCGTTTCAGCTGGTGAAGCTCTTAATAGAGAAGTAATTGATGTCTTTAAAAACACATTTAATATTCAAATTCGCGATGGCTATGGACAAACGGAGAGCACGTTATTAATCGCAAACTTAAATGTAGATTCCAGTAAAATTGGTTCTATGGGACAACCTCTATTAAAAGATTTTATTGCTATCGTGGATCAGGAAGGAAATCCGCTTCCTGCAAATGAAGTTGGAACCATTGCTGTTAGAAAGGACTTTCCTGCTTTATTTAAGGAATATTACAAGGACGAGGTCAAAACAAATGATTCATGTCGAGGACAGTATTTTCTTACAGGGGATCGAGCATCAATGGATGAAGATGGTTATATCTGGTTCCAAGGTCGGAATGATGATGTCATTATTAGTTCAGGCTACACGATTGGACCATTTGAAGTAGAAGATAGCCTGATGAAACATGAAGCAGTTAAGGAATGTGCAGTTGTTGCCTCTCCAGACCCAATCAGAGGAAATCTTGTGAAGGCGTTTGTTGTACTAAAAGAAGGTATTACAGGCAATGACCATTTGGTAAGAGAACTTCAACAATTTGCGAAAAAATTGACTGCTCCATATAAATATCCAAGAATCATCCAATTTATAAATGCGCTTCCTAAAACTGATTCAGGAAAAATTAAGCGAGTGGATTTACGGAAATACACAGGAAAAATCTCTCTTGATTAATCCCTCAAAATTCAAAGAAAAAATAAGCTTCTAATCTGAGATTAGAAGCTTATTTTTTTCTCGAATATTATTCGCTTTGATCAATTAGATTGTTTGTTCCTGTTCCTCCAAAGCAATGAAAAAATGAAAAGGACAATACCAATTGCAGCACCAATCAATTCATCAATTAACCATTCACCTGTCCGAAAATAATGAATCAATAAAGTTCCGCCAAAAATTAAAATAATCATGAGTGCAAGTCGAATTAATTCACGGTTTATTGTCATAACATCACCACATTTTTTTAAAATTTGATATTTTCTTATGTAAAGTCTACCATAAAAGTATATTTTTGTTACTATTTCGTTTAGGTTAGAATATCCGTATCATATAAAACTTCATCCAGATGAACTTCAAATAAAGGGGATTATAAGATCAGATTGATGGACAAAGGAGAATTTGAAGGTATTGAATGGGGGGATTTTATGTTAAAGGAACTGCCTTTATCTGAGAGGTTTATTCGTTTTGCACAATATGAATGTCATGACTCTAGTGAATTATATGAATTTCTTTCTCGTAAAATTGCAAAAGATCAGGATTTACTAGAAATATGTAAGACAGCAAAGAAGGGGCAGCCGATTCCAAATTTATTCTTTGGCGCTGTTCATTATCTTCTTTTAAAATATCAGAATCATCGATTGAAAGATTATTATCCTAGTATTGTGACTGAAACGAAGCCTTTTACTGAATCTTTTAAACCTTTTAAGGAGTTTTGCCTCCTAAATATGGCTGAAATAGTGAGAATTTTACAAACGAAGATCGTGCAAACGAATGAAGTAAGAAGATGTGCCTATCTCTATCCGGTTTTTAGCCTAATTTATGAAAAAACAAATAAGCCGTTAGCTCTCTTGGAGATTGGTACAAGTTCAGGACTTCTTTTGCTCTGGGATCAATATTCCTATTCCTATAATGAAAAAGATATTGTTGGGAATCCTGATGCCAACTTTGTGATTACTTCAAAGAATATTGGACCTGACCCACTTCCTGTCCAACCGACTTCACCACCAGTGTCCGCAAGAATAGGATTTGATTTAAACCCGATCAATTTAAAAGATTCAGAAGCCTATTTATGGCTTAAGGCCCTTATTTGGCCAGAGCATCAGGAAAGATTATCAATGTTTGAAAAAGCTGCAGAAATTGTCACAAACCATCCAATTCACCTCATACATGGGGACGGGATTGTTTTATTGGATGATTACATTCATAAAATCCCAAAAGAACAAATTCCTGTAATATTTCATACACATGTAGCCAATCAATTGGCTCCTGAAACAAAAAATTTGCTTCTAAATAAGATTAATTCAATTGGAAAGGGAAGAGATGTATTTCATCTTTATAATAATATTCGCGATCGCTATCTTCATCTAGAAGCCTATTTAGATGGAACAGAGTATAAACAAATCATTGCGGATACTGATGGACATGGGAGATGGTTTAAATGGTATCCAAACGGCCTTAATCTCTGATCATAATCTGTTGAAAAAAGCGTATCCTCTTGGGATACGTTTTTCAGTGGAAAGAACAATTATGATATAAATTATGTTTGTGTGTCATCTTTATTTTTAACTAAGGAATGATTCAAACTCCGTATTCGTTGGTAAATTTTATACCTTTGTAAAATTAATATTTGTAAAAGAATTTAAGCACGCATCGCCAAAGTTAAAATTGCCACCGATAATCACATTATTGGAAGTATGGCTATTCTGATAGGTTACCCCAAAGTTGATATTGGCATTATTTGTTAGGGATCGCACCTTAAATTGACTAATATTGATGGAATTTCCCATTTCCGTCACCATCCTTAATCCATTTTATTTATGTGAGGTTTAAATGATTGTCCATTAGCCTATGACTTGATAGTCTAAAATCTAAAGTTGATAAGCTTCATTTGGTTTTCAATACATTTCTTATGTATATTTATTTTAAAACAAGAATTTAAAGAGTTAACAGATAGAGATGGATCTATCCCAATATAAGTGAGAAAAACGTGTAACTCTTTATAAGGCTCAACCGATTTATAAAAGTACAGGAAAATAAAGGGAGAATGAATTGTTTTAAAAAAAATTAGATGAACATATCACGCTCCAATCTACTCATTTGTTAAATTTCCAATTGAATATTGCAATAATTTGCAATTTATCTAAGAATAGAGATATATTCTGTAACCAAAAATGAGGGATTTATGTGATACGACTTGCAAATGAATCAGACGCTGAAGTAATCGTGAATTTACGAAAAGAAATTATTCTATCAGAAGAAACAACAAAGTTTTTTGCCTCTTCAAAGATGGAATTGCCTCAAAATGACAGTAAGCTAAGAGAACAGATTAAGCACAGCAATAGAAAAGGTAATCTTATTATAGTGGCAGAAATGGATGGAGAGGTCGTCGGATATTTAGTTTTTACTCGTAACGAAAAGGTTCGACTAAGACATACAGGGACAATGGGGGTTGGTATTAGAGAAGAACATTGCAATCAAGGGATTGGTACAGAGCTAATCGAATTCCTAATTGATTGGGCCAGAAAGCAAAACAATCTTGAAAAAATCTGTTTATTCGTCACTTCCATAAATGATCGAGCAATCAAAGTGTATAAACGAATTGGTTTTATCGAAGAAGGACGACAAAAAAATCAAATAAAATATGAAGATGGCTCTTATGGAGATGATATATTTATGGCTTATTATATGTAGAAAAGGATTCTTTATCTTTAAAAGGACTGTTTTCACTATATTTGAAAAATGGGTGCAGCTCTGTGCGAAGCACCCATTTTTTTAATAGAGCTGTTTTCTTTATTGAAAATTTTCTAAGCCTGTTTAACTGGAACGCATAATTCGCAATATCCATTAGCTATCATTTCAAAAGTATATCTTTCAATAATCGGTTTCTGCTCCATTTGAAATTCTCCATTTTGTAGGAGTAGAAGTATTTCTGCCCATGCTTTTTGAATATCTGTTGTCGTATGTTTAACTCTGTAAATAAGATATTCTCCCCCGATAAGCTCCCCCTCACAAATCGAATCATCAAGTTGATAATCCGGAGAAATGACGATGCATGCATCATAACGACAATTTTCTGGAAGGGTCGTTTCTGGATTATCCTGCGGAATTCCCAGGATGATGGCTGATTTTAAAAGTTTTTTCTCCTCCGCCCATTTTTTAATTTTATCCATGGTCTGAATATTTGCAGGCCCATATTGCCCCATTTGACGTACATAGGCAATACGATAGGTTGGAAGGATTTCAACTGTCTTATTCATACTTTCAATCTCCTTTCTTTAAAATAGAACTACTACATAAAGAATCCTATGATGATATAAAAAAATTCGCAAATATTTTTTTAAAATTTTGATTTTTCAAGATGACTTTGATTTTTCATTTGACATAAAGCATCTGAAACGTTTCGGCAACTTTACTCATTAATACTTTAAGATGGTATAAATGACTGCAGTGATGAAGATTGAGATAATAGCCAATTTTAGGAATAGCAACTACAACTCTGCCTTCGAATAAAGGTTTTCCAATCGGCGAAGTTTCTTATTTTGGAAGAAACAGACTTTTTTACTATGTTCATCAATATGGTAAAATATGCTAGAATATATAGAAAAATGAATTAAGGTGAGGGACTTTTTATGAAAATGAGCACCCTGCATATAAACGTGAGAATTCGGGTTCTCGATGTATTTTTGCACGGTCTATCAAACTCCATGTTTTTTCCATTTATGAGTATCTATTTTGCTTCACACTTTGGTGCAAAACTAACCGGGATTTTAATGATTTTCACTGTTATTTTTGGTTTTGGTGTTGGCTTATATGCCGGTTATTTTTCAGATATCATAGGCAGAAAGAAAATCATTCTTGTAGCATCGATAACAAGATCCCTTGGATTACTTTTCATGGCTTTAGCGAATACAAACCTATTTCAATCTACGGCTTGGACTTTTTTAGCTTTTATTATCGTTACGGCCTCCTCTAGTATTGCTGAACCTGTTGCAGAAGCGATGCTAATTGATGCCACGACGAATGACAATCGAAAGCATGTATATGGTTTTATGTATTGGTTTAATAATCTCGCAATTGTGATTGGAGCGGTAATTGGCGGCTTTTATTTTACTACGCACTTATTCATAATTTTGTTGGTTTCTTTTATGATTTCCTTTGTTTCTGTCATTCTGATTTTCTGTTTTATTTCAGACACTTACAAACATGCAGGAAAAATCACCAATCAAAGTTGGATGTCAGTTTTTAAGGACATTGGCACACAATATAAAAGGGTGAGTATGGATAAAGTGTTTATGATCTTTACGCTGGCAACTCTACTATTCTTTACTTTAGAATTTCAAGTTTCGAATTATATCGGCATTCGTCTGGCCAAAGAAATACACATTCAAAATTTAATATCTATAAGTTCTTTTCATCTTCAAGTAGATGGTACACGGATGCTCGGGTTATTAAATGCGGAAAACACAATGATCGTTGTTACCTTGACCCTGATTGTGGGGAAAATGATGAGTCGATATAAAAATATCAATGTCTTAATCTTCGGACTCTTATTATATACATTTGGAACCTTTGTAATGGGATATAGTAATGCCCCATGGTTCCTACTCGCTGCTGGTTTCTTTGCAGCAGTTGGAGAAATTATGTTTTGGCCGGTACGACAATACTATTTAGCAGATTTGATTCCGGAAAATACGAGAAGTTCTTATATGGCGGTGAATTCCATTGTAGGGAATGGAGGTTCCATGTTGGCCTCCCTTTTTATCACTATTGGCGCATTTGTCTCGCCAGTCGTCATTAGTGGATTGTATATTGTGATTGGGTTGCTTTGTATTTGGTTGTTCAAACTCGCGATTTCCATGATAAAAGAAAGAGAAAAAGCAAAAAAGTTTGCTTAAGTTTTTACTGTTATAACTTAATAGAAAGAAAAATGGCGAATGGAAATCCTCCCATTTGGGAGAAAAGATCGAGGGAATCGAGTATATTAATAGGCCTTCAGCTTATTTTTTAATGTTCAATATCGACAATCATATAGCAATCATTCAAACTAATGATGGAAATTACTTTCTTCCAGGAGGAGGTATGGAAGAAACGGAAACACACGAAGCATGGTTTAATGAGAGAAGCATTTGAAGAAATGGGGTAAAAAAAAACGATTTTTACACCCATCCTATGCGTTTTGTCATTGAAGTATCAACTAACAAAAGGTAAATTGACAAAGGTAGGATAATAATTAGGAAGGGTGTGTCATGGATGGATGAAGATAAAATAAAAGAGGAGATACAGACAATTTTAGCTGAGCGACGGTTAGGGATACTAAGTACGATGAAGGGAGATCAACCGTATTCCCGATTTATGATGTTTAGAAATGAAGGGTTTCGATTATATACCATATCTAGTAAAAAAACAGAAAAGGTTCAAGATATTCTCAATAATCCTAAGGTCCACATCCTTTTAGGGTTTAAAACAGAAGGATTCGGCAACCCATACTTAGACATAACAGCAATGGCGACCCTAGAGGATGAAAAGGAGCTAAAGGATCAACTGTGGCATGAAAACTTTTTAAAATATTTAACGGGTCCAGATGATCCAAATTATATTGTCATTCGTTGTGAGCCCAAAACGATACGATTAATGAGTCATCCTGATTTGGATGGACCATATACTTTATCCTTTAATTGAATAAGTGAGTTAAGAAAAAAAGCGATCTATTGCATTGCTATTGAGAAACGATTATAATAAAATAGATAATTCTGAAAAATAAGAAAATATTCTTTGGTTATATTTTCTTTTAAAAATAAAGCTCCTAGTTATGGAGTTTTATTTTTAAAGATAGATACTAACCAGTCAGTTTGTTTTTGAAAAAAGCAATGGAGGTATGGAAATGGTTGAACAAGTTCGTCCTTATTGGCCAGAAAGCTTACCAACAGAGTTGCGTTATTTACATGGAGAACAATCGCTCTATGATTATCTACAAGAGCATGCGAATCATCGGCCTGATGAAATAGCGTATCTTTTCTATGGCAAAGAGATCACTTGGGGAATGCTATTGAATCAGGTAAACCGCTTAGCAGGCTATTTTCAGCAAAAAGGCATAAAGCAAGGCGACTGTATCGCATTATTTATGCAAAATTGTCCACAGTATATTATTTCCCATTATGCGATTTTACAGCTTGGCGGTACGGTTATCCCACTCAACCCTATGTATAAAGCAGATGAATTAGCCTACTTTTTAAAGGAAGCACCGATAAAAGGAATCATATTAAGTGACGATTGCTATCTTGAGCTAGAAAAAGCGGGAATTCCGGAAAATTTTTATTTTGTCATCACCACAAGCTATCAGGATTATTTGCCAGATACTCCAGCTTTGCCGATTTGTTCGGAATTAACTCTACCAAAAAAACGGATAGAAGGTGCGGATGATTTCCTCGCTATTATTTTAAGCAGCCAGCCGCTGGAAAAACAAGCATCCATAGATTTAGACAAGGACATCGCGTTAATGGTTTTTACATCAGGTACAACGGGACGTCCTAAAGGAGCTCAACTCACTTATAAAAATGCCTTATTTAAGACAGCCGCTGTGGCACAGGCCAATGGAATCACTCAAGCAGATCGCCTTATGGCCTGTGCGCCGTTAAGCCATATTGCAGGAATGATCATGGGCGTAAATATTCCTATTTATGCGGGTGTCCCATGCGTATTATTTCTCCGTTTTGATCCAATAGCTACTGTTCAAGCGATTGAACGGTATCAAATTACTACTTGGTACAGTATTGCACCCATGAATGCGGCGGTTCTACAAATCCCGAACATAGAAGAAAGAAATCTATCAAGCTTAAAACATAATATGGCTACAAGCTTTGGATTACAGGTAACAGAAGAATTGGCGACAAAATGGAAAGCGGTTACAAAAGGATGTATCTTGTATGAAGGCGCCTATGGATTAAGCGAGACCCATACCTGTGATACCTTCATGCCAAAGGAAAACATTAAATACGGTTCCTGTGGAATCCCCATTTATGAGACCCACATGAAAATTATCGATCCCGTGAATGGTGCTGAAATGCCAGTTGGTCAATCTGGGGAAATTATTGTGAAAAATCCAGGAGTCTTTCAAGGCTATTTAAATCGACCAGAAGCAACTTCTGAAACCTTAAAGGATGGTTGGGTGTATACAGGAGATATTGGCTACTTTGACGAGGATGGTTATCTTTATTTTCAGGGTCGAGTGAAGGAAATGATTAAATGCTCAGGCTATAGTGTCTTTCCTGAGGATGTCGAAGTTCTCTTAAACAATCATTCTGCCATTCAGCAATCCGCTGTAATCGGAGTACCTGACCCCATCAGAGGAGAAACGGTCAAGGCATTTATTGTTTTACAAGATTCCTATAAAGGGAAAATTTCAGAATTCGACCTGATTAGCTGGTCAAAAGAACATATGGCGGCTTACAAATACCCAAGATATATTGAAATCATCGATCGATTGCCCACAACGCCTTCAGGAAAAGTGCTTCGAAAACTACTAAAAGAAGAATGAGTGAGGGACGAAGAATGGGTACAATTCAAAAATTAACAAATGAATTAATTGAGAAAAGAGAGGTAGCCCTTCTTGGCGGGGGACCACAGAAAATCGAAGCACAGCATCAAAAGGGACTTCTAACAGCAAGAGAAAGAATTGAAAAGCTTGTGGATTCCGGAACCTTTCGTGAATTTGGCAGGTTGAATACTTCAGACATTCCGGGAATGGAAAAGAAGGGCTATGGAGACGGACTTATAGCCGGAATAGGAAAAGTTAATGGCAGACCGGCTGTAATCGAAGCGGGAGATAAAACAGTTTTTGCTGGAACTGAAGGAAATGTTCATCTCCGTAAATCGAGAAAAATACACGAATTTGCCATTAAAAATGGTCTCCCGATGTTCTTTTTAAATGAAGGAGGAGGTCTGCGAATGCCAGATGGAATGGGCTCAGATGGAATCAGTGATAAGCTTTTTCCACGTGAATTGCTGACTCATCATCGCCAAACCCCGATGATGTCAGCCATTTTAGGAGATAGTTTTGGTGCTCCAACGTGGGTGGCAGTGTCTTCTGATTTTGTCACACAGCTTCAGGGAACCTGCATGGCCATTGCCGGGCCGAGAATGATTGAGCTTGCAAATGGGCAAAAAATGACTCCTGTAGAGCTTGGTGGAGTAGATATTCATCATAAATATACAGGTCAAATTGATCATGATGGGGTAACAGAGGACGAATGCATCGAAGCTTTGAAGGCATTTTTTGAATTTATGCCGCAAAATGCCAATGAAAGACCAGCAATGAGAATAACAAATGATGACCCTTATAGACAGGTGGATGAGGTGCTCGCCATTTTACCGCAGCAAAGCAATCGTGTCTATGATATGAAAAAAATCATCCATTTGCTTGTAGATGATGGAGAATTTTTCGAATACCAAGGGAAGTTTGGCCGAGCTCTAATAACTGCATTAGCTCATTTGAATGGGCATGTAGTTGGAATCATTGCCAATCAACCAAATCAATTCGCCGGAGCTCCAGGACCGCAGGAATGCCAAAAAGCGACTGAATTTATTTGTTTGTGTGATTCCTATCATATTCCATTAATTTTTTTACATGATACCCCAGGCTTTCGTATAAGCAGCGAGGCAGAAAAAGCACAAATGCCAACGCGAATCATGGTATGGAATCAAGCATTAGCCTTATCAACTGTTCCGAAAATATCCGTTATCATTAGAAAAAGCATCGGTGCCGCTTATGGGAATATGTGTGGTCCAGGAATGGGCAGTGATATAATTGTCGCTTGGCCAACAGCTGAAATCAATTTTACAGGACCAGAAGTTGGCATAAATGTTGTCTATGGCCGAGAGCTCTCGCAAGCGGAGGATCCAAAGGAAATGCGAAAGCAGCTTTTACAGCATTGGTCCTTTGATAGCTCACCCTACAAAGCAGCTGCCAAGCATTTAATTGACGATGTGATTCCGCCTTTCGAAACGAGAAAATTTTTGTCTCAATCATTGGAATTCCTTCTTACTACAAAACGGGAAAAAAGTGAGCGCAAGCTGGCAAGTTGGCCGACGGGAATTTGAGTGAATTGGAAATAAGAGCTTTGCCTCTTTCTATTAGCTTCATTATCTTCCTATGAAAAATTTTTGGGGTGCCAACATCTGTTTTTTGATGAATAGCAATATTTTTCTTAACCTTATATAATGAAGCGGTATTTCATTATATGCAAAAAGTCTAAACGTTCAATAATCATTCACTGACTATTCAATTAAATTAAGTATTATCATGATAAAATAAAAGAGAAGATAAAGAAGAAAATACCGATTTTGTTCCTCCTTTAAGTAAATACGGTACCCTACAAACGCCTAAAAAATGATTATGTATTCATGAATCAGAAAAATTTTTGGGGGGTTTAAAAGTGGGAATAAGAAAAACTCACAATGCGATTGAAATGTCTGATTTTGAAGTAGGCGCTGGCATTTTCTTTGGAGCTGCACTAGGAGTCTTAACGGGTATGGTTACAAATATCGATATTGCGGTTGCTGTTTGTGTTGGAACTGGGATTGGGTTCATGATCGGTGTGTTGATTCCTTCAATAAACGATAAAAAGAAAACCTCATAATGATTGGATTATAATTTTGAAAATGTCCAATATCCTGGGCATTTTTTTTATAGAATTTATTTTTAATCATTTTCCTACTTATTTTAATGGAAAAAAATCATATGTTATTCTCTTTTCGATTATCATTATGAAAGTGGAAAGGGAGTTCAACTTTATTATCCTCAAAGGAGTCTTCCCCCACAAAAGGGTAATATTGACAACAAAGTATGTGCCGTTTATAGTTGATGGAGGCCCCTTTACTTCTATTCAGAATACTCCATGCTACTCCCATTTACTGCCTCTTTCAAAAAAAAATTTACATACTATAAAGAGAAAAGGTTGTGAAAAAATGACCTCAATGTCAACAACTGAACAAGGTAGTTGGAAGAAGAACATTATTCTCTTTTTAAGCAGTCAGACAATTTCTCTATTTGGTTCGTCACTTGTTCAGTATGCAATCATGTGGTATATCACACTCCATACTAAATCGGGGGTGATGATGACGATTTTTATCATTTGTGGTTTCATCCCTACTTTTCTATTATCTCCGATTGCTGGAGTTTGGGCAGATCGCTATAATCGGAAAATATTGATTATGCTATCCGATGGTTTAATTGCTTTGGCTACATTGCTTCTCGCAATTGTCTTTTTACTTGGATATGATGCGAATGGGCTATTATTTGTCATGGCAGCCATTCGTGCGCTTGGAACCGGAGTACAAACTCCTGCGGTTGGGGCTATTTTACCGCAAATTGTGCCTAAAAAAAATGATATGCTGACGAGGGTGAATGGAATAAATGGAAGTATTCAAGCAGTCATCATGTTTGTTTCACCAATTATTAGCGCTGCTCTATTAACGACGGTTTCCCTTGAAAGTATTTTCTTTATTGACGTCATTACTGCCGCTATCGCAATCCTAACCTTGCTGCTCTTTTTCCATATACCATTACATGAAAAAGCTAAAGAATTTCAAAAAACAAGTTATTTTTCAGACTTAAAGGAAGGAATCATTTATATTCACCATCATCGATTCCTAAAAATTTTCTTTCTCTTTTTTGCGATTTTCTTTATTTTAATGGCTCCAGCTGCCTTTTTAACCCCCCTGCAGGTCACTCGAAGTTTCGGTGAAGATGTTTGGAGGCTGACAGCAATTGAAATTGCGTTTTCTGTTGGAATGATGGTAGGCGGCGGAATCATTGCGTCTTGGGGAGGATTTCAGAATCGGATACATACGATGACCTTTTCAAGTATTCTAATGGGAGTTTGTACCTTTGCTCTAGGCGTTGTTCCGAATTTCTGGATTTATCTAGTGTTCATGGCTATTTTCGGAGTGGCCATGCCTATTTTTAATACGCCAACTACTGTTCTGATTCAGGAAAGAGTGGAAGAAAATTATTTAGGACGAATATTTGGTGTATTTGGAATGATTTCAACCTCCATGATGCCGATTGGGATGCTTATCTTTGGACCAATAGCAGATATGATCAAGATTGAGTGGCTTTTAATCTTAACGGGACTGTTGATGCTTGTGCTTACCGTATTTTTGGGAAAAAATAATATTTTACTTGAAATCGGAAAACCATTAACAAATGAAGGAAAATAAAGGAATAGAGAAAACGACTCATCCCATGAAACTCTGTATCATGGTTTTTACATTGAGTAAATTTCTAATTTTAATATCAACAAAGGGGTTTTTTTACAATTGAAGTTTTCTGATTTGAACAGAAACAAATATAAGAGATTAACAAAAGAACCGCTAATGCCTTCATACTAAATGGGCTTTAGCGGTTCTTTTTCATTAAACCGTTTCTTTATAATAATCCCTTAGTCCATTTTCTAAAACAGGGACTAATTGCTCAACAAGTTGCTCAGCAGGGATTTTCCGTCCATCCTTATTCCAATTGTATGCTGCCCCATAAATACCCCAACTTAACGCGGTGGCAATCGATTGATATTCCTCCTTGCCATGATGTTTATTTTCTAGTAAATGTAAAATCACATTTTGTAATTCCTCAATCATCTTTGACTGAAAATGTTCCCCTAATGATTGATAGTTTCGTCGACAGCCCTCACTTAACTCCTGATGATATTGACACATTACAAGTAATAGATTTCCAAGTGAGCGTTTGTTCAATAATTCATGACAATAAAGGCGTTTCTTCAAATTTTCGCGAAATCCCTCTAATAAGGTTGAATCCAACAAATCATACTTATCTGTAAAATGCATATAGAATGTAGCCCGATTAATCGTTGCTTTTTCAGTAATATCCCGAACAGTAATATTTTTAAAATCCTTTTCCTGAATGAGATCAGTAAAGGCATCAAGGATGAGTTGTTTTGTTCTCACAACTCTAGGATCGCTTTTTCCCATTAATGGTTCACCCCAAATTAAAATATTTCAGAATAATATATTTATAGCCAATTGTTAAATAACATATATTTTCTTAAAAGTGTTGCTTATCCTACATATCTTACAAATTGATGATTGAAAGGTATTATTCAATATTTTATCATGAATTTTGCAACGCGTGTTGTTTAAACGATACATGTTAGTAAAATGGTCACAATAATTCTTTTTTAGACCTAAGCGGGAGGAAATTTCAATGTCAAACGTACTATTTATTAAGGCCAATTCACGCCCGACCGATCAAGCGGTCAGTGTTCAACTTTATGAGTCTTTTCTTAAAAGTTATCAAGAAACTCATCCAGAAGATGTTATTACAGAACTTGATTTATTTGCAGAAAATTTATCCTACTATGACAATGATAAAATCAATGGTATGTTTAAGCTAGGAAGAGGAATGGAATTAACAAAGGCAGAACAAACTGCAACTCAAATTGTTACAAAATACCTAGATCAATTCCTTGCAGCAGAAAAGATTGTATTTGCTTTCCCATTATGGAACTTCACAGTACCAGCTGTTCTTCATACGTATTTAGACTATTTAGGTCAAGCGGGTAAAACTTTCAAATATACAGAAGAAGGTCCGGCTGGTCTCCTAGCAGATAAAAAGGTTATGCTTTTAAATGCAGCTGGTGGCGTCTACTCTGAAGGACCTGCTCAATCCGTTGAAATGGCTGTTCGCTATGTCCAAACTATTCTTAATTTCTGGGGAGTGCAGGATGTAACAACTGTGATCATCGAAGGACATAATCAATTCCCAGATCGCGCTGAAGAAATTATTCACAATGGACTTACGAAAGCAGCAAAACTTGCTGTTGAATTTTAATAAGTGATTCGATGTTGGCCGGGTTCCAGGAATGGAATTCGGCTTCTTTGATTTAAGTGATGATCTTGTTCATGAGGGATCGAATAAATGATAAAGTCAAAAAAAGGAAACGGCTTAATATAGATATGTGAGAGAAGTTGAAAATAAATTTTGAATGCTAGAAAATATCAGTGGAATCCTTAACTAATGAAACCGGAAAAGTTTCTATATAAGAACAAAATGGAGAGTCTGTTTTTTCAAGTTGTATTGAAGAAAAGCAGCCTTCCCAACCCGTTGGCAGAATATTTCTATTGCAATAGAACAAACTCCATAAATCTTTGAAACAAAAAGCTTCTAACAAAATAATGGATTATGTTATAATATATCGCGTAAATAATAAAATCCGCATACGCGGTGGAGGTTCTAGCACCCCTCTTTAAAAAAACTAAGAAGAAGCTGTACTTCTATCTTGGAGTACAGCTTTTTCATTTGGAAGGAGTTTTATTGTGTTAAAGAACGAAAAAGCAGTGGTGGTTTTTAGTGGTGGTCAAGACAGCACGACTTGTCTATTCTGGGCAATAAAGCAATTCAAAGAGGTTGAGGCTGTCACATTCAACTACAACCAAAGGCATATTACAGAAATTGAATGCGCCAAAAATATTACGAAAGAACTGGGTATCAAGCATCATATTTTGGAAATGTCCCTTTTAAATCAATTAGCACCAAATGCTTTAACAAGAAATGAGATCGAAGTGAGAGATGGAGAAGAAGGAGAATTGCCGTCCACCTTCGTACCCGGAAGAAATTTATTGTTTATGTCTTTCACAGGGGTTTTAGCGAGTCAAATTGGTGCAAAGCATATCGTGACAGGGGTTTGCGAAACGGATTTTAGCGGCTACCCAGACTGTCGCGACATTTTTGTGAAATCCTTAAATGTTACCTTGAATCTTTCCATGGATCAGCAATTTGTCATTCATACACCCCTCATGTGGATTAATAAAGCAGAAACCTGGGCATTAGCAGATGAACTGGGGGCATTCGATTTTGTTCGCGAAAAAACTTTAACTTGCTATAACGGCATTATCGCCGATGGATGTGGGGAGTGCCCAGCATGCAAGCTTCGTAAAAAAGGACTAGAGGAATACCTACTAGTTCGGAAGGAGCGATAAACATGTATGGGTTTCGCATCGTAGATAAACTGCAAAAAATTGATGAAGATATTCAGAGAGATCAATTAAAATATCATCAAAAACGAGTCATGATCAGCAAGGAATTTACCTTTGACGCTGCGCATCATCTCCATGATTATGAAGGAAAATGCAAAAATTTGCATGGACATACCTATAAAGTGATTTTTGGTATCAGCGGCTTTCTGGATCATCGTGGATTAGCTGTTGATTTTGGCGACATCAAAGAGATATGGAAAAAAGACATCGAGATTTACCTAGATCACCGTTATTTAAACGAAACGCTGCCACCGATGAATACAACGGCTGAAAACATGGTTGTCTGGATTTATGAAAAAATGGAGCGAGCCTTGAATCAAGAGGATCGCAAGCAGCAATACAACAAAGCAAGAGTGGAATTTGTACGTTTATTTGAAACTCCCACAAGTTATGCTGAAGCAAGACGGGAGTGGATGGAAAATGAGTAAAATTCCTGTAATGGAGATATTTGGCCCGACGATTCAAGGAGAAGGAATGGTCATCGGACAAAAAACAATGTTTGTTCGTACCTTAGGTTGTGATTATTCCTGCTCATGGTGTGATTCTGCCTTCACCTGGGACGGTTCGGGAAAAAAGTTAAGCAAACAAATGACGGCAGAGGAAATTTGGCAGAAGCTCTATACACTTGGTGGTGATGGATTTTCGTTTGTAACGATATCAGGAGGAAATCCTGCACTATTAAAAAATCTAAATGAACTCATCCATTTATTAAAAGAAAAGAACATCCAAATAGGTTTAGAAACACAAGGGAGCAAATGGCAGGACTGGTTTATCGATATCGATGCCTTAACGATCTCGCCGAAACCGCCAAGCTCGAAGATGATAACGAATTTTGCTACACTTGATTCCATCATTCTTCAGTTGAAAGAACAGGAGAGGTTGAAGAATACGAGTTTAAAAGTGGTAATTTTTGATAAACCCGATTACGATTATGCGAAAAAGGTTCATCTGCGTTATCCCGATGTCTCCTTTTTCCTTCAGGTTGGAAATGATGATATCCAAACAATGGACAATCAACAACTATTAAGTCAATTAATAGCGAGATATGAATGGCTCATTGAAAAAGTAATGGCCGATCATGAATGGAAAAACGTAAAAGTTCTACCTCAGCTGCACACGTATGTTTGGGGAAACAAACGAGGTGTTTAAAGAGGATCTGAAGACTAGTTTAATAGCAACAGGGCAGGGGGAAATGAAATTGACAAACATCAATCAAACACAAATCGAAGAAGCCATTCGTTTAATTTTAGAGGCGGTTGGTGAAGATCCAAACAGAGAGGGATTACTCGAGACACCAAAGCGTGTTGCCAAGATGTACGAAGAAATATTTTCTGGATTAACCATCGATCCAAAGCAGTATTTTGAAACAATTTTTAACGAGGATCATGAGGAGCTTGTCTTAATAAAAGATATTCCATTTTACTCCGTATGTGAACATCATCTCGTCCCATTCTATGGAGTTGCGCATGTCGCGTATATCCCTCAAAACGGACGTGTGGCTGGGCTAAGCAAATTCGCCCGTGCAGTTGAAGCAATTGCTCACCGACCTCAATTACAGGAACGAATTACCTCAACGGTTGCTAATACGATAATGGAAACACTAGAACCATATGGTGTGATGGTGATCGTAGAAGCAGAGCACATGTGTATGACCATGCGTGGTGTGAAAAAGCCAGGTGCCAAGACTGTTACTACTGCGGTACGAGGTACATTGGCAGAGGATAGCCAAGCACGAGCGGAGATTTTGAGTTATATCAAAAAGTAGTTTAATCAACACAACTCATTTGTTTAAGAATGGGTTGTGTTTTTTTAGATTGTTAATATCAAAGTTGAAATCTAAGAGTTTCATAAAATTAGCTTAAGAAGTGATTCTATCACATCATTTACCGAGATTAAAGAAAACAATTTGATGTGATTATACCTAATTAGAGTGCAGAAACTAATGATAGCGAGAATATGGACCGAAATACCGTAATAGTAATGGGAGAAAAACGAAGACCCTTTTTGATAATACGGAAATATGTTAAACTAAAGATCCTTGGCAGGGGCAATATATTCATTTGATGGAAGATAGCAGCTAGACGGAAACTGAGGATTTTCGTTTGGCTCTATCTTTTTTTATAAAATGAACCGATTATACCTACTGAAACCTGTCTTACAATGAGACCGTATGAGTATAAAGATAAGACTTTATCATTCATATTTTGGAGTTTCTATTTTTTAGTGAATTTATCCATTTCTAGAAATAAGCAACCCAATGAATTATCAAGATTAGGAAAATAAATCGACTGACTTTTCATATCCTCTATTTTACATATTTTTTTAAAATAACAGCCTTGGACCTTTCTAATATTTTCATACTGCGTGTTCTGATTAAATCTAGTACAATTAGAATTAACAAAGAATGAAAAAAATAGGAGTGCATAACTGTTGGATGAAAGCAAAAGAATGTTGGCCACCTATAAGAAAAAAACAATCAGTCTATCAGAGCTTGAACTTATGTTTAAGCCATTAATTCATACATATGAAGAATTTGCCAAGATCATATTACAATTAGAGGATACTGAACTTTTAATGATGGTGAAAGCAAAAGGCCGGACTCATCGAACACCCTCTTTAGCCTTTCAGTATCGCATTAATAAGAGTGAATTAACTGGGGATTATCATAAAGAATTGCAGCATTATCGCCTTCTTTTTCACACTTCAATTAATATAGATGAATATTATCGTGAGGATCCAGCTATTTGGAAGGAACATTTGCCTTTTATCAAGAAGGTTGATGATTACTTAAAGCGATATTCTTTTCCACAGGAATCTGTTCCTGCTCCAGAACGAAGCTATGAGATAGTGGGAGATGAAAAATGGATTGTAGAAAAAGGGGGAAAGGAAATTCTTGAGAAAATCGGACTGTTTTCACAATTAAACATCATTCCTGTTTCCGAACCCCTCATGTTTGCAATCAATCCCACACAAATTAATGAGAAATCTCAATTCCATTTGATTGTCGAAAATAAAACCACCTATCAAGGCTTGTTACCTACCTTAAGAAAGACCTCTTTTTCTACTTTAATCTACGGATGTGGGAAAGCAGTGATTAAAAGTATTGAACAGTTTCCGATGCAATATCCGATTTCAGCTGACCATCACTTCTTTTATTTTGGCGATGTGGACCGAGAAGGAATCTCGATATGGTCATCTTTGAATCAGAAACAGGAGGCTGTCCTTGCTCTTCCATTTTATTTAGCTTGTCTTGTAAAAGAACCTGCGACGGGAAAGGAATATCAAAAGGAAAGAAGTACAGCTATCAAACAATTCATCACTCATTTTCCCAAAAAACATCAGGAGCAAATTCTTAGCTTGCTGCAAAATGGAACCTATTACCCTCAAGAAACGTTAAAAACAAAGGAATTACAAGAGATATGGAGGGAAGCGGATTGGACAAGCTTGATATCCAAGATATAACAAACGGCTATCGGGAACGGGTTAGAAGGCTTGCTCTATTCGACCCCTTATATGAGCTCGATCGTAAGAGAGAACAGGACCAAGCGGAGCACATGATTGATATGAAGGGGCTCGGGCTCTTAACCTTGCTTTTCTTTTTTGAACAAAAGCTGATGAGACAATATAAGACGGGGGCTAAGCATTTAGCCAGATTCTTAAAAGAGCTCACCGAATCCCAATATTGCCTTGATGAAGCAGATTATGAACGAATCGCGAGAACTATTATTCAGACCTTCCGACCAACAACAGGGAGAAAGAGAAGCTATTCCTTTTTCAACTGGGAGGTGAATCAGGAGGAGGTCATTGAATACTCCATCCTCAAAGCCAATAATTTTGATATAAAAACAAACTCTCAATATTATACCCTTGATGAAGACGGCCTGGAATTAGTATTTGCAACTAAAGAGTTTTATAGTGAATTTCAGCTTTCTATTAATCAATTAATGTTAAGAAAGCAATTAGACAAAGGAGAATTTAAAGGGGCCCTTAGACAGATTAATGAAATGCGGATTGATGTTGAAAGCTTGGAGGAAAGAATGACAAGGCTCAAGCATGAGATTCAACGAAGCATTGTCTCAGAGGAGACGTTTGAACGATATAAGCAGCTGCTGGAGGATATTTATGGTCGGCTGGCAAGAGAGGATGAAGAATTTAAGGAGCTGCGCCAATTTGTGAAGGAAACCAGAGAACGCCTTTTCTCCAAGGATGTTCATAAAAAAGAAAAGAAGACATACGATCTCATTTTGACGATTACAAGAGAACTAGAATCAGTCCACTATCATCATTCCCGACTCTTAGAGCAAACCTTTGCCTTGAAGAATACGACCTTAATTACGGCGCAAGAATCCCTCTACTACACGGGGATTCAAGCCTTTAACTTTGATCAAGATATAGTTTCAACCATCATCTCAACCCCACTGCCTTTAGAAGCAATGGCTGGTGTGCTTCATCCCTTTTTCAAAGTTGAGGAAAATGAAACTTGGTCACCGTTAACGGTATTAGCGGAGCAAAACATTACTGAGGATCGTGCAGAAAGGGTCGAACAAAGCTTTATTTCGGTGAATCAGAGAGAAGAAAACAATCCATATCAAAAAGGTTTAATGAAAAAATACAAAGAACTGATGCAGTTCTTTTTGCATGCCTATGAATTAAATAGAGGAAATACACTCTCCCAGTTTATCGATTATCTTGATGAAATCGAAAGATCAAGCTTGTATGGGCACCGATATTTTTATGATTTTTGGCTGATTCTCCATCAACGCTCTCCCATTATCAAGGGAGAGATGGATGAAGAGGAAGGAAAGACACTTCTCGGAGAGGCACTTTCCCTTTTAGAAAATAGGAGCTTGACCGTTCGTGAAGGAGTTGGAGTATTGAATCGGCATGAACGGTTTTCGATTCAAGAGCTAATCATAACAGTAGAGGGTGAAGATGATGAATTACTCTGAGCAAACAGTCATCAGGGCTTTTCAGATTTATACAAAACTAGCAAAAGATGGAGTAGCTGATAAGGAAGCTGTCCAGCAATATCGGGCAGATGATGAAATTCGTGGGCTTCTTGATGCCTATAGCCGCGAAGTCGATTGTGTGATTGTCGGTACTAGTGAGCAACTCTTTCTCATCCCCAAAACCAGACTCTCTCCTTTTCATGTCAGCAACGAATGGATAAAACGGCGTTACTTGCGGTCAGGGGCGACAAATGGCGATATTTATCTTCTCTATTTCTCAACGATCATCCTATTTGGATGCTTTTACGATTCGTATCAAAGTGGAGAGCCAACTAGACAATTCCTACGATTGGATGAGTGGGTCCGCTTTATCCAAGAGCGAATCGACCAACTGAAAACTCATGATGAGGAAGAAATCAAACAATTAGAAAAAGAATTTTCCTATAATTGGAGTTTAATTATTGAGAAATGGGAGGATATGGACGATATTAAGGAAACAGCAAAAAAACAAACTGGAAACACGATTAGCCGCTTTAGTTTCATGGATACCGTAAAGCGTTTTCTCAACGATCAGGAATTAATTCAAGAAATCGGAAATGACGAGATAACATTGACCGAAAAAGCGAAAACCATCATTCAGCGCTATTTTATGGAAGTAGAATACAATAAAGGAATTTTTGAATTTATTTATGGATTTGAAAGGAGGGATGAGGATGCCTTCTATCAGTAAAATTCGTCTAACCAATATCGTCTATGAAGAGGGAAACAAACGCTATAATGATGAGCTATTTTTATTTGATGGTCATAATGGGGCCCTTCTTCTCGAAAATGGCGGTGGGAAAACCGTCTTCATTCAGACTGCCTTACAAGCGATATTGCCTCATACCGATTTAGCGAATCGAAAAATCAAAACCACATTAATGCTCGAAAATGCCCCGGCACATATTGCGATTGAATGGATTACCAATGATCAGCCTAGAAGATATGCTGTGACGGCAGTTTCTCTTTTTACAACCAAGCAAGGACTCGACTCCTTGCGATATGTCTATGAATATGACGCAAATGACCCGAATGGAATAGAGGGAATTCCTTTTGTTCGAGACGGAAGAGAAGGGAAACGGACTGCTGAGCGCGGAGAAATGCAGGATTATTACAGTCATATGCGCGACAAAACCTTTAGTGCCAGAACCTTTCACACCATCAAGGAATATAAAACATTTCTTGAAGAGCAATATCACATTATCTCTGGCGAATGGGAAAGCATAGCCAAGATTAACAGCTCTGAAGGTGGAGTAGAAGCCTTTTTCGATGAATGTAAAAGCACTAATCAGCTGTTTGACAGGCTGTTAATTCCAACCGTTGAGAGTTCAATTGTTGGCCTTGAATCCACTTTATTTGCTGATATGTTTGAACAACAGCACGCTAGCTTTAAAAATTATAAAAAGCTGAAAGAAACCATTGAAGAAAATAAACAAATTGAACATCATTTAGAGAAATATGCCGGAACTTTTGAGAAACTTCATCAACGTGAGATAGAGTATCTCAAAACGAAGCAACATGCCAAGGGGACTTGGAACAAAATATTAAACGAGAAGCAGCAATTTTCAAAAGAGCATACCCTAGTTATAGAAAAATTAGAGGAATGGAAAAGGAATCAGGTGCTTTATCAAGTCAAAACCTCCTCTTATGAAATTTTTTCCGAAGAACTCGTTTTGCAGAGGCTTGAAACAGAGTATAAAGAAGCCTTAGCGAAGGCGACAGAAAAAGAAGAAAGCTTACAGCAACATAGAAAGGATTACTATTCGCTAAAATTGGCTGCATTGAAGCTTGATCGAAAGGAACAAGCTGATGCGTTACATCAAATTGAAGAGGAGATAGCCAAATACGAGCAAACCTTAGAGGTGCAGGAGTACGAGGATCAGTTAATCGAAGCAAAACAAGCCTTGCTTGGTTGGTATTTGTCACAGATAGAAAGAATAGAAAAGGACAAGCAGTCTCAAATCTATCAATTAAATCCCCTGCTTAACCAATTACAACAAACGAAGGAATCCATAGAGAAATTAAGAAAAAAGGAAACAAATCTTCGAGAGCTTCTTTCCAAGCATTCGGGGATCATCCATTCCAGAGAGCATGATGTAGAAAGACTAAAACAGCTATTGCTTTCTAATCCGGAACAAGAAGAGGTTCAAGTAGAGCTGATTCATTGGCAAGAACGAGCGCAATTTCTTGATGAAGCTATCATTCGCCTGAAGCAGGAAGTAAAACAGCTCATGATGCAAATACAGGAAGCAGATGAACGTAAGGAGAATCTTCAAAAGGATTACAATTTAGCCAAGACGGATAAAAATACGATTGAATATGAGCTTTCCACAATGAAGAAAGCTCAGGAAAATCTAATGGAAAGACTAACCGCATTACGGCCTCAATGGATTAAAATGGAAAGCATCTATCACTCTCAAAATTCGATTGAATCATTCATGCTGGAAACCATCGATCTTTTAATGAGGCAAAAGGACGCCCTTTTGCATAAAGAACGTGTTGCCTACCGTTTTGTTGATGACTATGGCAACCAAAATACCTTCTTTAGTGATGCTTTTCTTGAAACACAGCTCTCTTCCTGGAAAAATCAAGTAGATTATTTAGTGACAGGAGTAGAGTATCTCGAAGGCCTAGATGGGAACATGAAGGAAAGGATTAAAAGCTATCCATTATGGCCCATTACCTTAGTAACAACCAATAAATCGAAGCCAAAGGTTATCGAAAAGCTGAACCATCTAGCTGATCAATTACAATTTCCGATTACAGTGATCACAACAGAAGAAGCATTGTCCATTCATCAACAAGAGAACAACCACTCTTGGATTGCCCCAGATCACTGGAACAAAAACATAGACGCCAATTTTTTTCAAGAATGGAAAAAGCAAATCGGCACTTACGCAAAGGAATGCAGTCAGCAAAGAATTGAGAAGGAAGGAGAAATCAAACGATGGGAAGATGGATTGAACGCCTTCAATCATTTTCTTCACACATTCCCTTATGAGCAAATTACTCAGTTGAACGAAAAACTTTCAAAGCTAAAAAATCAGCTTGAAGAATATTCCGCCAGTATTCAAAATCAAAAACAACAGATTGATGAACAGCGTTTAAAGATGTCGCAACATCAAAGATCCATCGAACAGCATCATGAAGAAAAGCAAGGACTGGAAGGAAAAATCGAAAAGGGAATTCAGTATCTTCAATTTGAAAAAGAGATTGAAGAGGAGAGAAAGAAGGAGAAGGAAGCCAAGGAGCAGTTGTTTGAATTAACGAGATTTCAAATGAAAGTCAATCAGGAATTGCCCTATTTAGAAGATGAAGTTTCACAATTTCAAGCTCGCATAGCCGATCTAAATGCTGAACTCCGAATCCTAGCACAAGATGAAGACTATCAATCCCTGAAAGCATTCACTCCAAGCTTTACAAACGAAAGCAAGAAGAACATTCAGGATCAAATCCGCTCTTTAGAAATGAAAATAAGTGAAATCAATGTTACCCAAGGAGAATGGCTAGCAAAGCAAGAAGCAACTAGAAAGACCATACAGCGGTTGGACACACAGATGAAAGAGCTCTTAAATGAGCATAGAGAAATAGATGAAGAAAGAGATTTTCCTAGTGACGGAAAATCATTCATGCAAACACTATGGAATCGCATCACTCAAATGGATAAGGAGGTCGAAATCCTAACGAGTGACCTGCAGCGAAAAATGTCACGCATGGATAAGCAAAAAGGAAAATGGGAAACAAAAAATGAGCAATTTAAAGAAGACTTTCCTGCCCAAGATATCCTGATGTTCAATCAACCATTAGTGGAAATAAGGGATCAATTAAATGCAGAAAAAGAAGCTCTTGATGAACGAAAAGCCTTCATCGATCAAGAGTTAGCAAGAATGGAGAAGGAACTAAAATGGATTGAAGAAGCAAAGTATGGGCTCGAGCTATTCGAGGAAGGCCATCATTTTACTGCTCCGGACATTCAGGCAATTTCCTTAAGTACCGAAGAATCGATTCATTTTTCCTATAATCGAAAAAAATTCGTTAAAGCCATTACAGACGAATTGAAGAAAAACCAAGAGTTAGTAGAATTGGAAAGCAAAGAAGTCGAACATGCGAAGCGTCAATTCAGGGAATTTTGTCTGAAATCTATTTCAGATATCAAATTGCAGCAGATGGCAATCAATGGGGTCGAGCATAAGCAAGACTATGAGGAGATCCTCGATTTCAAAAAGAATATGATCATCCGAATTGAAAAGAGCTCCCGTTATGCCAATGAACATATTCGTCAAAGCGATGAGGATGTACAGCACTTTATCAATTCAATCCATTCACATCTTCTCACCCTTGTGGAGGAGCTTAAGCAAATTCCTAAGAAAACAAAGGTGAAGGTGCTGGATGATTGGAAGCAAATTTTCTCCTTTACCATTCCGGAATGGGGGGAGGAGATTGGCAAGATGCGTATTCGGGAATATATCGAGTGGATTTTGCAGCAATTAGAGTCTGAGCAATTCTTAAACGAACAAGGAATTCAGGATGACGGAAAGGTCCGAAAAGAAATCGAAATGTGGCTCCAATCCAAACAGCTTCTGCAAATGGTTATGAATAACGAGGTCATGAAGGTAAGCTGTCGCAAAGTGACAAATGATAATAAAGTAACCACCCGCTCCTATTCCTGGGAGCAAAGCAATATTTGGTCCGGCGGAGAGAAATGGAGCAAAAACATGACTCTTTTCCTTGGAATCCTTAATTATGTCGCAGAAAAGAAAAAACATATTCAAGCGAACATGAAGCATCATCGAGCTGTCATCCTCGATAATCCTTTTGGAAAAGCGTCCAGCGAGCACGTATTAAGTCCTGTTTTTTTTGTCGCCGAGCAGCTTGGCTTTCAAATCATTGCTCTTACAGCCCATGCCGAAGGAAAATTTCTTCAGGACTATTTCCCTGTCATCTACAGCTGCCGCTTAAGAGCATCAACTGATGCAAACAAAAAGGTTATGACAAAAGAAAAATGGCTCCATCATGCGTACTTTGAGGATCATGAACCAAAAGCGATGGAGCGGTTAGGTGAGACGGAGCAGATGGTGTTGTTTGAATAACCATCCGGGACGGTTTTTTGAGAAATTTCAATCATAAGGAGTTTTATGGATAAGTCTTCATCTCTTTATTGGGATAAAGACTTTTTTTGTGCTTTATCCATATAAAAAAGCAACAAAACATTTCTCTGTAAAAACGGAAAGAAATCCGCAATTTACCTATTTGAGTATGAATCTTGTTGTTTTTCAATTAAATATTTATAACAGAAGATTATCTAAAGATAATTATATAAGGTGCTTGATTTTCAAAGAAAATTAGAGTGAGGAAACGACGAAAACGCAGGGATTCCATGAGCCCTGCGTTTTATCTAATTCTATTATTTGATATAATAAATTATAAATTACTCTATGTACAAAATTGATCTAACCAAGTCTTGTGCCATTTGGAATTGGTTTTTCAGGCTGGGCTAAAACGGGAACAATGCCGTCTGCATAACCGATATCAAAGAGCATGCCTTCTGAAAGCTCACCCGCCATTTTTCTAGGGGCTAAATTGACAACAAATAATGCTTGCTGTCCCTCAATCTCTTTCGGATTTTCTCGTTCACCCTTCATTCCTGTTAAAATAGTTCTTGTAAAGTCACCAAAGTCTACGGTTAATTTTATGAGCTTTCTAGAATTTTCAACATCCTCAACTAACGTAATCGTCCCCACTCTGATATCCACCTTTTCTAGTTCATCGATGGTAATAGTAGGTTTGACAGGTGCTACCATACTTGCTTCCCCCTTATAATAGGATTCAATAAGATGTACTTAAAAACGATTAATTTTTGATACGCCTTTATTATACCTTGATGTTCATACCAAAATGATGTTTTCGCTGTATCATTTAACAGATATTTCACAAAAGGAAAAAAGTTCCCTTTGATTTAGGTTAAGATAAAATAGGAGAGAATCATGTTTCATACAGATTAAGTATCACCTCATTCTTGTTATTTTTGAAGAAACGAAAGGAGCTTCGTCATGCAGCCAATACCTGATCATCTTAAGAAAAACCTGAATATCCTTTTTGTCGGCTTTAACCCCAGTATTCGTTCGAGTGAAACAGGATATCATTACGCCAATCCCAACAATCGCTTTTGGAAAATATTATTTGAAGCGGGAATTACTCCAAGGAAAATGGAACCATCAGAAAATCACCAATTACTCGAACTTGGCTACGGACTAACCAATATCGTCTCAAGACCGACTAAAAGTGCAGATGAAATTACAGCTGAGGAATATCTTAAAGGAAGAGAGGAACTAAAGGAAAAGATTCTCTATTATCAGCCAAGGATTGTGTGCTATGTTGGAAAAGGGGTTTATCAGCAATTCAGTTTGAAAATGAACATCCCATGGGGAAAACAAGAAGAATCCGTCGTGAATGGGACAATTGATTTTGTTGCCCCGTCTTCGAGTGGATTAGTGAGGATGAAGTTTGATGAGATTGTTGGGATTTATAAAGAGCTCAAGGAACTTATCTCGCATTCTTTTTTGGAAAATGAAAAGACATGAATTCATCGAAAAAGAATTCATGCCTAAGTTTGATATTTTATTTCATGATGTTTGATTATTTCTTATCGGCATTCTTTTTATTATCATTTACTTGTCTTGAAGAGAACAATGCTTGTTGTCTTTCATTAAATTGATTCACCATAATTTCTCGTTTAAACATGATTTCTCGATGCTTTTGAGGATCCATATATACATTTCTCCCTTCACCAAAAATCAACGCAAAATGAAAGCGCTTACTATAGTATATTCAGTAATCTTTATTTGAATACTGTTATATTTCTAAAATAAACAAAAATATTTAGTTTTCTATTTCAAGTAAAAGTAAAAGGACCAAACCCAAGTTTAATAAGAGATGAAGATATTTCCAAAAATAACCTCAATGTATTGATCATGCTTGAGGATCTGTTCATAATAATGAATTCCTTGTGTAAAGTCCTTTTCTTACTAAAAATATTGCCCCTTAATAAGTCCACTTAAAATACTACTTATTACATTTCATACTCTTATATTAAAAGACAATATTAGCACTCACAAAATATCAATAAAGGAAAACAAGGTCATAAAATGTAGGTTTATAGAATAGAATATTTAGCAACATGCTTGGTCGATTTTATAGGAGCTATATAACGTCGTATCAATAGGAATATATACCATAATATTCCAATTATCCAACCAATAGATGAATTCAATTTCCATTTAAACAAGCTATCAAATTAAATAAAAGGGGTGTTCTTCTTATGAAAAAACTGAATATTTCGTTATTTATACCTCTAATAATGATTATCCTTACTGCCTGCGGTTCAAATGAAGATGCAAAAAAGAATGGTGATAGCAAAGATTCATCGAGTTCTGGGGCTAAAAAGGAATATCATTTGATTGAAGATGGGAAATTAACCTTTGCAGCATCTGGAGAATTTAAGCCATTTAGCTATATGGAAGGCAATAAGATGGTTGGATATGATATTGCAGTTGGGGAGGCGATTGCTGAAAAATTGGGGTTGGAGCCAAATCCACAAAAAGCCGCATTTTCTGGTATTGTGACTGGAGTCGTGGAAGGGAGATATGATATTGCAGTGGCGAGCCATACGATTACAGAAGAGCGGTTAAAGCAAGTTAATTTTACAACTCCTTACTATTATTCCGGACCGGTAATTTATACAAGACCTGATAGCAATATCCATTCTGCGGATGATCTCAAGGGAAAAGAAGTATCTGTTGCTAGAGGAACTTCATACCTTGAAATTGCCCAACAATATACGAAAAATATTCCTCAGGTTGATAGTGATGTTGTTGCCTTACAATCACTTGCGAGTGGTCACCACGATGCAGTTATTACGGATGATATAACCGGTCAAAATGCGATTGATAGTGGTCTTAAGATTGAAAACCGCGGCTACTTAGGTGTGAGTGAACAGGGGATAGCTGTTAACAAAGAAAATAAGGCATTACTCAATGCCGTCAATCAAGCCTTACAAGAAATGCTTGATAGTGGGGAATTAGCAAAGCTTGCTGAAAAATGGAATGGCGTGGATATCACTAAGAAACCAGAGAAGAATGAATAAAAACAAAAAATGTGTGCAGCGAATGCACACATTTTTCCTTAAAAGGGGTGGTTAGATTGCCTAATTTGCAGCATTTTCTTAATGTATTCACGAGTAGCTATGAAATTTTTTTGAATGGATTATGGATTACATCGAAATTATCTATTGTTTCCTTATTGATTGCCTTAATCATCGGGATCTTTTTTGCTTTAATCAAAATTTCAAACATTCGCATTTTAGCATGGATAGCGGATGCATATATCTGGATTGTGCGAGGGACTCCTCTAGTAGTACAAATCTTTATTCTATTTTATGGATTAACTAACGTCCTCGTCATTCCAATGTTTTGGGCAGGAGCCGCGGGTCTTGCCTTTCATAGCGGTGCCTATATTGCAGAAATCATCCGAGGTGCCATTCAGTCGATAGATAAAGGGCAAAAGGAAGCAGCAATGTCACTCGGCATGTCCAAAAGACTTACAATGCAAAGAATTATTTTTCCGCAAGCCCTTCGTCGGTCACTACCAGCCCTTGGAAACCAATTTATTATCGGGATCAAGGATTCCTCTCTTGTTTCCTTCATTGGCATGCAGGATTTATTTGGAGTTGCGAGCACCATGGGTTCCAACAATTTTGATTTTCTCAGCTACTACTTAACAGTTGCCATCTATTATTTATTAATCGTTCTCATTCTCATTTATATGGTAAGACTTTTTGAGAAAAGATTAGCCATTAGTGATTAATCGAAGGGAGGGAAGTCTATGAGTGAAAAAGCAGAAATGATTAAGATTGAAAAATTAAATAAATACTTTGGTGCTTTACACGTATTGCGAGATGTTGATCTCACTGTCCATGAAAGTGAAGTGGTTGTTTTAATTGGCGCCAGCGGTTCCGGGAAAAGCACTCTCCTTAGATGCCTTAATTTTCTTGAGATAAAGGATAGCGGAGAAATCTACATCAAAGGGAAAAAAATGAATGTAAAGAAAGATAACTTAAATCAGGTAAGGGAAAAAGTCGGGATGGTATTTCAACATTTTAATCTCTTTCCGCACAAAACTGTTTTAGACAATATCATTGAAGCACCTATTCAAGTCAAAAAAATATCAAAAGAGCTGGCAATCGATGAGGGGATGGGATTACTTGAAAAAGTGGGCTTAAGTGATAAATTCAATGTCTATCCTTCCAAGTTATCCGGTGGACAAAAGCAGCGAGTTGCGATTGCTCGTGCGCTTGCGATGAAGCCTGAAATCATGCTATTTGATGAACCGACCTCAGCGCTTGATCCAGAGTTAGTTGGAGAGGTACTCGCTACTATAAATGCACTTGCAAAGGAAGGAATGACCATGGTGATCGTGACCCATGAAATGGGGTTTGCTCGCGAGGTTGGAGATGTTTTGGTTTATATGAATGATGGAAAAATTATCGAGACTGGCACTCCAAGTGAAATATTTTATAATCCTAAGGAAGAGCGGACTCGAGTATTTTTGGATTCGGTATTAAAGTAAAAAATAATTTGAATAATCCAGCCTTATAAACAGAAATTCTATAAGGCTGGGAATATTTTGAAATAAATTCATTCTAAGATGCTTAAATAATATAGTAGGAAAAAAATTACATAGGATAAAATAGCATGCAAAAGATTGTGTTTCAAATTGTGAAAGGAATTTTTGTCAGTACCGTTTGTACATACTTTAATTAAAAGGGGAATCATATTGACTTGGTTCCAGATTATCTTTTGGATTATAATAGAAGCTCACCAATTAATAAAATAACAGGTTCTAACTTAGAAAATCATATTAAAAGGGTGGTTTAATTGAATATATTATGGGATTTTGATGGAACATTATTTGATACGTATCCTGCTTATACAAACACACTTTCTAAAGTATTGGGTGAAGCAGTAGATAAACAGGAAATCTATGAAAAGTTAAAAATTTCGTTTCCGCACGCCATTGAGTACTTTAATATTTCCAGTACACAGAAAGAAGAGATAGATAGATTAAAGAAAAAATTATCTCCAATAGAAATGAAACCATTTGAAGGTGCAGAAGAAATCTTAAAATTTGCCAATAAAAATGTCATTGTTACACACAAGGAGAGGGCAGGTGTTATTGCTATCCTAAAATACTATGGATGGGAAGAATACTTTGCCGATATGATTACGATTGACGATGGCTTTCCTCGTAAACCTGACCCATTAGCATACTCTTATTTGCACAAAAAACATAGAATCGACCTAGTTATCGGGGATAGAGAATTGGATTTATTACCCGCAAAAGAATTAGGTATTTCGACCTGTATTTTTCAAAGTCAAACGGATGTAGCCGATTATCAAATAAAGGACTACAGTGAATTTTTTCATATGGTTCTTCCGTTAGCCAAGCAGTCTCTAAACCAATATAAACTGTAAACTTTTGGTTCCTTAAAAAAGCAGAGGATTGAACTGCACCTCCAATTGTTAGACACTATCTAACAATTGGAGGTGCAGTTTTTATATGACTAAATATACAAGTGATATAAAATTAAATATTATTCAAGGCTATAACCCGAAAGTAATTTCTCAAAAAGAATATGCCAA
>NZ_JBHKFI010000005.1:0-207663 GCF_042263505.1 Cytobacillus sp. Hz8 | reverse complement strand
TTGGCATATTCTTTTTGAGAAATTACTTTCGGGTTATAGCCTTGAATAATATTTAATTTTATATCACTTGTATATTTAGTCATATAAAAACTGCACCTCCAATTGTTAGATAGTGTCTAACAATTGGGGTGCAGTTCAATTTGGAGCTGCTTTTCCCTATTCCATTATTAATCCACATAAAAATTGAACTTTTTCTTATTCAGTCCTTCCATATACCTGTAGGCAATTAATTCAATTATGCTAATCATTGATATCCTCGAGGTCATATCAATACTCTTATGTTGGATATAATCGGCAAAAACATAGAGATTGATATCGCTCATGTTTTGAACAGAATTATTATTTGCCGATGTTATCGAAACAATAGTGGCCTTTGATTTCACATTCATTTGTTCAATATCCTGAATTAATTCTTTATCCTCTCCCCCATAAGAGAAAAAAAACACTAAGTCTGTATTGCGAATCCTATTTAAAAGCATTATTCGAAAATAATGATCTTCTGGAAATAACACCTCAAAACCTAAGCCAGAAAAAATATACTCAAAATAATGTGCCACACTTTTATTTAAGCCTCTTGCCATGACGACAATTCTCGGATTTTGGTGTAATAGTTCAATAATTCTACCAACCTTTTGCTGATCCAGAACGCGAACAGATTCATAAATATTTTTCAAGTATTCAATTTGATATTTTTCTTGTGATACCACGAATGGATTATGATTATTTACCGAATCAATATCAGTATATTTTAAGATAGCAGTAAAATCACTGTAACCTGCAAACCCAATTTTCCTAATGAGACGGAAAATGGTCGCTGGTGAGACAAAGCATTTTGAAGCCAGTTCACGAATCGTAAATCTTTTCACATCATCCATATTGTGAACAATATAATTATAGATTTCCTTTTCATTATTATTCAGTGTTTGAATATGTTTTGAAGTAATATCAAAAAAGTCCACTCTCTCACCTTCCACTGATTCTATTTATCTAATATAAAAAATTTGCATCTGGTACTTAATCCTTGCTTTCAATGGTAAACATATATATTTTTTCTACGAGATGATCGGTACTTTTCTTTACTTCTTCAATATATTCTAAGAAACCTTTAAAATTTTCCTGAACTTGTGTTATGGAGGCATTGATTTCCTCTGCTGCAGCTGCTGTTTCCTCAGATACATCGCCTAAAGAGGACATTTTTTCTAGTATCTCCACCTGATTTTGCTTGAAGATAGACATCTTTTCAAAAATGCTTTTCACAGCCATGCTTGCATCTCCTATATAGAGGGAGACTTTTTCAATACTTTCGACCACCATTTGAATATCTTCCGTTTGTTTGATCATTTGATTCGTTGTTTGATTGGTTTTTTCAATGGACAATAGAATTTGGTTCTTGATATTCGATAAATGATCGTCGATTGATTTCGTTGCTTCTGCTGATTGCTGTGATAGTCTTCCCACCTCATTGGCTACCACGGCAAAGCCTTTCCCATATTCACCCGCCCTTGCAGCTTCAATAGCAGCATTTAACGAGAGCATTTTCGTTTGCCCGGATATATCGTCTATCTCTTCAATAATATGACTAATATTTTGTGATAGCTCATTTAGGCGATTCATTTCTTCTGTCATTTGATTAAAATCTTCTCTGGTAACTTTAGAGCGATCAACAAATTGACGTAGCCTATTTTCACTTTCCTGATGTTCATCATGCACTTTAGAAAACAACTCATTCATCTCAATAATTCGGGAATTTATTTGGGTAATTTCCATTTCTTGATGATGAACATCTTCAATAGTTTTTTCCACTGCTTGGACTACTTCTTGGTTTCCCATCGAGATCTCAGAACTTGCTTTATTGATATCCTCCGTTTGACTATTCACATCATTTGCGTGTTGAAGAACATTCTGAAAATTCTTATTCGTTTCTTTTGCTGTAACTTGAACTCCCTCAATTATTTCTTTCAAGCGATTCACCATTTTACTGAAGGAATGGTAAATACTATCAAATTCATTTTCTCGTTTTTTCTTTTCTTTCCACTCATATTGCTTAATTTGTCCATCAGCAATTTCATTAACAATATGATCCAACATCTTCATTGGTTTAAGCGCTTTCTTTATATAAAAATAATTTCCCAAGATCATCACAATAAACATCACAATGGAGATTAAGATAATATAGGTGAGAAATTTAGTAGTAATAGAATGGTCAATTGAGCTAAGCTTGCTAGCTGCAATATCAATGGCCAGCATCCCAATTACTTTATCCCCTTTTTTAATCGGAACAAAGCCCGTTAGAAAATCTCCATAAACAGGATCTTTTGTGACTTTCGTGCTGACGGTTTTTCCTTCAAGTACAGGAGAAATTTCGTCATATGTATTCACAGCTTTTTCTCCAATTGGACTATAGTCCTTTTCGTCTCTTGGAGCACCATCGATTAAGATATGCACTTGTTTATCCTTAACCGTCATAATCGTGACATACATTGCCCCAATTTCTTCACGAAAAGAATTTAGATGATCCCTCAATTTCCAATAATAGGTATTCTCTGTTTCATCCTGCAAGAATTTTTCATAATCATCAAGATTCAGTTTTTTCTCAAACTGTTGCCCGATTCGTTCGGTATTCTCTCCCAACGTTTTTTCCGTGCTGTATCTTACGGACATGTAAACGGTTAAAATATTCATAAATAAAAGGATGATGAGAAAAAAGATGTTGCATAATATAATATTTTGTACAATCGATTTCCGCTTCATTACTATCCCACCTTAATATTTATACAATATATAGTAATTTTAACACAGGGATTATTTACCTAATAGTCAATCCTAATAATGTTCTTTGATTTGTAAATTGTTCCATTTATCTGAAAAATGAAAGGGGATGATTGTACAAATGCAATCATCCCCTTTCATTTTCATATAGAAATATAATTTTATAGTGTAAGTGTTTATTCACTCACTTTGAAGGCACTTACCATTTTTCGAAGATCATCAGCCATTCCTGCTAATGAATGGGCAGATGCAGTGATTTCTTCCATGGATGCTAATTGCTGCTGTGCCCCTGCAGCAATATTATGTGTATTTTGTGCAGAATTTTCGGCGTTCATTGATACTTCTACCATATTCATCGCCAAATTCTCGACACTTGCTGAGATTTGTCCAATCGAACGAGATACTTCTTCTACCTGTTTGGATACATCTAGGGCGGAGTTCAGTATTTTTTTGAAGGATTCTCCGGTATGGTTCACTAATAGCATCCCAGTTTCAACTTCATTCGTACATTTTTCCATAGAAACCACAGAGTTATTTGTATTTTCTTGAATATCACGAATTAAGTTCGTAATTTGCTCAGCTGATTTTCTTGACTCCTCAGCAAGCTTTCTTACTTCGTCTGCAACAACAGCGAAGCCCTTCCCATGCTCCCCTGCACGCGCAGCCTCTATCGCCGCGTTCAAAGCTAATAAATTAGTTTGATCAGAGATACCAGAAATGACGCCAACAATTTTCTCAATTTCCTCAGAGCGTGCTCCAAGATGTTTAATAACATCAGAAGAAAATGCTACGGATTCATTAATTGTCCCCATTTGCTCAATGGTTTTAGTAATAGCCTCATCGCCCTTTTGAGATTCAGCGTTTGTCACATTAGAGTGAGTGGTTACATTTTCAATAGATTCTGAGATATTGGCGATTCCAACAGCTATATTACCCATTGAAATAGAAGCATTCTCTGCACCTTGGACTGAACTTTCTGAGCCTGACGCAAGTTCAGTACTAGCTTGAGCAATATGATCAGTGGCATCACTTGTTTGTTCCGCACTAGCAAGCAATTCCTCAGAAGAGGCAGCCACCATATCAGAAGCCTCCCGAACTTTCATAATGACATTACGTATTTGAGCTAACATTTCATTATAAGACCGAGAAAGAGCACCAATCTCATCCTTTGATTGATAGCTGCTTTCTGCGGATATATCTCCGCTTTCCGCTTTTTTCATAACTGATTCCATTTCTTTGATTGGATTAACAATCGCTCTCGTGATAATCCAACTGATTAGGGTAATAATAATTAGGGCAATTACAATGATCGCAATCATAATCGTAAGAGAAGATTTGATTTCTTTTTTATTATCCTCATTAACTACTTTCGCTTCTTGAGAGCTCATTGAAACTAGCTTTGTAAAGGTAGCATCAAGCTCTTTCTCAGTTGGTTCAAGCTGAGACTCGTATAAATTATATGCTTCCTCTTTTTTATCTTCACTTGCAATGGAAATGAAATCGGTAATATGTTTGTTGAAATTTTTTGTTAACTGATCTAGTTTGATTAATAAACCTTTTTCAGCAGCGTCACTTGACTTATATTTTCCTCTTAAGCTTTCATTTTCTTTTGTTCTTCTATCAATATCACTTAATAACTCATTCACCCCGTTTTGATCCTTAGTGATCAGTAATTCTAGCAATGAGGTTTGAATATACTGCTGATTGGATTTCATTAAGCTAATGGTTTCAATTGGGATTAAATTTTGTTTGTACATGTTTTCTAACGAGGTACCCATTTTTGTTATTTGTGAAAAGCCGACCCCACCAATGCTCAGTAAGCTTACAAGAACAATAACAGATAGGATAATCATTTTAGAAAGCATTTTTACGTTTTTTATCCACTTCATAGGTGGTTCTCCCCATTCTATTGCTAATTTTCGTGATGACTTACCTTGAGCAAAGGATTAAATATAGAAAGTCAATCATCCGTATGATAACTTGTTATTCAGAATTTCACAAGCTAATATATCAATTATTTCATTAAAATTTACATATATTCGAGGAAGAAATTTCTAAATATTGTTAATTTATTATTTCTTTTTCCCTAGAAATATTACTATTTTAAAATAATTCCAACTGCTATTTCATTTCTTTTTTGGAGAATCACTTTTATTCACTTCAGAAAACATTATACTTCTCTCCATCTTTTTACTATAATTAAAAAGCAGTAAAAAAAGAATCATGGATAACAGGAGATGTATGATGAAGGATATCATTATTGGATTTATTATGGGGATTGTTGAGGGATTAACTGAATTTGCTCCCGTATCCTCAACAGGACATTTAATTTTAGTCGGTCATTTAATCGGTTTTGAAGGAACAAATACAGCCAAAACATTTGAGATTGTCATCCAATTAGGGTCTATTTTAGCTGTTGCCGTTGTATTTTGGAAAAGAATTCTCGGATTAATCGGGATTGGTCCAGACGCAAAATCACATACAGGAAAAAAGCATCAATTAAGCTTAATCCATATATTGATTGGAATTCTTCCCTTCATGATTGGAGGAGTATTATTCCATCATTTTATTAAAGAAGTGCTGTTTTCTTCACAAACCGTTGTCATTGGGTTGATTGCTGGTGGGATATTAATGATACTAGCCGAAAAAATGAAAAAAAATCATACCAATACGATGGAGCTGGATAAAATGTCCTATCGTCAAGCCTTCATAATGGGGATCTTTCAATGCCTAGCGTTATGGCCAGGTTTTTCCCGTTCTGGTTCGACGATATCTGCCGGACTTATTTCTGGATTAAATCATAAAACTGCATCGGAGTTTACCTTTATCATGGCTCTTCCTATAATGGCTGCGGCAACTGGAAAGGATTTGCTTGATAGCTGGTCCTACTTATCCGTACAGGATCTTCCTCTATTTATTACAGGCTTTATTACCGCATTTGTTGTAGCTCTTTTAGCCATTAAGTTTTTCTTGCAGTTAATTAATAAGGTAAAATTAATTCCATTTGCCATCTATCGCTTTATTTTAGCGATTGCTTTTTGGATTTTCATTTTATAATATTTTCGTCTAGGCAAATTTTTGAAAACAGGAATCATTTTTATGGTTCCTGTTTTTTATAATCTGAATTGATCATTTTACTTGTCTTATTTCCGTTAACTTATCCTCAATGACCAAAATTGGTTCTTCTCATTATTATTGCTATCTTTTCTTCCCTCTACACCCAAAAACTCTGCCTTCTATTTTCCAACAATAATTTTCTTAAAAATTTTACCCATTAACAATTCTTCACATTTTACAAAAAATAATATTCTAAATAGAATACTTCCCTATTTTTTTGGAAACCTATCTTCGAATAAATGTGATAGGAGTGTGAAAAAAGGATGAGAAGACTAAGCATAATAGCCGCCTCTACATTTTTACTTTTTGCATTTGGTTGTGGGGTAAATAATGATAATGAGACACGTGAGGCAAGAGTGAACGATATCGACGATGATCGGGTTGAACTTGATGGAAGAACGGGAAATCAACGGATGGATGTCGCAGATGGAATTGCCGATAGGATAGCGGTAATGGAAGAGGTAGACCATGCCAATGTGATCGTGGCAGGTGATACAGCCTATGTATCCGTCAGATTAAATAATCACGCTGATGATAAAACAGGACAAAACCAAAATACTGGTACAAAGGTTGGGCAAGGAAATCCAACGGGAATTATGAATCAAAATGGAAATGGAAATTCAGCAAGGAATCCATCTGAAGAACGTGATATGGTTGCGCCTAATACCAATAAAAATCAGAATGCGGTCAATGTAAATAATGGAAATACCATCTCCTCTGATTTAGAAAGGAAAATTACCCAAAAGGTGAAGGCTTACGATAACCGAATAGACCGAGTTTTTGTTACAACCGACTCAGGTTTTTATAATAATATGAGTAATTATGCAGATAGGATTCGTAATGGGAATAACACGCAAGATTTAATCGATGATTTTAACGATAATGTTCGTCGCGTCTTTCCAAATGTGAATAATACAAACCGATAATGAATTCCAATATTGTTGCATTTATTAAGCAGATGCTAACCAGTCATTATTTCCTGGTTTCGTCTGCTTTTATGTGTGCTATGGGAATCCAATTCAGCAATTAATTTTGACAGAAAATAAGAGAAATGCTAATTTATAAATATCCATAGCTTTTTCTAATGGAGGTAGAATATGAATAAAGAGATTATCAAGTTTTTAAGAGAAAGCTATAACATGACTCAAAGAGATTTTGCCAGAATTGTTAATTGTAGCTATGCTCTCATCGCACTCGTTGAAATTGGAAAACGAAATGTCACAAAAAACCTGGAAGGAAAAATCCTCGATGCCTTTGACTTGGATGAACAGCAAATTCAGTCGATTGCATCTATCGTTTCTGAAATTAGCAAAAACGTACCGCCGATGTTTTAATGCTTCTTTACTAAACACCTTCAATGACAGTAGATTTAATACCAAATGATCTGATGAATAAAAATTTAAAAGCTAAGGATATCTTTTCAAACCTCATTACGCGGAGCTGGAGTTTAGAAAAACATGTTAAATTCGCAAATGTACCTAATAAAGCTGTAAAAAAGGAGGAAGATTAAACAAATCAACCTCCTTTTTACATTTGCTATTTCCAGAGCGCCCCGTTTTTTTTTCCCTGAACTAAAAGAGTTTTCTTAATTTCGAACTTGACCTTGACCATAAATAAAATATTTACTGGATGTTAGAGCTTTCAGTCCCATCGGTCCTCTGGCATGAAGCTTTTGTGTACTAATTCCTATTTCCGCACCATATCCAAATTCAAAGCCGTCTGTAAAGCGTGTTGAAGCATTATGATAAACAGCAGCGGCATCTACATTTATTAAGAACATCTCGGCATTTTGCTTATTTTCTGTGAGTATCGCTTCAGAATGCTTTGTTCCGTATTGATTGATATGCTGAATGGCTTCATTCGCATCTTCCACTAATTTCACACTAATCGTTAAAGCTAAATACTCGGTTCCCCAATCTTCCTCCGTTGCTAATCTTGCAGATGAGGAAGCCTCACATACCGCCCTATCTCCTACGATTTCTACTCCAGCTTCTTCAAGGGTATTGAGTAATTCAAGACCGTATTTCTTGAACCACGTTTTCTGAATGAGAAGAGATTCTGCCGCATTACATACAGACGGACGTTGAGTTTTCGCATTTAATACAACCGCTTTTGCCATCTCTACATCAGCCGATTCATCAATAAAAATATGACAATTTCCTGCACCTGTTTCAAGTACAGGAACACTTGATTCTCTTACAACGGTTTCAATTAAATTTTTCCCTCCACGTGGAATTAATACATCCAAATATTCATTTAAGTGAAATAATTCCTTAGCAGTTTCTCTAGAAGTGTCCTCAATTAATTGCACGGCATCAAGGGGAATTGCTGTCTGCTCCAAAGCACGGTGAATAACATGAACCAAAGCCATATTCGAGAATTTTGCCGAAGAGCTTCCACGTAAAATCACCGCATTGCCGGTTTTTATTGATAGCGTCGCTGCATCTACCGTAACATTTGGTCTCGCTTCATAAATCATTCCGATTACACCGATTGGCACTCTTTTTTTCAATATTTGTAAACCATTTTCCTTTTCAATCGATTCCAACGTCTCTCCAATAGGATCCGGTAAAGTTATTAAAAGCTCAATGGCTTTTGCCATGTCCTCAATTCTTTTTTCATTTATCATAATCCGATCTAAGATAGAATCTGATAACCCTGCGTTTGTTCCATGTTGTAAATCCTTCTTGTTCTCTGCGATTAAATATTCCTTTTCCTGTAAAAGCTGACTGGCAATTTGTGATAACGCGAAATTTTTTTCTTCAGTCGTTAATCCGACTAACTGATAACTAGCATCTTTCGCTTTTTTCCCTTTCATTTTTACTTCGCTCATGGTATCCCCCATTTCTTCAATTCATTCAATTTTAAAATGTTATAGTTGTACCCAGTGATCTCTATGAATGACTTCAATCGTGAGTCCTGCTTGAGAACCTAATTCTTCACTTCTTTTTCCCATTACCCGCTTTAACTCTTCTAACGAATAAAGGACTTCTCCTTTCCCAACTAAACCATTTTGGCCAACTACTTCAACAACA
This sequence comes from Cytobacillus sp. Hz8, assembly GCF_042263505.1. NCBI lineage: Bacteria > Bacillati > Bacillota > Bacilli > Caryophanales > Bacillaceae > Cytobacillus > Cytobacillus sp. Hz8. The sequence goes on along the minus strand of NZ_JBHKFI010000005.1, from coordinate 198,742 downwards.
TCACCTTTTTTAAAGGTACCGTCAATCTTTTTCACCCCCGCAGGTAGCAGGCTTTTTCCATGAACCAGAAGGGCTTCCTCAGCACCCTGGTCAATAAAAATCCTGCCAGTAATGGATGAATGCAACGCAATCCATTGCTTATTATTGTTAATGGTCGTCAGTTCCTTGCCAATATACGTTCCGTCACCTTTCCCGTCTAGTATTTCAATCAGCTTGTCTTTTCCTTTTCCTTTACCGATAAAAACATGAACACCAAGTGAGGTGGCAATTTTCGCTGCCTCAAGCTTGGATGTCATCCCACCAGTTCCAACTTTCGACCCAGCACCGTCAGCTGCCTCCATCATTTCATCTGTTATTTCAGCGATAAAATCATACTTTTGGGCAAGTGGGTTTTTTTGAGGATTCGCATTATATAGACCGTTAATATCGGTCAAAATGATTAATTGGTCCGCATGCACCATTCCGCTCACAAGAGCAGAGAGCATGTCATTATCACCAAAGGTTAATTCCTCAATCGAAACAGAATCGTTTTCATTGATAATTGGTAAAATCCCACGTTCCAGTAATTCCATAATCGTGGCATACGCGTTGCGATATCCTTCTTTTTTGGAAAATAATTGTCTGGTTAACAAAATTTGTGCAGGCACAATTCCAAAATGGTTAAAGTGATCCATATAGGACTGAATGAGAAGACTTTGCCCAACAGCAGCTGCTGCTTGTTTACCCTTAATGGTTACGGGTCGTGACGGGTATCCTAGCCTTCTAAAGCCTGCAGCGACTGCTCCAGATGAGACAAGGAGCACCTCATGCCCTTGTTCCTTTAGTCCAGCAATAGCTTGGATATGATCGAAGAATTTCTCTGTATCAATATCTCCCTTAGCATTTGTTAACGAACTACTTCCAATCTTGACGACGACCCGTTTTCTTTCCATCTTTTTTTCCTCCAGCTTGAGTTCCTTCGTTTTGAAAAACAAAAAAAGCCCTTTTCATCCTACTAATAAGGACGAAAAGGACTTCGTTTCCGTGGTACCACCTTGATTGAATGCATAGCTGCACCCCACTCTTCCTGATAACGCTAGGATTAAAAGCGCCTATCGTTTTCGATAGGACTCTGAAGGTAGGTTCTGTGGGCTTCAGATGACGAGGTCTTTCAGCTCATAAACCTCGCTCTCTTGCATCGAATGACACCACGTACTAGTCCTTCATTAACGTTCCATAATTTCTATATATTATGCTAAGAAACTTTGATCATGTCAAGTGATTTTTTCAATAATTCAATCATTTTTATGCATTTACAGGAACTTTAGCAAAAAATTCATGATAGAGGGCTTGCACAGCTCTTACCTCATCAACCGCTTTAACCGCAAACATCATGCTTACTTCTGATGATCCTTGATTAATCATTTCAATATTAACATCTGCCTGAGCTAGCGCATGGGCCGCTCTTGCTGTCGTTCCTACATTATGTCGCATTCCTTCCCCCACAACCATAATTAAGGCCAAATGGTGGATGAAGACAACTTCATCTGCTTGAAGCTCATCTAAGATTCTTTGCTTTATTTTGCATTCAATCCCTTCCGTTAAATGATCCTCTTTTAAAATAATGGAGATATCATCAATACCAGAAGGAATATGTTCATAAGATAAGCCAGCATCTTCTAGGATATGTAACAATTTTCGTCCAAACCCAATTTCGCGATTCATTAAATATTTGCTCACATAGATACTGCAAAACCCTTTATCACTTGCAATTCCGATCACTGGACCATTTTTATTGTCTCTTACATTCACAATTCTTGTCCCTGCTGCTGACGGGTTATTTGTATTTTTCACATTCACTGGTATTCCAGCCCGAAATGCAGGAATTAAGGCTTCATCATGAAATACAGAAAATCCAGCATAGGATAGCTCTCGCATTTCACGATAGGTCAATTCGCGAATTTCATGTGGAAGCTCAACTAGAGATGGATTCACCGAATAAACCGCATCCACATCGGTAAAATTCTCATAAAGGCTCGCCTTTGTTCCATTTGCTAAAATAGAACCTGTGATATCCGAACCGCTTCGTGAAAAGGTAACAACATCCCCATTCAAGCTATATCCAAAGAAGCCAGGAAAAACAATAATTCCAGAACGATTCCGGAGCGAATATAAATGATCATAGGATTCCTTTAGCACACGAGCATTTCCAGGCTCATCACTCACAAATAATCCCGCATCTTTCGGATTCACATAGTGGGCTTCCACCCCTTGTTTTTGAAAATAGTAAGCAATTAATTTAGCGTTATTATCCTCTCCACTCGCTTTTATCGCTTCAAGATAGCTTCCTGGATTTTGTTTATTCCCTTCAAATAACGACCTTAAATCCTCTTCAATTCGCTCAATAATTTCAGTCGAAAGATCTAGTTCATTGGCAATATTGGCATATCTTTTTATAATTTGTGCCCATTCATCATCTGCGTTTTCTCCCTTCAAGTAACGTTCTCCACAGGTGATTAATAAGTCAGTCACTTTGATATCATCAGCAAATCGTTTCCCAGGTGCTGAAACGACAACTATTTTTCTTTCAGGATCGGAAACAACAATTTGAAAAACTTTCTCGATCTGTTCCCCAGAAGCTAATGAGGATCCCCCAAACTTTACTACTTTCATGCCCACATCTCCTACTCGGCGAAAATTTCTTAAAATTTAGTTATTATTATTACTCTAAAGTGAAAAAGAATCAAGTATTTTTTCCGTCAGGAGTGAACATTTGTATTTCATATATAGACATCTGCAAATAATTTGCTAGATTCAAAGTATTTTCTCCTTTTTTGTGACAATTATATATATATGTTATAATTTTCCCCGATTACTCATTTAGGATGTGAATAGCCGAATGAAAACCTATAAAGCACTATTTTTAGACATGGATGGAACGATTATTAGGCCTGACCAAACCATCGAAGAATCCACAAAGGAGGCTGTTTTTACCGCACAGGAAAAAGGAATCGAAGTTTTTCTCGCAACAGGACGCCCCATTCATGAAATTCACATTTTTGCGGAAATGTTGAACATTCAATCATTTATTGGATACAATGGAGCTTTATCAAGCTATAAAGGAAAAGAATTATATAAAAAACCCATAAGTACAACAATTGTTGAAAATATTGTAAATGTTGCTAATGAAAAACAACACCAATTGGTATTATATACAAGCTCAGAAAATTATTTTTCAAATCTTAACACCCCTTTTGTGAAAAAATTTATTGAAACCATCCATTTAAAACGGAACCAGACCATCACCCCTGAAATGTACAAGGATGTGCTAGGGATTACGATAATCGCTAATGAAGAGAGTGATGAACATTATTATCGTATAGATAATGGCATCCATTTATCACAGGTTAATATTGAAGGGATGGGCTTTTGCTTTGATGTTATTCGCGATTCGGTTAATAAAGGTGTAGGAGTCAAACATGTACTTAAGTATTTAGGAATCTCCCAAGACGAAGCCATAGCCTTTGGAGATGGCATGAATGATAAGGAGATGCTCGAGACTGTTGGTGAAGGATTTGCAATGGGAAATGCACATCCTGATTTATTTTCCTATGCAAATCGGAAAACAACAAATGTAACAAACTCTGGGGTGTATAATGGATTGAAATCGCTCGGCCTTACTTAACTGAACCTTATACTTATTGTATGCAAAAACCCTTGACTTTCTTTGATAGAAATCAAGGGTTTCCTATTAAACAAGTGTTGAACCCCAATCAATCATAAAGGCTATAACGATTGCGGCCATGGTTTTTGGAATCATAAAGGGCCTTGTCGGCCATTCTTATTATTTCATCCGGGTTGGATAAAGTACTTGGAATAACAGTAGCGACTCCAAGACTACAGGTGACAAATGGGCTAACCTTCGATGCGACATGGGGGATTTCTAATTCCTCTATTGCCGTACGAATTCTTTCCGCCACATAGGCTCCACCCTCCTCTGTCGTTTCTGGTAAAATCACGGCAAACTCCTCTCCCCCATAACGGCAGACAACATCAGAGGGTCTTTTCACCGTATCTTTAATCGTCTGTGCTACTTTAATCAAACATTCATCTCCGCGCTGATGACCATAAGTATCGTTATATCGTTTAAAGCGATCAATATCGAGCATAATTAAAGTAATTGGCTTAGAGCTTCTTGAACAGTATTTCCATTCTTTTTCCATGGTCTCATCAAAATATCGGCGATTCGAAATTTTGGTCAAGCCATCAAGCAGAGACGCTTCTTTAAGACTTTGTTCAATTTTCTTTTGGTGAGTTATATCCTTAAATTGCCAAAGAAATCCATCAAATTGTTCATTCGTAAAAATTGGAATGGCATCACGGCTAATCACTCGACCATCTAGTAAAGCCCACTCCTCATCTAGCACCATTTCCCGATTTTTGATGATCTCTCTCGTCCTTTGATCATAGCGTTTTTGTTCAAAAAAGAACATCGTTGCTTCCTTATTCCGGTTTTTCCCAAAATCAACGAGATGTGGGTCACCAAATAAATCCGAAAATTGCTCATTCAATAAGATGAGCTTATTATCCTTATCTTCAGCTAATATGCCATATGGGAGATGAGAAATTAAGGTTTCCAATCGCGATGTCGTTTGCCTAATTTTTTCTTCCATTCTCACGCGTTCCGTGATATCCCTTGAGATCGTGACAACCTTTAGAACCTGCCCATCCCTTTCAATAATGGGATTTGCCCTTAATTCTATATTAATCCAGCCACTTTCTCCCTTCCAACGATATTCTGTTTGCATGCTCGATTTTGAAGTGAACATATGTTGAAATTCCTGATGAACTCTTAATGCATCATCAGGGTGAATTTTCAGAAATGGATAACCCTGAATTTCTTCACCTGATAAGGTAGGGATTAGGCTATGAATAGATGGAGAAATATAAAGGGTCCTTCCCTTTCGATTACTTAACGCAACAACATCTGTCATATTATCGGCGATTAAACGATACTTTTCTTCATTTTCCTGCAGCTTGATGGAATCGCGATAATGCTTAATAACCACTCCAATATTTGTAGCTGCTGCCATTAATGTCGTTTCCTCATTTTTATTCCATGTTTTCTCTTCAACGGAATCACTAAAACCAATAAAGCCCCAAAACTCATCCTGCACAAAGATTGGTACAATTAAAACAGACTTTATATTTAATTTCCTTAAGGTTATTTGTCCATTTTTCGTAAACTGAGTGTATGGACCATTAATGATTTTCCCTGCTGATAGCGCGTCTTTCCACTCTGTTTCATTAAATGACTTAACCGGTATATGGGACATGATTGGTTTATTAATGATCGCTTTTCCATCTTCATTAACCCACTCAAAACTTAATTTGATACAAGTTGGATTATTTTCAAACAAATACACATGATCAACAGGAATTGCGCGCCCAATAATCCCTAAAGATGCCTCAATCGCTTGATCATGATCTTCCTCAGTTAACAAAAGATTGGTTGCTTCATGGACAGCATTTAATAAATTATCCTGCTTTCGAATTAGTTTTTCAGCTTTCTTTTTTTCTGTAATATTACGAATATTAGACAAAATAATCTGATCATCATGAAATGATATAAGGGTTGCTCTCACTTCCACAATGATTTCATTTCCATTTTTACATTTATAAATTCTTTCTCCTAAATAAAAGCGATTCTTTGCCAGAACAATTTTAATATTCTCTTCCACACTTTTCTCATCCGCTACAATAATTTCATCTATAGAAAGATTAATCAGCTCATTTTCTTCATAGCCTAATAAGCGGCAAAATTCTTCGTTTACCTCAACAATCCTTTTGCTTATTGGATGAAAAGCAAAAATTCCTTCAGTAGATTGTTTCACCATTGCCCGATACCGTTCTTGACTATCTAGAAGCTTTCCCTGCAGCTGTTTCACTTCATGAAGTTCATGTTTTAATTGATTGCGGGTTAATTCCGAAATTTTTGATTCATATATTAACACAGAGCCAAATGTTAGAAAAAAGAGAAGAAAATAAAACATATTCGTATTTTCCCATTGAGTAAAAAATTGGGAGCCATAAAATTTGAGAAAATACATAAATTCAAGCGCGCAACCAATCACACTAATGAGAACATTTCGCCACGAACGGTAGGAAATACTTAGAAAGATTGGTAAAATAACAAAAAATAGATTAATATAATTAGAATGATAGAAATTGATGACAAATAAATCAATAATCAATAGCAAAGTGATCAAAAACATTGTTGATTGGACCAACACTTTTTTATATACAAAAAAGGTCAGGATGACTAACGGTAAAAAGGAAGAAAGAAAAACTTCTTTAGCCGAACGATAATCAGCCAACGAAATATTCAAGAGAAGATCGATTATGAGAAATAACCAAAGCAAGAAAATGATGCGCCGATTTTGTTTGTATATCAAGGTCAAATCATCCATAATGTCCACCTTTCTTTACTCAAATTTTACTATGAAGATATTCAAAATTAACTTATATTTTTGAATATCTACGTAAAATTGTACCCATTTTTTCACAAAAAAGTCGCATTTAATAGTTTGGTCGAATAAAAAAATGTCAAAACTATACTTTACATGAAAACATACTCTTACGATCGATTCATAGATAAAGTGAAACTTCCATCAGTGGGGGTTTTCGACGCACAGGACGTGCTAGTGCAGACGTTGTGATTGACGTCGCGCTTTTAGTCTGCCATTCATCCCCCACTGATGGTTAGTTGAACTTATCGGACCTTTACGGACAGTAAGACTCCCACTTATCTTCTTCGTATTCTCAGAATCTTGAAGTGGGAGTCTTACTGTCCGTTAAGAGTGGGATAAACGAAAGAGGTGACCATCTATGTGTGGCAGATTTACGTTAACTGCTTCTCTCAAAGAAATTGCCATTCGGTTTGAGACCATTTTTACTTTTCAAGAAGAGGATTATGCTCAAAGCTTTAATATTGCCCCTTCTCAATCGATATTAGCCGTCATTAACGACGGAATAAGGAATCGTTTGGGTTATCTACGCTGGGGCCTCATCCCGCCTTGGGCAAAAGATATGTCGATTGGCTATAAATTAATCAATGCGAGAGCTGAAACCGTTACGGAAAAACCAAGTTTCAAAAATGCTTTTATGAAAAAGCGGTGTCTAATCATTGCCGATTCGTTTTATGAATGGAAAAGAAAAGAAAAAGATAAAATTCCAATGAGAATCCGTTTAAAATCAGGAGAGCTTTTTGCGATGGCTGGAATTTGGGAGCAGTGGAATACAGAAGAAGGAAAATCCATCTTTTCTTGTTCCATCATTACAACGGAGGCAAATGATTTCATGAAACCACTTCATGATCGAATGCCCGTAATCTTAAAAAAAGATGACGAAAAGATCTGGCTGAACAAATCTCTTACTGACCCAAAAGAGCTTATCAAGCTTTTAAGACCTTATGACGGATCACTAATGGAGGCATACGAAGTTTCCCCGCTTGTCAATACGCCAAAGAATAATTCTGTCCAGTTAATTCAACGAATTGACTAATTATAGTAAAATCTAGAAAGGGGCAGACAATAATCCCTTTCATTGTCTATTTCATATCGTTCCAACTTGGTTTCGTCCGCTTTTTTTCGCCTTATATAAAGCAATGTCTGCACGCTTGATAAAACTTGAGCAGATTTCATTCTTTTGTAGCTCCGCGACCCCAAAACTGCAAGTAATTATTCCGAATTTTTCAAATTCTTTTTTAGAAATGATATCCCGCATCCTTTCTGCCAAAGCTATGCCATCGAGTAAATTTTTATGGATTGCAATAATTAGAAATTCTTCTCCTCCCCAACGGCCAAAATAATCGGTATCCCGAATATTTTCTCGAACAATCTGCGACAAGTTCTTTAAGGCGAGATCTCCCACATCATGGCCAAAAGTATCATTAATGATTTTAAAATAATCAATATCAAAGAGAATAACAGACAGGGTCGTCTCGTTACTTCTTGCTTTTTCAATCTCCTCATTTAATTTTTGTTCCAATCTTCTTCGGTTTGGTAAATTAGTTAAATAATCCGTATGGGCCCTTTCATATGAGATTTCTGCCTCTAGATAGATTTCAATAATAGAATGAAAATAATAGATAGCGATTATAATAGCTAAGCTGGCAAAGTAGTATTGAAATAAAGTGTAAACCGTTAAGGGCGTAGAGAATGTGCTAAGAAAAACATGATATATTCCTAGTAGAACAGTAAAAGAATAGATAATTAAGGAGAATATTAAAGCGATAATTCCCTTGAAAGTTAAAAAATAGAAAATAATCAATAGTGGAGTCCAATAGACAACGGAACCTAACAAATGGTTTCCATTAAACCCAAGATTATTGACGATTGAATCAAACATGCCAATTATAAATACAATGCTTGCCGTTACACAAACTGCCACTTCAATAATATGTAACCGATTCTTATTTAAAATAAGGAGAAAATAGCAAAAGGAAATACCTAAAAAGAGTATCGTAAAAATTACATAATCACAGATTGTAAAGAAATGACGTCTATATCCAAAAATAAAAAGGACAATATAGGTAATAAATAAAACTGGGAGCACAACTTGATAGATCCTTTGTTTTAATTCTGAAAAAGAATGGTGGATATATAGCCATGACTTTTTCATGATTTATCACCTTCCTAGTAAAAACTACCCATTTTTTTCATTATATCACTATACTAAGTGACCTTATTCCTATTTGGTGAAGAATATTTTAAGAATTTTTTCAAATAAAAAAGAGAGTGCTCCGTTTTACCATTCTGATTCAACGAAGTTCCCTCACCTATAACACAATTGTCTTCTTTTTTATACAGACTAAAAATCCTTCCAAGTATAATCAATGGTAAGCATGCCAACATTTCTACATTTGGATGAAAATCCCTTTGGTAGCTCATGTGTAGCCGATTGAGGAGAAAACATACAAACTAATTCTTTATAATGACCAAACATTCGTCAAATCTCCGGTCGAACTGAATATATCCCGCATTGATTTTTATCCAATTCAAGAAAGAGGCAGGTGCCAAAATGGCGCTTTTGATTCTGAAGATTTAGCCGAAGTTTAGGCGGCATCGATTTTACCTTTTTTAATCTTTTTTAGCTCTTGCTTGGTAACGGGTACTGGCCCACAGCAAAAAGCTTTGCATTCAAGACAAGGTAGATCTGACATAGCTCCTCCTTCTTGGGGGTTAGCTTTTAATCTTTAAATTGAATAAGTCTATTTTTTTCTTCTCTCGCTCCACTTCGGATGGTAGTTAGCCCGATAGTTTTTGATTCGCTCTATTAAAACGGCCGAATCTTTTTCTATTAATACTAAATCCTTAAACTCTCTCTTTAAAAAACCTTGATCAATCATATGATCAAACAATGAATATAAAGGCTGATAATAATCTTGAATACTTAATAAAGCACAAGGCTTCTGGTGATATCCAAGCTGCGCCCACGTAAACACCTCAAACCACTCTTCTAAAGTACCGGCGCCTCCAGGCAAAGCGACGAATCCATCTGCATGTTCCGCCATAAGTGCTTTTCTTTCATGCATATCATTCACTACATGAAGTTCCGTTAAATGTTCATGGGCAATTTCCACATCTTTTAAGCTTTTGGGAATGACCCCAATGACCTTGCCTCCACCTTCCAATGCTGCATCGGCAACTGCCCCCATGCAGCCCACAGTGGATCCGCCATAAACAAGCGTGATTCCTTCAGCTGCTAATCTTTCTCCTAATTTTCTTGCTTCTTTCATATAAATGGGATGATTGCCCGGACTTGAACCACAAAAAACTGCAAGTGATTTCAATGGTCGTTACCCCTTTCATGATTTTCTTGAATTTCGATTTAGGAAATGATGAAATATTTACCTTTTGGAAAGATTAAATTATCATTATTATCAAACACAGTCAAACAAAAAATGACAAAATTCTATCTAAGAACATTCTTTGTTTGACAAAATTTTTATCCAGCACGTCCAATCCGCAGTTTCCGACATCAAAAACGCAAGAAATGTCAAGTCCTGCGCTTTCCCGAGAAATATTTAATTGATAAAAAGTTTTCATTTAGCTACTAAAAAATTACTTTTCCAGCGGCCCTATTTCGTCTTTTGCTTGACTTTCGTAATAAGAGGCCGCTGATCTTTCCAAAGCACTTCAACAGGTCGATCAAAAAATGTTGTTAAAGCGGAACTTGAGATCATATCACTAGTTTTACCTGAAGCAAATACCCTCCCCTTTTTTAACAGCAAGGTATTTTCGAAAATGGGCAATATCTCTTCTGCATGGTGCGTAACGTATAGCAAGGTCGGCCCATTCTCGTTATTACTGATTCTTTCAATCGTTTCTAAAAGTTCCTCTCTTGCAATAAAATCAAGTCCATTAGTTGGTTCATCCAAAATAAGAATTTCTGGATTTGCCATTAAAGCTCTTGCTATCAATACTCTCTGCCGTTCCCCCTGTGATAAGGTTTCATAATTTCGATCGGCAAACTCAAGGCAATTTAATTCTTTGAGAAGGGAGATTGCTTTCTTTCTGATTTCATCAGTTGGTGTTTCATATAATCCGATAGAGGCAAATGCCCCACTTAAAACAATCTCGTAGGCACTATCAGACAAATAAAACTTTTGCTGCAAAGTAGAGGAAACTAATCCTATTTTAATGCGGAGTTGTTCACCTAACATCGTTTTTCCAAATTCCCTATTTAGTACCGTCACTTTTCCTTTTGTTGGAAAATCATAGGCATTCAAAAGATTCAGTAGGGCAGACTTTCCTGCTCCATTTAATCCAAATATGACCCAATGCTCCCCCTTTTTGACCTGCCAATTTATATCTTCTAATATCCAGGCACCATCTCGATTTAGCCAAACATGCTCAAGCTGTATAACCACTCGAAAAACTCCCCTTTCCTATCAGCAATTCTTTGATAATAGAAACTCCTTAGTATATATTTATAAAATATTCTGTCATTTATCCATTATAGCAATATTTACTATTAAAATAATAAAAAAAATAAGCAAACATTAGGAATCATTGAAAATGACATGAAATATAATTGATTTTTCAAATATGTAAGCGCTTCAACATTCGAAATACGTTAACATTTTCCCCGTTAGAACCATTCATTTGTATTTTATAATAAATGTAAAGGAGATATATTCCTAATATTGAATAGAAACTGAAAGATCTAGGAGGGATATCATGCAAATCTTTTACAAGGAATTTTATCAAAAAGCCCTATTGCCAATAGGAAAAAAAGATCAGCAAACGTTAGAAAGCAAAAGCAGTGCGACCCATTGTTTAATAGCCGTTGAAGGCTATGAGGATAGTAAGAAAAAAGGATATTATCACTGGAGAGTAACAGTCTATCCCGCAAGTAGTGATGGAAACTTCAAAAGCTCAAAGCCATTTTTCTCTTCTGATCAATATGTAACCTTTACGGATGCGATGGAAGGAGCTAAACAATTCATGGAAGATGGCGAAAATGATCAGCTCCTATCAAAATATTTACATTAGCCTACATCCGTTATCCCTATTGATTATTTCGGAAATTTATAATATTAACAAGCAACGGTGTTCTCTCTTCCCTTCAAACAGAAACGCACTGACCTACTCAGTGCTTTTTCTCTGTACATTTCCTTTTCTCATGTAGAACATGCACTAAAAAAGTCTTCAGCAAAAATTCGTATTTAATAAAAGAAGTCCGCTTCCTATTAAGCGAACTTTTCATTATGATTTCTATTGCCTCTCAACAAAAACTGAGACGCAAATGTTAATTTTTATTATCATCTAATTATTGATCTGCTTCTTCTCCTTGCTTATAACAATGATTTTATAGGGCTGACCCTCTATCTTGGTTTTTATCTCCTTAGAATGCAAAAACTCTTGAACCGTTTTCTCTATTTTCCCTGCTCTTTCTACAGCATCAGGGTCATTATTTTTAATCGAGGTTTTGATGATAATTTGTAGCGGTGCCGGATGGAAGGAATACGCATATCCCGTTACTTTGTATTCTTTTTTTGCTGTTAATCCCTCATCAATCGTTTGGAATATTTTATCCCATTGTGATTCCTTCTCTCTTTGAGCTAAATTAATTTGATTAATTTTAATAGAGTATGATTGAATGTTTCGAGCTTCAAATATTTGATTAACGGTTTTCTTTATTAATGCCTCTCTTTTTTCTGTGTTTGGTATATCCAATTCGACGGTAATATTCTTAGAATTGGGTGATGGGTGCATATAACCATGATAATAACCATATGATAGATATTTAATCTTTAATTTTTTTATTTCCTTTTCAACCTGAATCATCGCGTCTTCAATAGCTTGATCTCGCTCAGATATCTGAGGAAGCTTCTTTTCCAAATTGCTTGCACGCAAAACCTTTATGGAGTAAGCATCATATCCACGAGATGCTACAATTTTCTCCACTAATTCCTTTACTGGTCCCTTTGATTCCTGATAATATTTTTCAGAACCTCTTAAATATATGCTGATTTCTTTGGCCCCTCCATGCAATCCATCAATTTTATACCCCTTCTTCTCAAGGCTTTCCCATATTACCTCATGTACAGGCTTTAATTGAAAGATTTTATTTAAATACGGGATTTTGGCTGCCACCTCAGCCATTGCCGGTGATATGAAGGTAGACCCAATAAATAGTCCTATCAGCACAAGAGTCGAAATGGCGGCATATCCGATTCTTCTAAAAACCCTTTTCTTTTTTGAATTTTGAATTTTTGTAGGACTAATAGCATATTCCTTGCCTTCAATATCATCCAAGATTCTGCTTTTTAATATTTGTTTTTGGCTTTTGCGCCACAATATATCATAATTTAACTTCTTTAATGATTCATCTAATTGATACTCCTCATATGGTGCTTTCATACAAATATCCCTCCTTTATTAATTGCTTTTTCAGGAATGGCACTGCCCGATGAAGGGTAGATTTGACCTTACTTTCCGACCAATGCAGGATATTTGCTGTTTCTTCAATCGAAAATCCTTGAATCTTTCTTAAGATCATGACTTTTTTATAAGAAGTCTTCATTTCTCCAATTGCCTTGAAGAGTTCATAGGACTCCTCTTTAATTTGGAGAATTTCTTCTGGTAATGGATTCATGTCTCTTTTGGCAAAAAAAGCTTCTTTCATTTGTACAAGCGGTTTTCGCTTTTTTATGTAATCAATTGTGACATTATGGGCAATAGTGAATAGCCAAGTTTTTTCACTACATTGCTTTTGAAAGGAACTATGATTTAAATAAGCCTTAACAAAAGTATCATGAGTTAAGTCTTCTGCCTGTTGATAGTCTTGAACAATAATCAAAATGAAGCTTAAAACCGCTTTGCTATATTCGTCATACCAAGCGGAGATTTCAGCCTTCGCAATTTCCGACAAAATACCATCCCCCCTTTTTTTTATTGTGTATACTACTATGACGATTTACTGAAAAAAAAGTTGTGCTATTTTGACATTTTAATTAACCTTTTCTCCTTATGATAAAATTTACTTAAACAATATAACGATTATAAGAACTTGGTGAGCTTAAAAGGAGTATGCGACCATGCTAGATGAAATCGGTGTCAGTGGAGGAACTGCTGTTATCATTCTGATTATCCTTTACTTTATCATTAAATGGGCAGTGAAAAATGGAATTAAGGAAGCTTATCGGGATTTGGATATGGGAAAGAAGAAATCTTCATAAATGATTTTACATAAAATGAACGGAGAGGCATGATTAACTATGCCTCTCCGTTTTTCATGTGATTATGCTAAGCGGAAAACGATTCCGTGACCCCCCAATGGATATTCCCACTTAATATTTTGAGCCGGGCAGCCGATACGGCAGCTTCCACACTCATGGCAGCCTTCATAACCAACCTGCATACGAGTGCCTTCCCATTTGTAAACCTCACCTGGACAAAAATAGGTGCAATATTTTCCCTCACAGCGGGCACAAACCTCTTGATTGAGAATGGTTAGATGAGATTTTTTGTCCGCCTTATAGCGAACCAAATATTGTTTTTCCTCTAATGTTTTCGTTAACATTATCTCACCGCCTTCCAAACTCGATAAACATCCTTCAAGACGCGAATCGTTCCTTTTTTCGCCTTCAATTCACGAACGATTTCCTTTTGTTTATCTTTCTTAGGAGTTCCATCCACTGTTAAGAACTGACCAACTGCTTTATTCATAAATGGTAGGTAATCCTTGAAATATTCTGGATAATGTTCAAATGTATGTGTTGCATCCTTATATTTCTCTAAGTCCTTCATGATAAAGCTATTATTTAACGACATTTGATATTGATTTAAGCTGGATTCACTAAAATCCCCTTTTGCCTTTGCATCAATGATGGTTTCTGCTGCTAGTTTCCCAGAGGCCATAGCCATATTGGAGCCTTCACGATGAATGGAGTTGACGAATTGAGCCGCATCTCCCACCACCAATACACCATTCCCAACTACCTTTGGAATCGCGTGGTATCCACCTTCAGGAATAAGGTGAGCCAAATATTCTTGTGATTCTCCCCCTTCAAGGTATGGCTGAACAATAGGATGATTTTTTAATTGATCCAATAATTCGTACGGTTTTAATTTTGCTTGAATCATGCTGGAAAGAGTGGTTCCTACTCCAATATTCACGCTATCTTTATTTGTGTATAAAAAGGCAGTCCCAATATTTCCCTTTGTTGCTTCTCCAAAAAACTCAATCGTGCAACCTTGATTATCGTGTATATTAAAACGTGCATTGATTGTATCTTTTGGAAGATTAATAACCTCCATTACTGTTAATGCCACTTCTTCAGGGCGAAGCTCCCGATGAAATCCTAACTGTTTGGCAAGAAGTGAATTGACTCCGTCCGCTAAGACCACAACATCAGCATACACATCACCATCTGGGCGGTCGGTTCTTACTCCAACAACCTTCCCGTCTTCTACTAGACATTCGGTAACCACTGTTTCATTGATGAGTAGAACACCTTCTTCGACACCTTTGTCTGCGAACCATTGGTCGAATTTGGCCCTTAAAATGGTGAAATTATTATAAGGTTCCTGCCCCCATTCAAGTCCCTTATATCCTAATGTGACGGCTGATTCTTTTTCGAGCATCATCATTCGCTGCTCAATAATCGGTCTTTCAATTGGCGCTTCCTTCCAAAAATCAGGAATAATCTCTTCCATCTGTTTTCTATATAAAACCCCTCCCATGACATTTTTGCTGCCTGGATACTCCCCACGTTCGATTTGCAATACCTTTAAGCCATTTTTTGCACAAATATAAGCACAAGCCGTACCAGCAGGCCCTGCTCCTACTACAATCACATCAAATTTTTCAGACATGAACGACACCAGCCTTTTCTCCGAGAAGCTGTTTCAAGCCCGCAATGAGTTTTGGGACAATTTCTAAAGCATCTCCAACAATCCCGTAATTAGCAATTTCAAAAATTGGTGCATTTGGATCCTTATTGATGGCAATAATGATTTCTGAGTTTTTCATTCCAACCACATGTTGAATGGCACCGGAAATCCCTATAGCAAAATATATCTTTGGTGTCACGGTTTCACCTGTTTGCCCTATTTGTAGCTCATGTGGTAGCCATCCAGCTTCAATGGCATCACGCGTTCCTCCATAGCTTGCACCGAGAACATCTGCTAAATCCTTGATTAGCCGAAACCCTTTGTCATCTCCAAGACCTTTTCCTCCGGCCACAATGACATGCGCATCTGCAAGATTTGTTTTTGCTACATTCTTCACAATCTCAAGCACACGAGTACGCATATCCTCTTCTTTCAAATCGATCACTTCTTGAATCACTTTCCCGTTTCGATCATAATCAGGCTCCAATTCCTTCATTACTTTTGGACGGACCGTAGCCATTTGCGGACGATTCACCTTACATAAAATCGTTGCCATAATATTTCCACCGAAAGCAGGTCTGCTTGCTTCAAGTAAGCGTTTATTCATATCAATATCAAGCATGGTTGTATCTGCCGTTAAACCAGTATTTAAATCGGTTGCAACTGCACTCGCTAAATCCTTCCCGTTTGGAGTTGCTCCATATAAAATTATTTCAGGTTTATATTTAAGCGCAAGAAGCATGAGTCCTTTCATATAGGACTCGGTCCGATAATTTTTAAGGACGGGATGATCGATACAATAAACCTCATCTGCTCCGTAAGCAATGACCTCCCTTGATAAATCCATCACATTCGCACCTAATAAGGCACCTGCCAATGGAACTTCTAACTTATCGGCAAGAGCTCTTCCTGCTCCTAATAATTCGCGGGAAACGCCCTCAATCACTCCATCATTTTGCTCGATGAATACCCAAACTCCTTGGTATTCTTCCACCATATTAGGAACACCTCTTCCTGTTTAATTTTTCTCCACTTGGAATAAATCTTTTTTCTCGCTGAGGATTCCGAGCAGTTGTGCAACCTGTTCTTCAACTGATCCTTCTAGCTTTTCTCCGCCTTCATGTTTTGGTGGAGTGAACATTTTCCCTACAACAGTTGGGGATCCTTTTAATCCAAGCTTTGTTTTGTCAACATCATCAAGATCCTTCACAGACCAAATTTCTGGATTGTAGCGTGCAGCCTTCAGCATATTCGGCATGGAAGAATACTCAATTTCGTTAATCTCCTTTTCCACAGTTATTAAGCAAGGTAAGTCCGCCTCGATTAATTGATACCCATTGGTGAGTTTTCTTTTTAAAATGACTCTCTTTGTCTTAGACAGAATCTCCTTTACTTCGATAACATTTGTAACAGGAGGGATGTCCAATCTTCTTGCAATTCCTGGTCCAACCTGACCCGTGTCTCCATCAATGGCATGCTTTCCGCAAAAAACAAGATCTACCTGTTCATTTTTCGAGATCTTCTCAATCGCTTTAGCCAACGCGTAGCTTGTAGCTAAAGTATCCGCACCAGCAAACGCTCTATCAGACACCAAGTACCCCTTATCTGCGCCAATTTCAATCGCCTTCTTAATAATAGCAGTCGCTTGTGGCGGACCCATGGATACTACTGAGATCGTTCCATGACCAATCAAGTTTCGAAGTCGAACGGCTTCCTGTACGGCATGTGCATCATATGGATTTAAAATTGCGGGGGCACTGCGCCGGTCAAGTGTGTTCGTTTTGGGATTGATCTTAATGATCTTTGTATCAGGCACCTGCTTGATACAGACGACAATGTGCATACCATCATTCCTCTCTTAATTGTGACAAATTTATGAAAACGCTCTCAATATTTTGTTCATAGGTGAGCGTTTATCCCCATTTTTCTGGTTCTCTATTTTCTTGTGTATTTCTTTCTGTTTCTCGAATGAAGATATTTTTCATGATGTGAAAGTATAGGTGTATTTCTTAATCTTGGTGGGTAAATTGTGAAGAATCTATGATAAAAAGTTGTAAAGTAATAACGTTTTATTATTTTAAATGAATATTCAGAATTGTACAGTGATAAAAATCACACTTTGAGAAAGATTTCACAAATTCTAAGGTAGAAAGTTTGCTTGCACTTATTTTATTTTGGTTGTTTTTATAAAGAGGATTAGTGAAGGATACTTTGTTTTTCCTTTTTTAGCTGTTGTTGGTGGAGAGGTTTGGCTCCTATTTGTTAGTTGTTACAGTATGATTTCGTTATGAAGTCGTTTTTAATGGACTTAGATTTTCTATACATCCTTCTTATACACCAAAAAATAGGAACTGCAATTACTCAAAAAAGGCATTCATCAAAAAAAATTAAACGAAACTTAAGAATGATGTTCAAACACAGATAAAAATGCTTGGAAATAATAATATCCAAGCATTTTTTCACCTAGACTATGTGATTAGTGATTACTAGCCTGTTTGGTCTGTTGAAACTGAAAGTGTAAGTCCTTTAATGCGGCAACAATGGCATTGGTCGCTTTCCCCTGATAATGGAATTGCACCGTCTTAATTAGATCATCGACACCATTTTTAATACTGTAACCCCTAAGTAGCCTTCCAATATATTCTCTGCCATGATTTGTTGCCAATGTACACGAAGCTTCGAGGATAACACCATACTTATAATCAACCTCCGCTGTAACGGTCAGCGTTTCATAAACATTTTTTGCGGCCATCCCCTGTGGCAGTCTTGAATGACCTGCGATAAAAATTGTGTGACATCCATTCATTGTACGATTCCTCCAATCCCCCATTCTGTAATTAAATTTCATTTCTTGCTCTCAAAATCCTTCTAAATTATTAAAATTTTTTATAAAAATAACCCTAGACACAAAAAATTGCATCTAGGATTCTATTTGGTAATCACATTAATTAATTAATTGGGATTAATGGAGACAGTTTTATAAGCCGTGAAGAATTCTACAGCCGCTTGACCTTGCTCTCTTGTTCCCGAGCTAGATTCTTTCATGCCTCCAAATGGGGCTTGGGGTTCGGCTCCGCCCGTTTCCCCATTAATTTGAACCATTCCCACTTCACTGTTTCTTACAAAATCCAATGATTTCTTCAAATCTTTTGTAAATAAAGATGCACTTAATCCATAGTTCGTTTTATTCGCTTGTGAAAGGGCTTCTTCGTAGGAATTGACTTTAATCATACAAAGAATGGGACCAAAGATCTCTTCTTTTGCAATTCTCATCTCATTTGTGACATTTTCAAAAAGGCAAGGCTTGATAAAATATCCATCAGCCTGATTCTCTTGGTTAGCTTCTTCCCCTCCATAGGCAAGAGTAGCGCCCTCCTCAAGTCCCAGTCTAATATAATTAAGGACCGTTTCATACTGATTTTTAGAGGCTACTGGTCCAAACGTTATATCTTGATTGAGCCCGTCCCCTACTTTAAACAATTTCAGTTCGTCCGTTACAAGCTGTTTAAATGTTTCATAGATGGAGCTTTGGATATATACTCGACTGGTGGCTGTGCAACGCTGACCTGTTTGTTTCATTGCACCCTCCACGACCAATTTTGCGGCAAGCTCAAGATCCGCGTCCTCTAAAACAATGGCTGGATTTTTTCCACCTAATTCAAGCTGATATTTCTTCCTGGTTTCTACAGCTAGTTGAGCAATCGTCTTACCGACTATATTTGAGCCAGTAAAGGTGATTGCATCTACATTAGGATTTCCAACAAGGGAATGGCCAATTTCAGAGCCTTTTCCCGTGACAAAATTGATAACACCTTCAGGCACACCCGCTTCATCAAATACTTCCACCAGCTTTGCACCTGTAATTCCCGTTTCTGTTGCCGGTTTGAAGACCACAGTATTTCCGTAAATTAATGCTGGAGCTATTTTCCAAATTGGAATCGCAATCGGGAAATTCCATGGAGAGATAATACCCACGACACCAAGCGGAACTCTGAGCGAATATAATAAATGATCTTGAAAGGCAGAAGGTAGCACTTCTCCGATTTTCCGAAAACCCTCTTGTGCATAGTAACGTAAAATCGTTACCGCTCTTGTTACCTCTCCTTTTGTTTCTATGAATCTTTTCCCCATTTCTCTCGTGGCAGTTTCAGCAATTTCATCTTTCCTAACTTCAAGGATATCCGCTGCTTTTTGTAAAAATTGAGCTCGGACTGTTGGGGAAAGGAACCCCCAACTCTTTGCCGCTTTCTCCGCTGCATCACATGCTGCTAGTACATCTGATGCGGTAGAGGCTTGCACCCTCCCAACAATTTCATTTGGATGTGCTGGATTAGTAATCGATATCGTTTTTCCATTTTGTGATGGAATCCATTCCCCGTTTATGTAATTTAATATGTGTATTGTCATCCTCGTTCCCCCTTGTATAGTATGTTCTAAGCCTCTGCTTGTTTTTTTTCACTAATTTTCGTAATCACAGCCTGGATAATGATCACAACCAATGTAGAGATAATCAGGATGCTGGAAACAGCAGCAATCGTCGGATCCACCTGTGTCCGCATATTCTCCCACATCACAACAGGTAAGGTTTTCGTCGTTGCTCCAGCAATAAAAATGCTGACAACAACTTCATCTAAAGAAGTAATAAAGGCAAATAACGTCCCAGCAATAATCGCTGATCGAATTAATGGAAAAGTAATCTTAAAAAAGACACCAATCGGATTAGAGCCTAATGAGAGCGCAGCTAATTCAAGATTGCGATCCATCCCTTTTAACTTCGCTGTCACAGTGACAACCACGGTTGGAATTGCGATAATCGAATGTGCTAAAACTAAAGCAGTAATAGAATTGGTCATTTGGTAGACGGAAAATGTATAGTACATAGCAATCCCAACGATAACGAGAGGAATGACCATTGGAGCAATCATCAAATTCATAAAAAGATTCTTTCCAGGAAAGCGCAGACGATCAATCGCCATAGAAGCCATAGTGCCAATAACCATCGATAATATAGCCGTCAAAACGGCAACAATAATACTACGAATAAAACCATCCGTCCATTGATTATTGGCTAAAAAGGCTTGATACCATTTTAAAGAAAAGCTTGGAGGTGGAAATTCAAATGCTACAGATGAACTAAAAGAAAGCGGAATAATAATTAGAATAGGTAAAATCATTAAACATAAAATGAAAATCACTAATATTCGTAATAGCATCATTTTCCTCCTCTCATAAATGGAAATAATTTAGTAAGCCCTAAAGAAAGTCCTAATAATAATAAAGTCGTCACTAAAAGCAATAAGGAAAGTGCAGAAGCAAGGTGCCAGTTCAAACTCATTTGAATATTTTCCTGAATCAGCTTGGCAATGACCATATTATTCTGACCACCTAATATGGAAGGAGTAATGAAATACCCTAGCCCTAAAACGAAGACCATCAGCGAACCTGAGGTGATTCCTGGCATAGATAATGGTAAGAAGATTTGAAAAAAGGCTCTGATGGGCTTAGCACCAAGTCCCTGTGCTGCTTGCAGAAGTCTTCTGTCGATCCCTTCCATAACTGAATGTAGACTTAAAATCATATAAGGTATTAAAATGTGAGTCATCCCGATTACGACACCCCATGTATTATAGAGAAGATGAAGCGGTTGATTGATAATGCCTAAAGTCATCAAAAGTTTATTTAATGCCCCATATTCTTGTAAAATAACCTGCCAGCTAAACGTTCGCGCTAATAAACTAATCCAAAGAGTGGTTAATACGGTCCCAAGCATAATCTGTTGCCAAAATTTCGATTTCGTGATGACCACAAAATAGGCAACCGGATAACCGATGAGCAAGGAAAAAGCCGTCACAAGTAAGGAAATCTTAATTGTGATCCAAAGAACACGCAAATATAATGTCCCAGTAAGTACTTCCTTTAAATAAGAAAGGGTAAATCCATTTTCATCCTTAACACTAATCATTAGTACATTGACCATTGAAATGTAGAGCAGCACTAATACATAAACAAGCGGAATAACAAGGAGTAACCACTTAATTCCTGGTAATTTAATTAAAGAATGCTGTATAGATTTTACTTTTGGTAAAATTTGTACATCAGATTGGATCTTCTCCATATACTTCCCCCTTTCCAAAATTTAAAGGGGAGTTCAAAACATTTTTCTTGTGTTCTGAACTCAAAGACTATTCCTCTATTTAAGTAACCATTCATTGAACTTTTTATTAATCTCTTCAAAATGATCGCCCCAATATTTCACATCAACCTGAATTTGACTATTCATTGTATCCTCTGTTTGACCTAATCGTTCCTTAACATCATTCGGTAATAAATCAAGGGCTTTTTTGTTAGTCGGTGCATAATCAATCAGCTTGGAATATGCTGCTTGCTGCTCAGGCTCCATAGCAAATGCGATAAATTTTTGAGCTAACTCTTTATGTGGTGCACCTTTTGGGATAATCCATGAGGTTGACATCATTAAGGCTTCTCCAAATTCATTATCCACCTTCGATCCTTCTGATTTAGCAGTAGATACTCTTCCATTCCATGCAGCAGCTATAGCGGCTTCCTTAGTTGCTAATAATTGTGGTGGCTGCGCACCTGCATCCCACCAGGTTTTGACATGACTTTTGATTTTTTCAAGGCTCTTTAAGGCTCGATCCACATCTAATGGATAGAGATCCTCCTTCTTCACGCCATCTGCGAGTAATGCAGATTCTAAAGTTCCCATTGGGTTTTTATATAACGAACGTGACCCTGGGTATTTTTTCGTATCCCAAAATTCAGCCCAAGTCTTTGGATGATCCTTTGGAAATAATTCAGTATTGTAGGCAATATTTGTGTAATATAATTGAAGTCCGATTGTATGGTCGGTCACTAAATGAGGATAAACATCATCTTTATTGATAATGGAATAATCAAGAGGCTCTAATAATCCTTGTGATTCAAGGCGCAAAGCAACGTCTGTATCATGGTTGACCACGTCCCATTCGACATTACCACTCTCTTCCATTGCTAGTAATTTCCCCGTATCTGTTGGGGAAACCGCCACTACTTTCACGCCATATTTTTTTTCAAAAGGCTCATACACTGCTTTTTTTGCGGCTTCCGAGGAAGAACCCCCCCAATCGACCACTACTAGTTCTTTTGCCTCTTCTTTGCTGTTACTGTTTGCAGTTGGCACTTCTCCACATGCCGCTAGAGAGAATAACATCGTAATGATTGCAAGCAATATACTTAACTTTCTTCCCATATACACATCCCCTTCATCATTGTTTTATATAAGACTCCATTATGTATGTACATAATGAGTTGAAACTATCTTTCTACTAAATGGCTTCTTCATATGGAATGACGGTAGCATGGTCACTGTTCCAACCTATGGAAATTTCGTCGTGATCATTAATTCTGTTCGCTTCATGAGCTGGAACCTTTATAGTTAATGATTGAGAAAATTCGGTTGCAACCTTTAATTTAATTGCATTCCCTATGTAGATTTTCTCGTTCACAATTCCTTTAATGAAGTTTTCGAATGAATGCGATTCATTGACTATGTGCATATTTTCGGGCCTAACCGCGATGAATACCTCACTAGCTTCTGCCACATTTTCTTCTGTTTTAAGATGAATTGAGTCATCTTCAAAGAGCTGGATAACTGCTGCAGCATTCTTGGTAGCTACAACCTTTCCCCCTAGCAAATTGATTTCTCCAATAAATTCAGCAACAAATCGATTAATTGGCTTTTCATATAATTCTCTTGGACTGGCAATTTGCTCAATTCTTCCACGATTCATGACACAAATGCGATCTGACATGGTTAAAGCTTCTTCCTGATCATGTGTCACACTAATCGTAGTGATGCCGACCCTTTCTTGAATATGTTTAATTTCTAATTGCATCGCTTCTCGCAGGTTTTTATCTAAGGCACCTAATGGTTCATCTAACAATAATAAAGGCGGATTAAAAACAATCGCCCTTGCCAAGGCCACCCTTTGTTGTTGACCACCACTCAATTGATGGGGATATCTTTTCGCAAAATCACTTAAATGAACTAAATCTAAAATATTTTGAACTAATTCTGAAATTTGATATTTTTTGTATTTACGAATGGTTAACGGATAAGCAATATTGCCTTCAACCGTCATATGGGGAAAAAGAGCATAGTTTTGGAAGAGCATACCAATGTTTCTTTCATACGGTTTGACATGGGTAATGTCGTTTTGATTCAATAATATCTTTCCATCTGATAGCGGCTCAAAACCAGCAATCAGTTTTAGGAGAGAAGTCTTTCCTGACCCTGAAGGACCTAGAATGGTAACGAATTCACCATTTTTTATTTCTAAATTCACTTCATCAACGGCCTTAAATTTTTTATAATACTTGGTAGCATTTTTTAACGAAAGATGAGTATTTATTGTCATCCAACCATCTCCTCTATAAAAATAAAAAGCCAGTTATACCAACAAGGTTGATATAACTGGCTTTAATCTACGATTCTATCTGGTTTTCACCAAGTTTGAGTAGACTCCACAGTTCTCTAATAAAAAATCCTTTTCACTGATCACGAAAGTGGGTATTCTTTCTAGAAGTGAAAAATAGTATTGGATGTTTCCTATTAAGTTCTTTTAATAATCAAATTATATAAAGTTATCACAAGCATTGTCAAATAAAAATTTGAAAATTCACTATTTTTGATAATTCGAATATAAAAAAGGTACATCAACAAAACGTATGATGTACCTTTTCCTATTCGTATCTCTTAATAAGCTGACCATCCAGAATCGGCAGTAATAACCGTACCATTAACAAAGCTAGAATCATCAGATGCCAAGAATAAAGCAACGGTTGCAATTTCTTCTGGTTCACCCGCTCTTGGATTGGTATTGGCACCCGCTGATGCTATTTCCATTCCAAATTGATTCACTTTACTGAAATCTGTCAAAATATTCGTATTGACTCCTCCTGGAGCGATCGCATTACAACGGATTCCTGATTTTGCATATTGGAAACCAACATTTTTCGTTAATCCAATTACCGCATGCTTAGAGGCAGTATATGTAGGGCCCGCTACAGATCCACGCAAACCACCTACAGAAGCAATATTGACAATAACCCCTTTTCCTTTTTCAAGGAAGATTGGCAAGGATTTTCTAATCGTACGCATTGGACCAGTTGTATTGACGGCAATAACTTTTTCCCATAGTTCATCAGTAATCTCAGTAGCAGGAACGAAATTATCCATAATACCTGCATTATTCACAAGTATATCCAACGTTCCATATGTATTTACAGCAGTGTCTATTAAATTTTGAACATCCTCTTCTTTTGCAATATTAGCTGATACAGAGATTGCTGTTCCACCATTAGCAGTAATTTCTTCGACAACAGCTTGAGCTCCTTCAACATTTAAATCTGAAACAACAACCTTAGCGCCCTCTTTTGCATAGAGAATCGCAATCGCCTTTCCCATACCTGAAGCGGCCCCTGTAACTACTGCAACTTTCTCTTGAAGTTTCATAGTAAACCCTCCTGTTGTTCTATCAAATTTTTTTAGATGTTAAAACAGTGTTTCCTACTTAACACCTATGTATAGTATAATAAGTTTCAAGATAAAAATTCAATCAGCAAAAGAAGTCGAATTTGTATAAAAATGAACACTTTTCACATTATTGTATACGGTTAACTTGATAAATAAACAATGGAGGAAGAAAGTGTCTATTAATGAACAAAAAAATGATAGAAGAATAAGAAAAACCAAAAATTCCTTAAAGGACGCCCTCTTAACCTTGCTTCAAGAAAAGGAATTCAAGGATATTTCGATAAAAGATATTGTGGCTCAAGCAGATCTCAATCGGGGTACATTCTATAAGCATTTTCCTTATAAGGAAGATTTATTAAAAGAAATCATAGAGGACGTTATCATAGATTTAATTCAATCCTATCGGGATCCCTATATAAATAAAGATACTTTTCAAGTCGAAGAACTCACTTCGTCGTCAATCAAAATATTCGAACACGTAGCCAAACACTCCATCTTTTATAAAATTATTTTTCAATCAAATGTCATTCCTGGATTTCAGAATCGAATGGTCCATGAATTAAAAACACTCGCCATTGAGGATATGACTGTTTTCAATACCAATCCCAATATTAATCGAGAACTTCAAACAAGCTACTACACTCATGCATTATTAGGAATGGTAACGGAATGGGTCCAAGGAGACTTTAAATATACACCGCAATATATGGCTGAACAATTGATTGAAATCATCCATGAGCGTCCTTCTTTTGCATCGATTACAGCAAAACCCACACAGGGAGGGTGAGTGTGGGTTTTGTTATTTCATATATTATATTTTTTACCATTTAACATCTGCAATTTCTTTGTTCAAGTAGGCAACATCATTTGTCATGATACACCAAAACGATTTACTACCTAGTCAAAAAGTGAATTGTAGGAAATCCTTACTTCCATCGCATTTTTTGAAACGTTAGTATGGTTCCCTCCCCTAACTCTTTATCAACTTTACCAATGCTTTTCACACATATTATCTCCATCCATTTACAACCAATCAAAAACTTATATCATCAAAATCTCCCGAATCTCTTCCTCCGTTAAACCCAATGATACTTTCTCCTCCGGGTCAATGATTTCTTCAATCATTTGTTTCTTCCTGTCTTGCAGCTCATTGATTTTTTCTTCAATCGTACCGCGAGCAATAAGCTTAATTACTTGTACTGTATTAGTCTGACCGATTCGATGAGCTCGGTCCATAGCTTGTTCCTCGACTGCTGGATTCCACCAAATATCATATAAAACAACGGTATCTGCCCCGGTTAAATTAAGACCTGTTCCACCTGCTTTTAAGGAGATAAGAAAAAAATCATGCTCCCCTTCATTAAATCGTTCGCATATTTCCACTCGTTTTTCTGCAGGAGTCTGTCCGTCCAGATAGAAAAATGAAATTCCTTTTTCAGAAAGCCCTCTTCCTATCAGCTCCAGCATTTTCGTAAACTGTGAAAAAATTAATACCCTTCTTCCAGAAAACTTTGCCTCATCCACAACCTGCATTAACTGTTCAAATTTCCCTGAACTCCCAAGATAGCCATCGACAAACAGGGCGGGATGACAGCAAATTTGTCTAAGTCTCGTGATTCCTGCAAGTATTTTGATACGATTTTTTCGAAGGGTGTCTTTGTCCAAATGCTTTAATGTCTCATGTCTCAGCTTTGCCAGGTATGCAGCGTAAAGTCTCTTTTGTTCAGGGAAAAGTTCAATAGAATCAACAGATTCCATTTTTTCTGGAAGCTCTGAAAGGACATCCTCCTTCAATCTTCTAAGCATAAATGGCCGAATTCTTCGTGCGATATCCTTGCGTGATAGGAAACTGAATTCTCTTAATTCTTGAAAAAGTTCAGGAAAAACGACATGAAAGATGGACCATAATTCTTCAATTGAATTTTCAACTGGGGTTCCTGTCAGGGCAAAACGATAAAAAGCATCAAGTTTCTTTACTGCTCTTGCTGTTTGTGTCATCGGATTTTTAAAAGCCTGAGCCTCGTCAAAAAAGATTGTATGAAAGGATTGCTTCTCATACCATTTGATATCACGTCTTACTAAGGGATAGGATGTAATCATAACGTCAAAATCCATCGCTTCTTTTTGTTTTTTGTCGCGTTCGGTTAAATTTCCATCCATAACCTGCGTCTTAATTTCAGGAGTGAATTTCAGCAATTCATTCTTCCAGTTATAGGTTAACGAGGATGGGCATACCACGAGAACCGGCTTTCCTTTTAAACGGATCTGAGGAAGTTCGGATAAAATATACGTGATGCTTTGCAGCGTTTTCCCGAGCCCCATGGTATCACCAAGGATTCCTCCAAAGCCATAGCTAGCAAGTGTTTTCATCCATTTATACCCATGCTTTTGATATTCTCTTAAAATAGATTCAAGCGCCTGAGGAACATCAAAATGAAGACTCCCTGGATTTTGTAAATGGTTTAGAAATTGCTTAAAAGATTCCTCCATTGTAATCATGTTATCGTCAGCAATCGTATTTAAAAGCTTGAAGCCCGAGATAATCGGGACATTAAGAGTACTTTCATATTCATCCTTTTGAATCGGTAATGCATTTAAAAATCGTTTAATTTCAGCAAATTCCCTTGCCTCAAGTGATAGAAGGGATCCACTCGGCAGACGAAAGTATTTTCTTTTTTCCTCGAGAGCAATAAGGACGTCCCGAATTTGTTTTTCTGAAATATTATCCATTTCAAATTTGAATTCGAGCCAATCTGTTCGCTCTTTTTTCACTTTGATTCGAATCATCGGCTTTGTGGTTCCCTTGACGATGCGATTTCTTACAGCTGTTGTCGCATAGATTTGCACAAGCTTTTCAAGCTTTGGAATAACATGGTATAAAAACTCATATTCTAGCTCTTCATTATGGAGAAAGAAACCGCCTTCTGTTTTGGTAAAAGAACTCTCCTCCATGATATCGAGGATTTGTTGTTCTTTTTCTACATCACGAATAACCAGCAAACCATTTGGATTTTTACGCTCCTCCAAAGGATTGAAGACAATATGCTCATAATGAAATTCAAGCCCTGCAAGGAGGCGATTTTTGACACGATCCAAGTATAGCTTAGCAATTAAGGGTTGCTTTAAAAACTGCTGAGTAATTCGCTCAGATAACTGGACCTCACCAAGCTTTTTCAAACCAGGTACGACTTTTTCTATAAATAAGCCAAGCTGATTGTGTGAGATTGGAATCGAGTCTGTCCCTGTCTGTCCTAACATTTGCTTTAATTCCCATAAACGAATGCTGTCTTCCTTTTGCAGTTGATATATATTTCCCTCCAAAAGAACAGAATGGTAGAAATGCAGGATGGTCATCTGTTCTAACCGGCTAATTTTCAGTTGAAAACCTGATATGGGGCTATCGGTCAGATCAAACTTCAAAGGAAGACGCTTATTTACGATGGTTATGCCCTTTGTGCTCTTTCCATTTACCTTCAAACTTGCCTGTGGTACTTTGGTCAAAGAATCGATAGAGTCCTTCCAAGAGGATGGCGGAAGGAATATCATTTGCTGTGGAATTTCTGATTTCGTTAAATGATCCATCATTAACCTTTGTTCATCCTCCATAAAATGAATCAATTTTTGAATAAACGCATCAGTCTCTTTCTGAAAGCAATGCTGGTCTGGATCGTATATTACCTCTCTAGATAAAGAGTAAAAGATTCCCTCTTTCACACTGTGGAGAAAAGATCGAATATTTTGCACCATGGTGGAATCTATTTTGATTTCAATACCAAGCAAATATTCTCCATGATTGATCATAACCGGCGAGCAAATAAACTCCGTTTCCAGTTCTTTTCTTTTTTCAAAATGGAGTTGGTGTAGACTGGAACGTTTCGGTCTTTCTTTAAAAAGGGATAATAGACTTTCGGTTAACTCTTGCTTAGAGCTAAGCTGCGCATGAGATCTGTCATGCTGCTTATCCTGAATCGCTAGCAAAACCGCAGCAACATGCTGACATTCCTTTTGAAAGGAAGTAAGAGAAGGACAGCTGCATGAAGAGCGAAAGCCTCCACTTGTTTCCTTTTCAATTCTGACATGAAAATCTTCTATACCTGAAACAATCGCTTCACAAACTTCTGCGTTATATTTATGAATCTTCACCTTGTGTTCCTGAAAAAAAGCCTCCCCTTTTTTAAAGGAGACGGAACCACAGAGATCTTTGATGATTTTATGATTTACATGAATTTCCAAGTTCCTACTCCTTTCAAGGGTTACTTCTTATTATAAAAGTAGTTCCTTTTACTTTTTCCATACTGAAAATAGTAACACAATTAGGAAGTTTTTTTTAATATTTTGGCATAATCATTATACGGTCACCTTTATAATCACTAAAATTCAGTGTATCCAATTATTAGGGCTATCTTTATCAATCGGCCCATAATGATCAATGTTATTAAAAATCAGCAACTAAATCAAAAATCACAATCAAATAATCAAATAAGAACAAATCAACTAATAGTTTAATTATTAGTATGGATTGAATACTTTGTTTATCAGGAGTTTTATACATAAAAAGGAACCTGCCTTATGAGTAAAATGGCAGGTTCCTTTTATGATGGTTAACTATTCCCCAACAATTTTGGCATCTTTCAATAAATCTTCATTTACTTTAATCCCTTCCTGCTGAGCTGCTTTTTTGTTTACGACCAGCTCAAGATTGTCTGGGAAACCAACCGGAATATCGCTTGGCTTCTTTCCTTTAAGAATATCAACGGCCATTTTACCAGTCTTATATCCAAGGTCATGGTAGTCAAGCCCATAGGATGCGAAGGTGCCGCGTTTTACCGAATCCCCTTCTCCTACGAAGGTTGGAAT
Organism: Cytobacillus sp. Hz8; assembly: GCF_042263505.1. NCBI lineage: Bacteria > Bacillati > Bacillota > Bacilli > Caryophanales > Bacillaceae > Cytobacillus > Cytobacillus sp. Hz8. The sequence continues at coordinate 168,967 of NZ_JBHKFI010000005.1, read as the reverse complement.
TTTTTTATCATTAGCGACCGTAATCACAGATTCTAGAGCTGAAACGACCGTATTATCTTTTGGAATATAAAATACATCGCAGCGATCTGTTAAAGACTCTGCAGCTTGTTTAACTTCTGAGCTTGTGGAAATTGTTGTTTCAACAGCTTCAAGCCCCGCTTGCTTAATAGCGGCTTTCGCATTTTTCACATTTACTACAGCATTTGGTTCACCAGAATTATAAATAATCCCTACCTTCTTGGCATCAGGGATAAATTGCTTAATCGCATTGATTGTTTTCTTTATGGCCTCAGGATGTGTATCAGAGGTACCTGTTACATTTCCACCTGGCTTATCAATGCTCTGAACAAGCTTGGCTCCAACTGGATCTGTAATGGCAGTAAACAAAACGGGAATATCCTTCGTATTTTGCACAACGGCTTGAGCACTTGCTGTTGCAATCGCCAAAATGACATCATTTTGATCAGCGACAAGCTTTTGTGCAATCGTCATATTGGTGTTGACATCCCCTTGGGCATTTTGATAATCAAGCTTTAAGTTTTTACCTTCTTCATAGCCAGCATCCTTCAATGCATCAATGAATCCTTCTCTCGCTGCATCTAAGGATGGGTGTTCCACAAGTTGAATAATTCCCACTTTAACGGTTTTCTTTTCGTCATTCTTACTACCGCTTGTCTTTTTACTATCTGTTCCACAAGCGGCCAGCATCAATAGCGCACCACAGAGTAGCGCTATTAGTAACTTTTTCATTTCATTCCCCCCAGTATTGTGAATCCCTATTATCCGATCAATCTTCTAAAAAAAAACGGTTTCAATTTAATCGTTTTAAACTTTAATGCATTAAATCGAAACTCTATTTATTTTACAAAATTTTTAATATTTTGACAATAGCATTTAGAATTCTGTTGAGGGGTATTTTTTAAAAAGTAATTCTATTAAGCTATAAAAATTCTATAGTAATGTTTTTTCGTCTTTTCCTAAAAGAATACGTAAAATAAAATAAGACTAGCGGAATACTAGCAAATCATCTCCATCCATTTTCTGCCCTCCCAACATAATAGGAAATCGGGGGTGAGGTTATAAAATTTTAAGAACATTAACAGTGATTACCTTTGCCAAAATCCTAATAGACAAAAAGTGATTCATTCAATACATGAAAGCTGCCAATGAAAAGTGAATGTATTAAACTTACCCATTCTCCTCTTCCCCCTTGGAATGAACTTTTATAATAGTAAATTACACAATCATGCATTTATATTGAACACGATGCTCATTTTAAAAAATAGATCAGCTAAATTAATGGGAGAGCGTCGATGCTCCCGCCATTTAATCTACTTTGGCTACACCAAAAGCAAAATTCCCCCATAAAATCTTCTCAACCATATCCGTTTCCTCTTTCTTACATTCCACAATGAGAATAACCTCTGAAAATTTTCCCCTGATTAATCTTTGCTTTTTTCTAATCACTTTATTAATAAACAAATCAATGATTACTCCGAGTAAGAATCCGCCACTTGCTCCAATAATTCCCCAGTAAATTGGGCCCCATTCCCAGACAAACCCTTTGCTTGTGGTAATAACTGAAATAAAAACAGCTAAGGCAAAGCCCTTGCTAGAAAGAGATATCCCATCCGAACGATGTAGTGTATCGAAAAGCTTTCGATCCTCTGTCCGATTATCCAAGGGCACGGCAAAAATATTCTTTACCCCTTTGCTTTCTAAAGCAGCAATGGCCAATTCAATATAAAGATTGTGCTCGAAGGTTGCGAAGATTTGCATTTAATTGATAATCTCCCCTTTCTTTATCTTAAAGTTCGGAGACTGATATTTTCTTCGTAAGAAGTTCTTTTGCTCTTTTTCAAAAAGATTATTGTTTTCAACCGTGTTCACATAGGCATCATAAATTGTAAAAAAATAAAAAGATGGATAATAAAGAAACCATTGCACATCTAAAACAGATGTTGCCTTAGCAATATTACCTAAGAAGATATAATGCACAGCGACTAAAAAATGGGAAAAATAGATGAGTACAACTGTAAATATCAAAGTGAATGCTGCAATGACGACCCGATGGATGTATAGCTGTCCAAGGCTTGGCACCGTCATCGACCAAAACAAGCTAACAAGAGGGTTCCTTTTATCAAGATAATTGATTTCCATCGCCCCAATACTGTTAGAATTGAAGGGCGCATCCTCATGCTCAGCAAGAATCGTTATTTTATTTAAATCTACCGTTGTTCGATAACTATCCCAAATAGCAAAAATGTAAACCGGAATATATAAAAGCATAAAGCGTACATTTAAAACATCAATAGCTTTTGCGATTTCTCCATTAAACGAATACACCATTGCACGATTTAAATGAATCATTTGATTAATAAAAATCTCCCACATAAAAAGTGCCATCCCCCGCAAATGTTTGGAAAGTAGCAAGTGGCCAAACCCTGGGAATGCCGCTGACCACCATGCGATTATATAGGGATTTCGTAAATGAAGCTGGGTTGTTCCAAAAATACTAACATGCGCACGATACCGACGATTCTTATTTGTATTTGTAAAATTATCCAAAGAATCCCCTCTATTTTTTCATTATTCTATATTTTGCTATTTAGCAAGCCCAATTTTTCAATCAGGAAAGTGTATTAATCCCAGATTATCCCTATTGGTATCACCTAAAAGAAGGAATCTTATTCATAATAAAAAAAAGTCATCCTATTTTAATTTAGACGACTTTCTTATTAAATCTCTTCTTTTTATATTGAATGTCTATTTTCCGATTGACCCTTTTGACATCCCATAATAATCAGGATAGACCAATTCAAATCCAAATTTTTGATAAAATTTTATACTCCAAACATCTGACATGACTGTAATATTCGCATCATTTAAAGCGTTTTGTGTAAGATAGGAAATTAACTCGTTCATAATGGTTTCCTCAATCTCACCTTGATTTTTCCCCTCAGAATGAGCAAGCACATCTACAATTTGAAAATAACAAGCACCGTCCCCTATAATTCTTCCCACGCCTAGAAGTTTTTCATTCTCCCCTCTGACAGTGACTGAAAAAAGGGAATGGCGATAGGCCTGTTCAACCATCTGTACCTCTTTTTTAGCTAAACCGACACTCTTTCTTAAAGCATTGTATTCATCAGGAGTTGGCTGGTCATATAATATATTCAATTCAATCTCCTCACTTTTCTTTTGATTAAATAACTTCCATATTATCCACTATACAACTTTTTTATAAAAATAAGACACTCCATTAAGAAAGGAATGTCTTAAATAACATCATTAGGTTTTAATTAGGTGGGTACAGATAAGCATCAAAAAGGAAATACCTATCATACTTAATACCCAGAGCCAGGCTAATTGCATATTCCCAGCATCAATCGCAACATAGATGGCTGTCGAAGTGGTTTGGGTTTTTCCCGGTATATTTCCGGCAAACATTAAGGTTGCACCAAATTCCCCTAAAGCTCTGGCGAAGCTTAAAATCGCCCCTGAAATAATCGCTTTTAAGGAAAGAGGAATCGAAACGAAGAAAAACAATTTCCACTCACTTGCTCCATCTACGCGGGCTGCATGCTCAATATCCCTATCGATTGCTTCAAATCCCGTTTTCGCAGATTGATACATTAAGGGGAAAGCGACTACAGTGGAAGCAATTACTGCTGCCCACCATGTAAACATAACTGGCTGATGAAAAATCCATTCAATCAACTGTCCAACTGGACTATTATGACCAAAAAGATAGATTAATAAAAAACCAACAACAGTAGGAGGTAGAACAAGTGGTAAAAGAAAAAGCGTTTCGATCAAGGCAGCTCCCCTGAAACGACGATTTGCCATGACTCTTCCCCAAAATAGGCCCAATATCAATACCAATATTCCAGAAACCGCAGCAATCTCTAAGGAAAGACGGATGGGAGACCAAAAATCCGTTACCATTATGAATTAATGAATCCTTTTAAATCCATATTTTTCAAGTATCTTCAAAGAAGATTCCTTTTGCAAAAAATCATAATAAAGATGGGCTTCTTTTGGATGTTTACTATTTTTTATAATCCCTAAAGGATAAATAATTGGTCCATGAGTGTTACTGCCCGCGGTTGCAACAATTTTTACTTTCGAAGAAATCAAGGCATCTGTTTTATAAACTATTCCTGCATCTACATTATTAGTTTCTACATAAGTCAATACTTGACGAACATCCTTACCGTAGACAATTTTCTTTTCAAGTGAAGTCCAGAGATTGAAATGCTCTAACGTTTCCTTTCCATATTGACCAGCAGGTACAGAATCTGGTGTTCCAAGCGCCAGTTTATTTACTTTAGATAAGTCCTTAAATGATTGGATATTCTTATTAGAATCATTGGAAACGATTAAGACCAAATCATTTCCAACTAAATCCTTTCCTTTCGATTGTTCTATAAATCCTTTATGTACAAGTTCATCAAATTTATCTTCTGCTGCTGAAAAAAATAAATCAACTGGTGCCCCTTGTGCGATTTGCTGTTGAAGTGTACCAGATGAACCAAAGTTAAAATTCAATTTCACGTTTGGATTTTCCTTCTCAAATGTTGTCTTCAATTCAGTTAAAGCATCTTGTAAGCTTGCAGCAGCGGAAATAGTCAACTCGACTTTTTTATCAGGTTCATTCTGTTTCTCCGCATTTGCTTTAGTCCCATCATCATGATTCGAACATCCAGCTGCAACAAACATGAACATGATTAGGGAAAAAATAACTACTGATAATTTTTTCATTCCTCTACTCCTTTCAAACTATTTATATCTAATTATAACTTATTATAACTAGATATAAATACAAAATGGTGTTACATTTCTCACCATTTTGTATTTTTTTCATCCTTTTTTGTTCTTGAATGAGATACAATAAGAGTTGGAGGGATGCGTAATGTCAAAAGAGCTATCCTATACGATTGAAGAAGTCTCACAGCTTTTAAAGGTATCGAAATTAACCATTTATGATTTAGTTAAAAAAGGGGATATCCCTGTTTTCCGAGTCGGAAGACAGATGAGAATCGATGCAGCAGATTTGGACAATTATATTCTTCATCATAAAACCAACCAACAAATCACCACTACTGTCACAACCGGGAGTGTTTCAAAACCGGAACCATTAGAAACTCATTCTTTCATTATTAGTGGACAAGACATTGTATTAGATATTCTTAGTAAGCATATTGAAAAAAATTCACCACTTAAACCTTTAAGATCCTATACCGGTAGCTTAAACAGTCTGATTGCCATGTACAATGGCGATTGTGATATTGTTAGCTTACATTTATTTGATGGAGATACAGGTGAATACAATCTCCCTTATGCAAAAAGGATACTGGTAAGTTCACCTTTCCTATTAATAAACTTACTTTCAAGGAAAGCTGGCTTCTATGTCAAAAAAGGAAACCCCCTAAATTTGACGTCCTGGACCGATTTAAAACGAAAAGATATCACTCTGATAAATCGGGAAAAAGGTTCAGGAGCACGAATTCTCCTTGATGAGCAATTAAGAATTAATGGCATTCCCACGAGAAGTATTCAAGGATATGATACAGAGGAAACCAATCATTTAAGTGTTGCAACAGCTGTCGCAACGGGCCAAGCTGATGTTGGTGTTGGCAATGAAAAGGGAGCGAAAATTGTTGGAATTGATTTTGTTCCATTAATTACAGAACAATATGATCTCGTCATATTAAAAACTCCGGAAATCGAGGCACTTATTGAAACCGTAAAAAACATCCTAACTTCTGATTCCTTTAAAGCAGAAATCAATGCTCTCGGGGATTATGATAATACCTTAACCGGTCATATTCTTTATGAAACTTTTTAGCTTTAATCAGGCAAAAACGCTTGGAAAGTCAATATTTCCAAGCGCTTTTTCGGTGTATTCTTACCATGAATTTAATTAATATTCTAATTCAACTAATTAATGCCCCTCAACGAGTTCTGCAAATTCCTCTATTGTTGTATCAAATTTTACATAAATCCTGGGTAACAAAAACAGTTCATCCTTCCTACCCTGCTTTGTATACAGCTCTGGGGTTGTAGTAAGACCAAAGGAGTATTTTTTCGTTTCTTCAACTACTCTATTATTAAAGTTCCCGTATGGATAGGCAAGTGCAATTACCTTCTTATTAATTAGTTGCTCCAGGGTATCCATAGAACCTTTCAATTCATATTCATAGTGACTGATGTTGGTCAAATCAGGATGAGTTGCCGTATGGGACTGAATTGAGATCATCCCTGTTTTTGTTAGTGCCAATAAATCCGATTTCGTTAACCGATTCGCACGGCCAACAAAGTCACTGATTATAAAAAAGGTAGCTCTTGGTTGAAAGCGTTCTTGTTTTAAATCTTGAAAAACCTTCAGCACCTGCAAATTATCCTTATATCCATCATCAAACGTGAGAAAAATCGGCTTCTTTACCTCATCGATTTGTTTCCAATTCTCAAAAGTAAATAAAGTAAAACCATGTGATTGCAAATACTTTATTTGCTTCTCGAAATTCTCCGGTGTTACGTATAATTGCTTTGACCCTATTCCTTGGTATTCATCAATATGATGGTAGATTAGGATGGGAATCTTTTGGGCTGCTAGTGCTTGTTTTGGAATAACGATGATGAAAAACAATAGGAATGATAAAGCTATTTTTTTCATAAAATCCCCCAATGTGTTCATTCGTGCTCGTCATTATTATTCCAAAACAACTTTTATTTATTGTAAGAAAAAGTAGTCATTATTCCTTCATTAAGCTAAGCTTTCACAAAATCTGCGAAGTTGACAAATTAACCCGCCATGCCCAAAACGAACATATTTCCCTTTCTTCTTCACCATCTCTTCCTTTTGCACATACTCCAAAAAGGATAAAATATATATTCGCCGGCAGTATATATTTTCAAACCCATTCTCATAAAACCACTGATCAATCGTATTAAATACCCCTTTATTTATGTTATATAAGTGATTTAACCATTGATAAAATCTTAGGTCGGGTAGATTGAGATATGAGCTCTTTTTAAGTAGAAGACGATTCTCACCATCAATTAACATATTGATTCTATTAGACAAGATAGCGTTCATATTCCTTCCTCCTTTTTTTGAATTTGAAAACCTTTATTTAAACGAATGGACTCAATTTAGTAAAATTCTAAACAACTGGGAATTCTAGGCCAAAATGCTCTCTTAAGGTATGCCCTGAATATTCCATTCTAAATAAACCTCTTTCTTGTAGTTCTAGAATCCCCTTGATCAAAATCATCATGGACTGTAATATAATGAAAAAATGCAAATAAAAAGGTAAATCTAGCACTAACTCTTTTCGAAGAACCCTGGCAATTTCTTTATTTCCCCCACAATCAGCCATTAGTACATCCACAACATCGCTTGGCAAAAAATAATTAATGGAAAATACTAAAAATAAAGATCCTAATAAGACAATGAAAGCGGTCAGACTCCTATTTATTAGTAGTCTTAACAGAATAATTCACCTACTTTCTAAAAATAAAGCGATCTTTTCATCAAAACCAATAAAATACACCATTTTACTCGGATATAAAGCTAATATTAACGAGATTCTTGAAGTGCTCTTTGCAAATGTTCAACTCCAATTTCTGTAACTCCCCGATAAGTTTCTCCATTTCCAATTTCCACAACAGGAACATAGCGCACTCCGTATTTTATTTCTAAAATATCCCGAAATTCATCATGATAAGTAACATCTACCGTTTGATAAGGAATTTCCTTTTCCTCTAAGAAAGCTTTAACCTCTGCACAATAGTGACATCCTTCCTTTGACCAAACGACAACTGATAATGGCTTTCCCATTATTTCATCTCCCCTGTTTGTTATTCCGTTTCTCATATTTGCTTGAAAACAAATTACTTAATAATTGCTTCCTTTACATACCGGTTAATTGGGAATGGTAGGCCAAAATTCCCTCGTAAAGTATCAGCTTCATAGTCTGTACGAAAGATTCCACGCTTTTGCAAAATCGGAACAACGTGATCGACAAAATCGGCTAATCCGTTTGGCACCGAAGCTGCTAGGTTAAATCCATCTGCCCCACCTTCCTCAAACCATTCCTGTACTAAATTGGCTACCTTCTCCGCAGTCCCGATAAATGATGTTCGAGGAGTTGCTTCTCTTAGAGCTACTTGTCTAAGGGTTAGTTTTTCTCCCTTAGCCTCTTTCTTTATGCGATTGGTCGTGCTTTGAAAGCTATTTTCTCCGATATCGCCAAGTTCTGGAAATGGCGCATCCAATTCATATTGTGAGAAATCATGATGATCAAAATATCTCCCCAAATAATCTAATGCCTTATCAATTGAAACAAGATTAACGATTTCTTGATAATTCAGTTCCGCCTCTTCTTCTGTCGAACCAATAATTGGCGAAATACCAGGAAGAATGAGAAGCTCATCAGGATTCCTCCCAAAATCTTTTGCCCGATTTTTTACATCTGAATAAAACCTTTTTGCTTCATTTAAGGTAGGATGACCAGTAAAAATGGCATCAGCTTCTTGTGCAGCTAAATTTTTTCCAGTTTCAGAAGAGCCTGCTTGAAAAATAATCGGACGGCCTTGTTTCGAACGGGCAATATTCAACGGTCCTTTAACAGAGAAAAACGCTCCTTTATGATTGAGTGGATGTAATTTGGAAGGATCAAAAAATACACCTGAATCCTTATCGCGAATAAATGCATCGTCCTCCCAAGAATCCCATAAACCTTTTACAACTTGAATATACTCACTTGCTATCCGATAACGCTTTGCATGATCTGGATGTTCTTCAATGGTTTTATTAAAATTTAAAGCTGTACTTTCAAGTGGTGTCGTCACCACATTCCAGCCAGCTCGGCCCTTACTAATATGATCAAGGGAAGCAAATTGTCTGGCAATAGTAAATGGTTCGCTATAAGAGGTGGATACAGTTCCGATAAGACCAATATGAGTTGTTACGGCAGCAAGTGCAGATAAAATGGTAATCGGTTCAAATCGATTTAAAAAGTGAGGAATCGATTTTTCATTAATATATAACCCATCGGCAATGAATATTAAATCAAACTTTCCTTCCTCTGCTTTCTGTGCTTGTTTAATATAAAAATCAATATTTATACTTGCATCTGTTTGCACATCCGGATGCCTCCAGCCAGAAATATTTCCACCAACCCCATGAATCAATGCACCAAATTTTAATTGTCTTTTGTTTGTCATCACAATTCCTCCTTATTTTCTTCTAATTTGATTGCACAAGATTACCTACTTGTTTATCTGCTTGATTCCAGCGAATGGGACTTAATAATTCAAATGAGCGAAAACGTTCTTCCTTTTTTGGAATTGGTGTGTGTAGAATAAACTCATCAACTCCAAATTTTTGATGAATCTCATTTAAAGCTTTTTGCACAAATTGTGGTGTTCCTGCCACGATATCAACTTTCTGTTCTTCGATTTCATAGGACTCTCCCGCCTGTTGACCAAACAATTCTGCTTGTTCCCTTGTTAAAACCTTCACAGTTCGACCACTTTTTAAATGGACAAGGACGATTTTACTGTGTTCTTGTGCAATTTCTTCCGCTTCCTTTTGAATCGAAGCTGCTATCACTGCAATTCCCACTTTAAAGCTACCATTTGGATTTCGTTGATGATACAATCGAGCAGCTTCTGCAAACTTCCTCCGATCACTATTAAAAAAGAGACCATATACAAAAGAGGTTTGATACCGAACTGCAATCGCAGCACTCTCAGGGCTTGCACCCAAAAGAAATAACTTTGGCTTAATTTTCGGAATGGGAGTTGCTTGAATTCCGAACAATGGATGAGTTTCCTCAAGCGAATTCTCAATCAATGCTTGTAAAGTAGAGAAACGTTCTTCAAAATCTTTTCCATCATTCACCGTTCCGTATTGAAGTGCCTTAGTTGATAAAGGAAGACCACCCGGTGCCTTTCCAATCCCCAAGTCTACTCTGCCTGGGGCTAAGTTTGCCAGTACATGAAAATTTTCTGCTGCTTTAAATGGACTATAATGCTGAAGCAAGACACCACCAGAACCAATCGTGATTTCCTCTGTTTGTGCTAATAGATGAGAAATCAATATTTCTGGTGAAGCCCCTGCAACTTGTTCAGAGTGATGGTGTTCCGAAACCCAAAAACGTGAATATCCCCATTTTTCTGCATTACGCGCTAAATGAAGAGTCTCTTGCAACGCCTCATGTGCCGATCCCCCAGGAAAAATCGGGCTTTGATCCAAGATCCCAAGTTTATAACTCATTTTTCTCCCTCCCCCAACCTTCTTTTTTCATCATCATTATTTAAGATGAATATGCAAAATTTTCTTTCCTTTAACCTCCCTTCATATCTCCATATTCACTAACCCTCACCCTTTCGAATATAATAATTAAAGCTCCTAAACATTATGTGTTTAGGAGCTTTTGGTTGACCAATCAGCTAAATTGAATATTTCATTTTTTATATTATCTGATTTTAAACGTATTAATCCGATAAGTAAAGAAGGAATTTTTCACTATTTTTTGAAAACTATTTTATGAAGAGTTGCAAATAGATATTTGATTTATATTCTCGAAATATTCAAATCTTTTTTAAACACATATTCTTTGGTGTAAACTGGTAATTGATATTATTTATTTTATTTCTTTTGAGAAAGAGGGTGATGTCAATAAAAAATATACCTTATATCTTCTACACCGCCATCCTTAGAATAGTCTCTTTAGTCACTCATGAGGACATTTACTTTTTGAGATGGCAGCAGCATCAATAGAAAAAGTGTGACTATAAATCCCGTTAACTGTGTAATCGTAGCGGTTTGCCATGTCCCAATATCTTGACTAATTTTTGCATTAGCTACCCCTTGCAGTGTAATAAACGCTCCACCTAAAAAAGCAAAGATGATTCCTTTCATATCGTACTCTCTTCATAATTCAATTTGATATTAATATTTAAAACGATGTGGAGGAGTTCGAAAAGGACAAATGTCCTAATGCATATGAAAATAAAAAAAGCAACACCACCAGGATGTTGCTCACGACCTTAATTTTTCTGAAAAGATCTTGCATCAAACAATGACTTACTTCTATAAACAATCAAGCTAACGATCGCAAGTAGGACCCCCGCTAAAATAAAGACAATGCGAATGCCAATCAGATCCGCCACCATTCCCATCAACAAGGATCCTAGACCAAAAACTCCTGATTCAATGGCTCCAAATGAAGTGTACACAGTAGATAATTTTTCAATGGGTACACTAGATTGAATGACGGTTTGCTGCGGAATGAATTTCATTTGGCCAAATAGACCAATGCCAAATGAGAGAATCAAGGCGAGCCATGGACTGCTAATCACACTAAACACTAGAGTAATCCCAAAAGAAGCGAAGGATCCAAGAAAAATAAAAACACTTAACTTCTTTGCTATCGTTAAGGAATATTTCATACAATATATACTCCCGAGAATCAGGCCAAAAAAATATGCACCATTGATAAATCCCCACCATGCTTCGCTAACATGTAACACTTCCTTAGCAAAGACATAAAGAATAGCGGCAATCCAGACCGTTCCTGCAATAGTTTCGAGAAAAATCATCTTTGACATGGTCTTCAAAACGGGAATCTCCACTAATGTTTTCCATCCTTCTCTCATTTGTTCCATCATTTTTTGAGACTTAAGAGGATGATGCTGAACATTTTCAAGCAGGCATAGAATACTACTAGCCATAATAAAAAGTAGACCGACAACCCATATTAATTGCTGGGCGTTTAGAACCCGAAGGAACAAACTCCCGACAAACCACATAGTCGCTTGTATCAACTGAGTTATTGCTTCCACCATACTATTCGCTTGTAAAAGCTGTTCTTTTTTAACATAATGAGGAATTAATGATTGTTTAATGGGATTGGCACAGCCATCTAAAAGTGCAATCAAACCAATCAGGACAAACAAAAACCCATAATTTTCCGCTGTTAAATAAGACATTCCAAAACCTAGGAAAAAAAGCAAGATGGTTTTTCCTATCTGAGAACCTGCCATTATCCAATTTAATTGAATTTTGGATATCAAGATTGGTGTCAATAAGCTCGAAAGAAACATGGATGTTGTCACAATAAATGGTACCAACGAAGCCGCTATCGCTGATTCAGTTAATTCATATATCGTATAAATTATGCTTACCACATATAAGACATCGCCAATATTGGCAAGCGATTGACCTATTAATAAGAAAGAAAAGTTTCGATTTTGATTCATTTCTATCCCCCATCTGAATCAATCTTTTAGCTCAAAATGGGTGGAGATTAGATTGGACTATTCATGATTTCCATCCTTATAATAAGATAAATTTGGGGGATTTTCATTTATCTCAGAATTTGATTTTCCGCTATATTAAGGCAACTGTATCATAAACATCATTTTCTTGCCATGAAAATAATAATATGCCAATAATCTATGAGGTCCAGATATAAATTTTTCTAATGACCAATTGATAAATAGTCGCTAAAAAAAGTTCGAAATTTTCCAACTCCTCCAGCAGTCCTTTCCTAAACAAAATGAACTTGGTTTCGACCATTTTTCTTTGATTTATACAAGCATTGATCAGCCAATTCAACTGCTCGGTGAAAGTGCGAAAAATCTTCTAGCTCAGATACGCCAATGGACACGGTAAGCCGAATTTTCCGATTAAAGTCCTCAGTGTAAAAGATCTCTTCTTCAATTTCTTGACGAATGTCTTCCACTAAATTGACTACATCCTTATTAAAAGGAGCATCCGCAAAAATAATAAATTCTTCACCGCCATATCTTCCAATAATCGTATCAATTTTTCCAAACTTCGAGGATGTATCTACAATAACCTTTGCTACTTTTTTAAGTATGTAATCTCCGTTTAAATGGCCATATGTATCATTAATTATTTTGAAATGATCAATATCAATCATAATGATATATTTATATTTTTTTGTATAGGTATATGATTTTAACTTTGTTTCAAAAAAACGAATATTATATAGACTTGTTAAAGGATCCCGTTCTGCCAAGTAATGAAGTTTCTCCCGCATGCGCAGCTCCTTTTCCGTATTCGAAATAAAAAAATTCAAGGTGAATCCCGTTAACATGAAGGTAATGATTCTTAGGAAAGCGATTTCATAAAATACCATTAGCCCTTTTGGAACGATAAAAATAATAGGAATGTCACAAACAAACCAAGAAATGAAAATTAGCCAAAAAAGAGGAAACATCCCTATTTTAGGAGCGGTACCAAGCTTTCTTCGAAAAATTAATCCAACCAAAACTGGCATCATCATTCCAAAAATCACACCCGGAACTGCACCCGCACTTCCCATGCATAATCTCCAAATAGACGTTATCAAGAGGGTAGGAAGAGCCAATTTTCCTCCCCATTTATAGGCAAGCATCACCAATGGGATCCATCTTAAATCTAAATGATAGCCTCCGAATTTTATTGGTAGATAAAACATAATAATCACGGAAGCAGAAATAATGGTAATCATGCCAAGTAGAAAATAACCTGGACCGTATCGATGTCTTTTTTTAATCAAAATATCACAACATAAATGCATTAAGAAAATAATTGCAATGTTGGATAAACTAGATTGAATGATTTGATTCATGAAAAAATCCCCACTCCATTTTCATATTTACTATCCTCTGTTCATTCTTCTGCTCTATTCAAATGGGGGTTGACCATATGTATAATTAATCATCTTAAACTAATAATTATTAATTGCGAAAATATCCCCTTAATTCCATATTATGCTATTTAATTTAGTGTTTCAACCATCTTTCACTAGTCATTTCGTAACATTTTTTGTACAAAAAGGATAATAATGATGTCTCTAAAGAGCTGATTTCTTATTCATATCAAAATATCAGCCTCTTTTTATAGTATGTATATTCACCAATAATACAGCTCTTTAATATAGTTAAAGATTATTCACTCTTAAATACGAATCTTAACTATTTCAAGCTCCGTTTACGATACTCTTCAATCATTTCATTAAACAAGCTATTAAGATCCGCTCTTTTTTGCTGAGAAAGCCATTCTACTTGTTCAATCGGCAGCTTCAATCGAAGTGTGATATTTTCCCATGGCATTTCTACTTTGCGAATATCCGCTAATGTAATTCCACCCTTTAATTTAGGAAAGTCCGAATCCTCTTCTGTGATGATTGGAAAGTTTACATACTCATCCACTGTGCCAATTTCACAAAACAGAGTCAACCGTGGCAATTCGCTATTCCATGCCTTAAGCTGCATGATAAAGGCAAATACTCTTCCATCCTTTAATTCTATCTCAATAATTAATTCTGTTTCTTTTTTATACTTATTGAAAACAACTTCACTAATAATCATGTCCAATTCCAATGTATAACCCGTATTGGAGGCGAAAATAAATATCACACTCTGGAAGACATGAATTTCTTCGCCATCAATTTTTACAGATTTTATTTCCACCATAAGCAGGTTTCCCTCCCTCCCTATTATCTTACCAGAGAAGTGCTGTTCTTTACCTGGCAATTAATTATCCTTCAAAGTAAAAAAAGAATTCTTCATACTTAAGACAGATTCTCCTTATTTGCCACTTGAATAAATGTTCTTTTTCCTAATAAATTAGTAAATTACATTAATTGCTGGGACAAAAAAAATATCGTTTCAAATAAATGAAGCGATATTTTTTCAAAAAAAGAATTAAATTTTATTGGAATAATAATAAGTTCTTTATTCAGGCATTACCCATGACTTCCATCAGGAGCCTTTGCCGGAATCAAAAAGCTGATTAAAATCGTGATCACACTGATGCAAAGAGCAAATAAGAAGACATTTTTCATTCCTAATGCAATGCTTGCTGTTTGGTTGATGATTACTCCCATAATGGTCACCCCAACGGAAGTTCCAATATTTCTTAAGAACATTTGCAGCGATGTTGAGAGCCCTTTAATTTCAAAATCAGCAAATTCCTGCGAGGCAATCGTCCCAATGGCAAACAAAAGGCCAAAAGAAAATCCTTGAACGATTAATATAGCAAATAGCTGAAAATAGGATAATTCTCTTATAAATAAAAAGAGTAAGAGACCTGATAATGTTGTGGTAAAACTGCCGATAATAAATAATTTTTTATAACCGAAGCGAATAATCCATTTTCCTGATGGGGTACTTCCAAATGTCCATCCGAGCGCAATACTTAAAAGAATTAAGCCACTCTTATAAATGCTCATATGCTTACCTTCTTGTAAAAACAATGGAATAAAATTAGTGGTTCCAAAGAAGGATAAACTATAAAACATCATAAATAGATTCGTCATTAGAATGCCTTTATTCTTAAAAATCGTAATAGGCAAAAATGGCGACGGTTCTTTCTTTTCAACAAATAAAAAGATGATTAATAATAGCAAACCAAAGACAATATACCATAAAGGGCTGCTGACATTAGTTGCTAATAATAATAAAGTGATCGAAATAGCAAAGAGGAAAAAACCTTTGTAATCAATTTGCGTTTTTGTAAATTCTCTTTGTTCTTTATATGGGATTAAACAGAGGATGGTCGCTATACCAATTGGGATATTAATAAAGAAAATCCATCTCCATGTTAATTCTTCTACAAAGAAAGAGCCGAGAATAGGGCCAATAATCGATGATAGCGCCCAAATACTACTAAACACCGCCTGAATTTTTCCTCGTTTTTCGATGGTAAATAGGTCTCCAACAATAATCATAGAGAGCGGAATCATCCCCCCTGCCCCTAATCCTTGAATACCACGAAAAATAATGAGCATAACCATAGAATTAGCGATTCCGCAAAGGATGGAGCCAACCGTAAATAGACCAACGGATATCATTAATAGTTTTTTACGCCCGTACATATCTGATAACTTTCCGTATAGCGGAACCGTTACCGTACTTGCCAGCATATAGACGGCGAAAATCCAAGCAAAATACTCCATTCCCCCTAAAGTATTGACAATCGTTGGACTCGCCGTCTGCATGATATTTGAATCCAGTGCAGAAATGAGGGTGGTGATCACCAATCCCCCAAACACATACATATTTTTATTCATTGAAACCTCCTATTGAATAACCTTGGTTGTAAATATTCCTATTTTCACATAAAAAATTGCATATCTATTATTATAGCAAGTGCATTTTTATTATTCTATTTTTTTACCTGATGGATTCATTTTTCCCATATAAATATAAAGGTAATGCTGCTCCCATTGGAAGCAGCATAAACAATGATTTTACAATTTTATTAAATTAATTTTAATATATCAATAGGACTTTTAAAAATATATTTCGCCTGCTCAAAGCCTTTAGATTCTTTTGCACCCCAGAGAGCAAGACCAAAATCAACTCCCGCGGATCTGGCACATTGCATATCATAACGTGAATCGCCAATGTATATTGCTTCACTTGATTTTACACCCAACCTTTTGAGTGCAAGTTTTAATGGTTCTGGATTTGGTTTATGCTTTTCTGTATCATCTGCAGAAATGATGGTATGGAAATAATGGGCAATATTCAGCTGGTAAAAGCTATTATTTAGTTCTGCCTTTGACTGCGAGGTCACAATTCCCTTTAATGGTAATTTCTCAATCACCTCCATCATGCCAGAAAAAATAGGGACATTTTTCATGAGCGGTTTTTCTTTTTCCATCCATGCTTGGAGTGTTGTTGGGATATCAGCAATATTTAGCACTTCTAAAGTGGTCGTCCCTGGTATTCCAAGCGAAAATCGAAGTTCATCTAATGTTTTTTCAATCCCTTGTTCTTTTAAAATCGCTTGTAATGTTGTTAGTCCAGTCAACTCTGAATCGATAATCGTCCCATCCAAATCAAATATAAATGTACGATACATAGCATTCATCTCCCCAAAAATTGATCTATAATTCAACGTAAATGATGAAATGGATTTCAAAGCAGTAGAGTGTTGACACTGGTACCCCATTTTAGCAAAATCAAAAATATTTGACATGCTTCCCTACTCCTATTTGATGATTGATGATTTTATTGTAGCAGAAATGGTTCTTAGGGGGTGTGGTTTGTGGGGGGTATTCTCAGGTTATCTGGATTTGTTTTCAAGTTTTCCAGATTTATTTTCAAATTGCCAGCATTTATTTCTAAATCTAAAAACCTTATTCTCAAACTCCAGCAAAATGCTTTCAAACTCTCAGAATCCAAGCAATACAAGTAAAAAAGCTGGGCAAATCCTAAACTTTTCAGGATTACAGCCCAGCTTCTATAAATTTCTATTGAGCAGTTTGGTCTTCCATTGCTCTCAATGACTCCGCAACTTTAACCATCATAGAGCATTCAACTCTTTTGCGGAAGATGTCGCAGCTGAAATCATAAGTGCCATTGATAGAGCCTGTTGCATGTAAAGCGTTGGCAGGACAACCTCCGCTACAATATAGCTTGGCCCAGCAGTCTTGACACTCAGGCTTCGAATAGCAATTACTTGTTTTAAATTCGTCATGGATTTCATGTTTCGTGATGCCATCCCAAAGGTTTCCCATACTGTATTCTTCGTCGCCAACAAATTGGTGGCAAGGGAACAGCTCTCCCCAAGGGGTTACAGCGAGATACTCTGTTCCTGAACCACAGCCAGAAATTCTCTTCTGAATACATGGTCCTTCTGATAGATCAAGCATGTAATGATAAAAAGTAAAGCCGTTGCCTTCTTCGCCACGCTTCAACATTTCTTTGGCGAGAATTTCATATTGATGATAGATTTCAGGAAGATCGTCCTCGGTTAATGCATATGGTTCTTTCGGATCACTGATTACTGGCTCCATTGAAAGCTTATCAAATCCTAAATCAGCGATATGAAAAATATCATTTGTGAAATCCACATTGTTATGTGTATAGGTTCCGCGAACATAGTATTCTTTGTCACCACGTTTTTTGACGAATGCCTGAAATTTAGGAATGATATGGTCATAACTACCTTTGCCTGTGACAGTTTTGCGAAGTCGGTCATGAACCTCTTTCCGACCATCAAGGCTTAAAACCACATTATGCATTTCCTTATTTAAAAACTCTGTAACTTCGTCATTTAATAACATACCATTGGTTGTAAATGTAAAGCGAAAAACCTTTTTATACTCTGCTTCCTTGCTTCGTGCGTACTCCACAATCTGTTTGACAACTTTCCAAGCCATAAGTGGCTCTCCGCCGAAAAAGTCGATATCAAGATTTCGGTGTTTTCCGGAATTTTCTAATAGAAAATCAATCGCTTTTTTTCCCACTTCAAAGCTCATAAGGGCACGATCTCCGTTATATTTTCCTTGACTGGCAAAACAATAGTCACAAGACAAATTACAGGTGTGGGCGACGTTGAGGCAAAGTGCTTTAATATAGGTTTTACGTTTTCTTAAGTCAATGGAAAGGTCTTTAAACTCATCCTCCGTAAAAAGCTGCCCATCTCGGACTAATTCTTCCACATCGGCAATCGTATCTTGAATATCCTTCTCTAAAATATCAGGATCCTGTGCATATTTTTCCAAAATCTTTGTAATAATTGCTTCCTTCGAAGTATTTTCATAAAGCCCTATGATGTCATAAGCTAAATCATCCACGACATGAACAGAGCCACTATATGTATCAAGAACGATGTTGTAGCCATTTAATTTATATTGATGAATCATAATTAACTATTCTGCTCCTTTTGTAAAAAATTGCCGCCCAACTGCTTTGCAGATGGGCGGTATTGGTTGAACTATCTGTTCATAGGGTTTTCGCACTTTTGATTAGCTACGCCGCAAGAAGTTTTGCAAGCTGATTGGCAAGAAGTTTGGCAAGCGCCGCAACCGCCGTGTTCAGCTGTGTCCATTAATTTACGAGTGCTTAGTGTTACAATTCTTTTCATAACTCACATTCCCTTTTAATCAAAATTTATGAAGAAAATATTTCCTCATTTATATTATTCCAAGATAATTCTAACACTACTTGATTTCCGGTATTCAAATTTTGTGTGAGGATTGTGTGAAAGTTCATTGACAATTTGATTTTAGAAAAAAGATCCGCTGTTTCTTAAAGTCTTGTAAATATAAATCTTCAATGTGGCTGTGAGCTCCCTTTTTATGGATACATATAAAAATAATACATGCTCTGCAACTCAAAAACCTCCTTAAAAGGGACAATTCTATCAATATACTATCTACCCTTTTATTCCCCTTTTTTGATGTTAAAATAGAAAAAGTAGGAAGGGGTTGAAAATAATGTTAAGGGAAATGCATCCAAATATCCGAATTCGCATTTATACTTCTTTTTTAAGTCGTGTCATAGGTTCGATGATTTTCCCATTTATGGCCATTTATTTTACGATGAAATTGAACGCAACAACCGCTGGAGTATTATTAATGATTCAAATTGCTGTTCAATTTTTCGCAAGTTTATATGGTGGTTTTCTTGCCGATACAAAGGGTAGAAAAAAAATGATGGTATTGGGAGAGTGGCTAAAAGTAGCTGCCTTCATCGGAATGCTTGCAAGCAATTCTCCTTGGTGGTCATCACCTTGGATGACCTTTTTTATGCTTCTATTGATGAGCACTGCTACGGGATTTATAAATCCTGCAGCTGATGCCATGTTGATTGATGTAAGTACGAAAGAAACTCGCGCATTTATGTATACGGTCAACTATTGGGCCTCGAATCTTTCGTTAATGCTTGGATTAATGGTGGGAGGTTGGTTATTTCAGACTCATTTTTTTGAATTATTGATTGCCTTATCTGCCATTTCCTTTATAACATTATGGATGACGATGACTCTTATTCAAGAGACCTACCATATTAAAGCACAATCTTCTCACCCCTTTAGCTTTAAGCCGATTTTCCAAAGCTATTGGATGGTGATGAAGGATTTGCCTTTTATCTTGTTCACACTGGGTGGAATCGCGGTTCTTTCCATTGAGTATCAACGCAATAATTATATTTCAGTTAAATTAGCAGAAGAGTTTCCTAAGCGAACCTTATCATTAGTAGGATTCGAGCATTTTTCTTTAGATGGGGTAAGACTATTAAGTCTATTAACAGTTGAAAATACGATTTTCATTGTTTTATTTGCCACTCTTATCGCAAAATTTGTTAGGAAAAGGGAGCATACCATCAAGGCGATTATGTATATAGGCTTTTTGATTTTTGGATTAGGATATGCGATGATGGCGATTTCCAATCAACTTCTAGTCCTTGTACTTTCCGTCGCAATTTTATCCATTGGTGAATTATTATATGTTCCTACTAGACAATCAATCTTAGCCGATATTATTGATGATTCAAGACGGGCTGCTTATATGGCCTTTAATGGATTTGTTTTTCAAATTGGAAAAATAATCGGAAGTGCCTGCATTATTCTTGGCGAGGTTTTAAATCCAACTAGGATGGGAGCAATGTTTATCGTTTTCGCTCTTATCGGGATCGTATTTTGCGAAATGGGAACACGTAGATATTTACTAAAGTCGAGTGGAATTAGAGTTAGATAATGCGAAACAAAATCAGAGGACCGTTCTTCCCAAGAAGGACGGTCCCGTTATTTTTAGTTATCAAAGTGCAACAGATCTAGCAAATCTCTTGCACTTTGAGTTAAGAAATAAGCTGCTTTAATGAGTGCACTTTCATCAATGGTAAACGCAGGGTGGTGCCAGTCTTCGTTTCCACTCGTACCAAAGAAAGCGAAAGTTCCAGGAACTTGATCTAAATATAAAGAGAAATCCTCACCTGCCATCGATGGCTCTGGTACGATTACATTTAAACCTAAGTTTTTGGCCGTTTTTTCGACCAGGTCTGTTATTCTTTTATGATTCGATAATGCAGGTGGACCGGGGTACCACTCGATTGTAACATCCTGTGAAAAAGCTGTAGCTGTATGAGTCACAATGGAGTAGAATTTCTCTTTAACTT
Source organism: Cytobacillus sp. Hz8 (assembly GCF_042263505.1). Taxonomy (NCBI): domain Bacteria; kingdom Bacillati; phylum Bacillota; class Bacilli; order Caryophanales; family Bacillaceae; genus Cytobacillus; species Cytobacillus sp. Hz8. Next base: position 148,030 of record NZ_JBHKFI010000005.1, on the reverse strand, counting down.
CGCTTCTTATTGCTTTGTCAATGGTTCGAATCGTTCCTTCAACAATGACATCTTCCGGTATTACATTCCATGTTTCCCCACCAGATATTCTTGTTACACTGACGACAGCACTTTCTAATGAGGAAATACTTCGACTAACAATCGTCTGGAGAGAGGTGATAATATGTGCTGTAGCCGTAATTGGATCATTGCCACTATGAGGTAATGCTGCATGACTTCCCTTCCCACGTATCTTCACATAGAATCGATCAACCGCTGCCATCAGCGGTCCTTCCTTTAGCCCAATTGTGCCAACTGGCAAATCGGGTTTATTATGGAGGCCAATGATTGCCTGCACCCCTTCTAACTGCCCATCACCTAGTACTAATTCTGCTCCTCCACCCAATTCTTCTGCTGGTTGAAAAAGAAGTCGAATCGTTCCAGTCAACTCCTCTCGAGCATCACTTAATAAATAGGCCGCACCGACAAGAGCTGCAGTATGAAAATCGTGCCCACATGCATGCATTTTCCCTTTTATTTTGGAAGAAAAAGACACACCACTTTGTTCTTCTATCGGTAGTGCATCAATATCTGCTCGAATCGCGATAACAGGACCAGGTTTTCGTCCATTAATATCTGCGAATACACCTGTTGAGAGTTTCGATTCTCTTAGTTCGATACCTGCTTCTTCAAGCCAAAGCTTAATTGCCTTTGTTGTTTCAAATTCTTCTCGGGATAGCTCAGGATATTGATGCAGATAACGTCGAATCGATATAAGCCGCGATTCCAGATTTTCTGTGTGGCTCACGTTTTTTGCCTCCTTTATAAAGTGAAACTTCCATCAGTGGGGGTTTTCGACGCACAGGACGTGCTAGTGCAGACGTTGCGATTGACGTCGCGATTTTAGTCTGCCATTCATCCCCCACTGATGGAAAGTCTGAACCAATCACGCTCATAGCGCCACGTCCTGTGGCTTCGCCTGACTAGGACGTCAATCGCTCGTCGGACCTTTACGGGCAGTTGAACCCCAACCTATCTTCTTTGCATACGCAGAATCTTAAGGTGGGGGTCTTACTGCCCGTTAAGGCGGGACAAATCAAACCGATAACATTTTACTATAATATCCTTTTTCGTAAATTCTTTTTCATAATCACGTTTAAATCCAAGCCATTCATACAACTGAATCGCTTTTTTCATTTTATCACTAGTATGCAAATAAAGACTTTTCGCATTCAGTTCTTTTGCATATAAAAGACTTGCCTTTAATAGCTGCTGGGCAACCCCTTTTCCCCTTGCAGCCGGATGCACAGCAAGCAACCGCACAATTGGAGCGAATATCTCTAGCTCGGGCAAACCATATGCTTTTTCTGAAGACTGAAAAAGTTGTAGTGTTCCTAAAATATGATGATGATTCTTTGCTACAAGTATTTTATCTAGATTGGGGTTATCTACAGATGCTTTAATTTCAGCTATATAGGATTTCCACACCTCTGGATTGGAATATTGTGGTTCGTATTCCTGGTAGCTGTTAACTAGTAAGTTTCGCACTACTTCTTTATCGTCTTCTTTTAAAATTGAAACCTCTATCATATTGATCATTTACTCATTCCCCATTTGATTTATTGAGTTTGAAGTAAAAATCGTTCAACCTGTGAAAAGGTAGAATCTAATCTTTCTTGTGCAATCTCATCAATTTGATATTGATTACTCCTGAGTTTCTCAATCTGAGAATCGACAATAAAAGCTCCTTTTAAAAGATGGGTTGCCCCAAGCGCGGTTAAGACAGGGTTTAAGGCATAATCAATCGCTAATAAATGGCTAATGGTTCCGCCAATAAAAAGTGGGAGAATGGTTTTATTGGCCAGGCCATTTTGCGGCAATAAATCTAAATATACTTTAAGAACCCCGGAATAGGACGCTTTATAGACAGGAGATAATAGGACGACAATATCGGCTTTCTCTACTTTTTGATTTGCCTCAATGACATCCTTACTATCAAATTTTGCCTGAATTAAATCTTTTGGAGGTAAGTTTCGAACCTCAATTACCTCAGGCTCTATATTTCTTGCTTGAAAAAATTGAGTTGTAAACTCTTGGATCGCTTTTATTCTGGATTGTTCAGATGGACTTCCTGAAATAATCACTACCTTACTCATTGCAGACCACTCCTTTTTCAAAAAATTATTTAATCACTAGGCTCTCTTCCCTCTGTTCGGTTAATTTCTTGAATGCGGCTTTCGTCAACTGTTCGATAACCACATCATCCTGAGGCGGATTAAAAAGTCCACATTGCACGTCACGAAATAAACGTTCGAGCTTAAATTTACGTGATAATCCACTTCCGCCTACGATTCTTAAGGCTAATTCAACTATTTTAATTGCATTATGACAAACCACGTGTTTAACCATGCTGACCTCATCTGATAATCGGTCCTTTAATAAGGGATCACTTTCAAAGCGCTCGGCTATAGAATAAAGCACACTTCGAGATGATTTATACAGCAACTCGATTTCTCCAATTTTTTGTCTAATATGTCCTGCCGTTTTGATGTAATCTCCTAAACTATGAGAATAGGTCGAATGAGCAAAGTAAATGGCGTAATCTCGAGCTGCTCCGGCAATTCCCAAGTAAACTGCAGGTATTTCAAGAGAATAGATTCGACTATTGGCATCAAATCTTGTTTCTTCATTTGGTTTATGTTTCACAAGTAAGGCTTCTTCAGGTACAAATGCACATTGAATTTCAATGTCATGACTGCCAGTTCCCCTCATTCCCATCGATTCCCAGGTTTCGATTACTTTCACTTTATCTGTTTTTTCAATTAAAAATTCTGCTGTAATTTCCTCATCTTCTAGATAGGCAATAATCGTAAAATGATTCAGGATAGGGGCTAATGAAGCAAAGGATTTTCTCCCGGAAATTTGATAACCGCCTGGTACTTTTTTCGCAACCGTCCCAGGACTCCCTCCCCTAGACAAATTTCCTTTTACTCTTTCCGTATTAATAATATTAATGAGCTCTCCTTTTTCTACAGCAGTATGACATAACCGTGCAAAGACCGGTTCACTCCATGCATTTAATTCTCGAACATTCATAAAGGTAAGCAGATGCCAGCCAACATTTAAAGCAGTTGAACCATCCCCCTTCGCCAACTGTTCTTGAATTAAAAGCATTTCATATAATGATATTTCCTCGCCCCCATATTTTTTCGGTATTGGTAGCTTGAAGAACCCTTCTTCCTTTAATAGTTGATAATGCTCAAAAGGAAAGGTTCCTTTTTCATCATGAATTCCAGCAGTGCGCTCTATTTTCTTAGCTAATCCATTCGCATATTGAACAAGATTCGCTTCTCGTGAATTTCGCACAAATAGATCTTCACTAAACCTTGCCATCGACATCCCTCTCTCCAAAATAACTGTGACGTAATGTCCTGATATTTATTTTCCTTGTATACTCAGTGCTTTTTTCGTAAACTGATTCTCTGGTTTTTTCAAACCAAGGTTCTCCCTCAGCGTGGTCCCTTCATATTCCATACGGAATAATCCCCGTTTTTGCAATATTGGAATAACTACTTCTACGAAATCCTCCAAATTAGCAGGCAAGAGAGGAAACTGAATCATGAAACCATCCGCTGCTTTTTCCTTAAACCAGGCCTCCATTTCATCTGCCACCTGTTCAGGGGTTCCGACAAAACCATCCTTCCTTGCTGGTGGAAAAAATCTTGTATACAAATCACCCACTGTTAAGTGTTTTTCCATATCAATGATTTGTTTCATCTCGTTAAAATGACTTTGAATACTGTTTACAGCAGGAAATTCTACTTTATAGGCTGGCGTATCTAAGGAATATTTCGAAAAATCCACATTCCCCATATATCCGGAGACAAACTTCAAGGCTTCATAAGGATCAATCAATTGTTGTAACTCTTGAAATTTCGCAATTGCCTCCCCTTCCGTTTTCGCTACGATTGGGGAAATACCGTGAATGATACGCAGCTCTTCTTCCGTTCTTCCAAATTCAGATAGCTGCCCCTTCAACTCCTGATAAAATTTCTTCGCTTCTTCCTTTGTATCAAAATGCGAAAATACCACCTCTGCATTTCTAGCTGCAAAGCGCTGACCTGGTTTCGATGAACCTGCTTGAACAATCACTGGTTGACCTTGTACAGAACGGGCGATGTTTAATGGTCCTTTCACATGAAAATATTTTCCGTGATAATCAAGCTCATGAACCTTAGCTGGATCAAAAAATTGACCCGTCTCTTTATTGTAAGGAAAAGCATCATCCTCCCATGAATCCCATAGTCCTTTCACCACGTCAATAAATTCTTCTGCCCGTTCATAGCGCAAATCATGATCCCAATGCTTATCCAGATTAAAATTCAGGGCTGTTTCTCCCGTCGCATCCGCTGTTGTCACGACATTCCAACCCGCTCTCCCACCACTGACATGATCAACAGATGCAAATTGTCGCGTTAAATTAAATGGTTCATTATACGTTGTGGATGCCGTTCCCACAATGCCAATTGTTTTTGTTGCAGCAGCCATGGCCGTAATAATGACTACTGGATCAAACCGATTTAAGATTTGCGGGTGGGACTCCGCATTGATGGCAAGGCTATCCGCGATAAAAGCAATATCAAATTTTCCCTTTTCCGCTATTTGCGCTAAATGAATAAAATTCTTTGGATCGATACTGGCATCTGGTTTGGAATCAGGATGTCGCCACGAAGCCACATGCATCCCAGTACCAATTAAATAAGCAACTAAAATCATTTTTCTTCCTTCAGACATTTTTTTCACTCCTCCATCCTCAATTTTTAAATGTATCCTTGTAAGTACTTAATTCTTTTAAACTAATAAATGTTGGAATATAGTTTCCGTTATAGGTTTTTTCGATATATTTTGCTGTATCCTCCGATTGATAAATGCGAACTAACTTCTTCAAGTCGCTTCGATTTTTATCTTCCTTTCTCGCTACAATGACATTAATAAATGGTTTGGCTGTTTTACTTTCATGAATCAAAGCATCCTTTAAGCTGAGTCCCGCTTCTACAGCCACTCCATTATTAATAATGGAACCTGCTGTATCCTCCATCACTCGAGGGGTATTCGCTGCATCAACAGGAACAATTTTAATATGCTTCCGATTATCCTTTATTTTGTCTTCACCACCATTGCCATCAAAATCAGCAACAACCTTGATGAATCCTGCTTCTTGAAGTAAAAGTAAAGCTCGGCCCCAATTCGATTGATCATTTGGAACGGCAATTTGCGCTCCATCTGGAATTTCATCAATAGAATGATATTTTTTTGAATAAAGTCCTAGTGGAGCCATAATGGTGGTACCAATTGGAACGAGATCCGTTCCGTTTTTTTGATTAAAAGTATCGAGATAAGCCACATGCTGAAAGGCATTGATATCTATATCCCCTTCCGCCAGAGCTTGATCCGGATCATAGGTTGCCGCAAAATTGACTAACTCAATTTTAATCCCTTCTTTTTCCGCCTTTTCCTTTACATATTCCCATGTCCTTAACTCCGAGCTTCTTATCCCTACCTTAATTACATGCTTTTCTCCATTTGAATTTGTTGACTTGGATAAGCAGCCTGATAAAGTTAGAGCCAATACTAGAGTAAAAAGGATCAAACTTAACCATTTTTTCATCTTCAATACACCTCTTTAATAACCTTTCATTCTTATACCCTTCTAATCTTTCTTTCTAAGACATTTCCAAGAGATTGAATTCCTTGAACAATGATCACTAAGAGGACAACTGTGACAATAATGGTTATCGTACTGAATCGTTGATATCCATAGGTAATCGCCAAGTCTCCTAATCCCCCTCCTCCAATCGCACCTGCCATGGCAGTTGCTCCAATTAGACCAATGGTTACGGTTGTTAGACTAAGAATGAGTGATGGAAATGCTTCTGGGATGAGAAACCGAAATATAATTTGAAAAGTAGTTGCTCCCATCGCCTTCGCTGCTTCGATGATTCCTTCCTCCACTTCTAATAATGAATTTTCTACTAACCTTGACATATAAGGACCAATATGAAGAACAAGCGGAACAATTGCTGCCGTTGTTCCAATCGAAGTCCCCACAATAAATCTAGTAAACGGAATGATTGCCACCAGCAGAATAATAAAAGGAATTGAGCGAAAAATATTAACGATCGGATTAATAATTGAAAAAATAATTTGATTTTCGAGAATATGCCCCTTTCTCGTTACAACCAATAAAATACCTAATGGAACCCCAATAATTGTTCCAAAAAAGAGTGAAGCACTAACCATGTACAACGTTTCCCATAAGGCTTTGAGAATTAAATCGTTCGTCACTTCCAATACTCTCACCTACCTCTTTTAAAGTGATATTTTGCTTGATTAAATAATTTTTAGCCTGTTCAACTTCTTCTATTGATCCTCTTAGCTCGACAATTAAATTGCCTAATGGGATACCTTGAAGCTCTGTAATATTACCAAATAAGATATTAACATCTACTTGGAAACGTTTTGAAACCTGCGATATTACTGGCTGACCTGAATGAATCCCCAAGAATTCAATTCTAAATATTTTGCTGTAAAGATGACTATTCTCAAGAAGTTGAAATACGCTCAGAGGAATCTCATCCTTTATCACTGAACGAACAAAATTTCGTGCAGTTGTTGTTTGAGGATTGGAAAATACTTCGAACACTGTCCCCTCTTCAATGATTTTGCCATCCTCCATCACAGCAACCCGATTACAAATTTGTTTAATAACCTCCATTTCATGGGTAATGACTAAAATCGTTATTTGATATTTCTCATTGATCTTTTTCAAAAGCTGAAGAATGGACTCTGTTGTCTGTGGATCAAGTGCAGATGTCGCCTCATCACATAAAAGAACAGAGGGATTTGTTGCCAATGCCCTTGCGATCCCAACACGCTGTTTTTGGCCACCTGAAAGTTGATTAGGATAACTATCCTTCTTCTCTTCAAGGCCAACAAATGATAAAAGCTCTTCAACGCGTAATTTTATTTCCTTTTTAGGCACTTTACTTAAAGATAGAGGGATTGCCACATTTTCAAACACGGTTTTTGATTCTAACAAATTAAAGTGTTGGAATATCATTCCGATATCTTTCTTTGCCTGACGTAAATCCTTTTGTGTTAGTTTTGCTAAATTGCTGCCATTAACAAGAACTTCCCCTTTTGTCGGGCTTTCCAGTAAATTCACTGTACGAATTAAAGTACTTTTCCCAGCTCCGCTAAAACCGATTACACCAAAAATATCTCCCTTTTTGACTGTTAAATTAATATCCTTCAGGGCTTCGATCGTTTTTCCACCAATCGCAAATGTTTTGGAAACATGCTGAAATTGAATCATTTTCCTTTTGCCTCCTCACAAATTTTTTCAGGGAGAGATTCCTTACTTAGAATGCTGGAACAACTGCCCCTTTATATCTATCTTCAATAAATTTCTTCACCTTTTCTAAAGTAAGTGCTTTGGCTAATTTCTGAATACTTTCATCATCTTTTCGTTCCTTTTTAGCAACCAAAATATTGACATAAGGTGACCGGCTATCTTCAATAATTAAGGCATCCTTCGTTGGATTAAATCCCCCTTCTAAGGCATAATTCGTATTGATGGCGGATGCTTCAAAATCATCAAGAGAACGAATTAGAAGTGGCCCATCTATTCCAACGAATTTTAATTTTTTATCATTTTTTGTAATATCCTGAATCGTATAATTTCCATCTGCTGATTGATTATTTTTCATTTCAATTAAACCGTTTCTAGCAAATAATAATAACGCTCTGGAGAAATTAACCGGATCTTTTGGAACAGCTACTTTTGCTCCCTTTGACAATTCCTTAATGGATTGGATCTTTTTTGAATAAACGCCAAATGGTTCAATATGTACTCCTATGACATTAACTAGATCAAGTCCACTGTCCTTATTGACTTGATTTAAATAAGGTGTGTGCTGAAAATAATTGGCATCTAACTCACCATTTGCTGTTTGTTCATTGGTTTGAATACCATCGTTGATAATCACAATATCAAGCTTTACACCTTCTTTTTCCAGATTCGGCTTGATATATTCTAAAATCTCTGCATGAGGTGTGGATGAAGCACCAATCTTAAGAGTAACTTCCCCTTGTTTATCCCCCTTACTTCCTGAGGCCTTTTCATCATTCCCACATCCAGCTAATACCAATAACAAACTAACGATTAAAATATAAGTCCATTTCCATTTTTTCATTTTTTCCTTCTCCTTTCTGAATAAATGAAACCCTTTGATTCTGTCGGATAAAGAAAACTCGCCGATTGACAAGCCTTTAGGCAATGGCCTAGTTGCCCTTACACTTTATTCCTAAAATTGGCCAATACATCGATCTTCATCACTGCTGCCAATTTATGCTTTCTTAAAGTGTAAAAAAAAGACAAAAACGAAATTCTGAACATCAGAATTTGTTTTTGTCTCCAGTGGTCCGGTGGACGATTTAATCCGATTAAGATGATAGGTTTAATTAAGCTTTTCAAAAGAATATCAAATGAATTTTTTACTGTCAACCAAAATTTTTCCAAAATAAGAGAATTATTTTTTTATTTAAAAAATTTAAAATTTTCATCTTGACATCCAAAATTTACCTAAGTATAGTAATATTTAAAGTTTATTATCCCTATCAATTTTGTAGGATTTTAAGCGAAACTAAGGAGGTATTCAAATGTCAAGTAATCATGAATTTCGTTCAGAAACAAAAGCCATTCACGCTGGTCAGCAACTAGATCCTACAACACTTTCACGTGCAGTACCGATTTATCAAACATCCTCATTTGGGTTTCGTGACAGTGACCACGCAGCTGGTTTATTTAACTTAAGTCAGGAAGGATATGTATACACACGAATTATCAATCCTACTAATGACGTCTTTGAACAAAGAATTGCAGCTCTAGAAGGCGGGGTAGGAGCATTAAGTGTTGCTTCCGGACAAGCGGCAACCACGTTTTCTATTTTAAATATTGCTTCTTCAGGAGATGAAATTGTATCATCCAACAGTTTATATGGAGGAACCTATAATTTATTTTCCTCTACTTTTGCAAAATTTGGAATTAAGGTTCATTTCGTCGATCCTGCTGATCCAGAGAATTTTCGAAAAGCTATTACTCCAAAAACAAGAGCCATCTATGCAGAAGCTGTTGGAAATCCAAAAGGAGATGTGCTTGATATCGAAGCTGTTAGTAATATTGCACACGAAAACGGAATTCCATTAATTATTGATAACACCGTTCCAAGCCCTTATTTATTACGTCCAATCGATTTTGGGGCGGACATTGTCGTCCATTCTGCAACAAAATTTATCGGAGGCCATGGCACTACCATTGGAGGTGTGATTGTTGATAGTGGAAAATTTGACTGGGCTGCAAGTGGAAAATTCACTGAATTGACTGAACCAGATCCAAGTTATCATGGGCTTGTTTATACAGAAGCAGGTGGTGAAGCAGCCTATATTACAAAGGCTCGTGTGCAATTACTAAGAGACCTTGGCTCTGCGCTCTCCCCGTTTAATTCCTTTTTATTATTACAAGGACTAGAAACATTGCACTTACGTCTTGAACGCCATAGTGAAAACGCATTGAAGACAGCTCAATTTCTTGAAAACCATAATCTAGTGGATTGGGTTAGTTATGCAGGCTTAAGTAGCCATCCATCGTATTCCCTAGCGCAAAAATACTTGCCAAAAGGGCAAGGAGCTCTCCTTACTTTTGGGGTGAAAGGTGGAAAAGAAGCAGCTAAAAAATTGATTGATAACGTTAAGCTATTTTCACATTTAGCTAATATTGGGGATTCCAAATCACTCATCATCCACCCTGCAAGCACAACTCATCAACAGCTGTCAGATATGGAGCAGCTTGCATCTGGTGTTTCACCAGAATTAATCAGATTATCTGTCGGAACAGAAGCAATCGATGATATTCTTGAGGATTTAGATCAAGCATTGAAAGCTAGCCAACAGGTTGCTTCCGCTTCATCAATTTAACAGACAACAACTTAATATAGAATAAAGTCTACCAAGCACTTGGGTCTAATAACCCAAGTGTTTCCCCGCTTTTATGAAAATCATATTTTATTGCATACCATCCTCCAAATTCATTATTGTCACCTCCGTTATTTGAGCTTGCATTGCAGGAAAACATTTATATACCTCAAAATTTTCATTTAGGCATTATTTTTATACATTTAAACTAACACATAACTTCATGAATAATATAATTGAAGATATATACTAACGTTTTTGCTACACCATCATTATCATTGATATCCGTGATATTTTTGGCTAACTCCTTTATTATCTATATTGCATTCCCCAGCTAATCAATAATAAGAGTAAAAAATCATGAATTCCTTCACTTTTATATTTTTCATTTTCCAGTTTCAATATAATAATCCCTACCTTCAAAATCAAAACAGACCAAATCTCTCTAAATTTGGTCTGTTAATTCTTCTATTTCTTCATTCTTATTTTTTTCAAGATGATCTCTACTTCTAGTAAATATTTATCCAGCAATTTCTTTATTTTTCAAAGGAGCAACGGTAATTCCCGTCGTTTCTTCAAAATCATATAAATTTGACGGTAAATCAGAAAAACGTTCCAAATCATTATAGGCAGGAATCCCATGGTAGGACATATCGAGGCCTTCCTCCTCCTCCCTTTCACTGGTCCGAAAGCCAACCGTCCATTCGCATACTTTTGATGTAGCAAACCCGCTGAATAACCCCCAAACAATCACGACCATAGCACCAAGCAATTGGATGCCTAATAAAGAAAATTCACCTGAAGTAAAAAGCCCATGAGAGGAATGAAATAAACCAACGGCAATCGTTCCAAATACCCCATTAAAACCATGAACCGCTACTGCACCGACCGGATCATCTATTTTTAAATTATCCACAAATAACGTAGCATAGATGACAATTATTCCACTTATTGCCCCGATGATAATGGCGCTCCATTGAGATACAAAAGCGCAACCTGCGGTTATTGCCACCAAACCAGAAAGGATTCCATTTATCGTCATGCTTGGGTCCGCCTTGCCAAACTTCTTCATCGTAACAAATAACGCAACAGTCCCACCACTAGCTCCTGCAAGCATGGTATTCATTGCAATTTGGGCTAAAGAGGCATTAGCTGCATCCAATGTGCTCCCTGTATTAAAAGCAAACCATCCAAACCAAAGAATGAAAGCTCCTGCAGAGGCAAGGGGAATATTACTTGGAGCAAAGACATTTGCACTGCCATCGGAATTAAAGCGGCCTTTTCTGGGGCCGAGAATTTTTGCCATGGCTAGAGCCATAAATCCACCTAAACCATGTATAGCAGCAGACCCAGCAAAATCCTGCATGCCTATTTTTGCAAGCCAGCCCTCACTATTCCAAATCCAATGACCGGAAAGTGGGTAAATGATGGTTGAAATCAAGACAGCCGTCACGACATAGGCTTTAAAACTCATCCGTTCTGCCACCGCACCTGACACAATCGAAATACAGGCAACCGCAAAACCCATTTGAAAAAGAACATAAGCCGCACTTGGCAATTCGATTGTGAGTGAGATGTTCTCTGGATTTCCAAAAAGAGATGTGCCGATAAACCCTAAGGCATCCCTGCCAAACATAATCGCAAAGCCAATCATCCAAAAAGCAAGTGCCCCCACAGTCAAATCAACAAAAATCTTCATCGTCACATTAACGGCATTTTTCGTACGAACAAACCCCGCTTCAAGGAGGCTAAACCCTCCTTCCATGAAAAGGACCATTGCCGCTGAAAGGACAACCCATATGGTGTTCACATAGACCATGCTAATCACTCCTCTTTCTGATTCACAATATCATCAATATCAAAATCTGCTAACCCGGTCCGGATATTATAAGCTTCTAAAATAGGGTAAACATAAATTTTCCCATCACCGTCTTCTCCAGTTTGAGCCGCTGCAAAAATGGTCTGAATGGTTTTTTCTACCATATAATCAGAAAGGACAATTTCTAATTTCACCTTTGGGTGAAGGGTGACCTTATAATTTTTTCCACGGTAAACACCTTGAGAATCCTTTTGTTTCCCTCTCCCCACAACCTGAGAAACTGTAAAACCCGTAATCCCGATATTTTTTAATTGTTTAATGGTCTCAGTTATTCTTTCTGGCCGAATAATGGCTTCGATTTTCTTCATATAAAATAACCGCCTTAAGTCATGTTAGATTTTCTTACATATTCATGATGAAATAATATAACATGCCCAAAGCTCTGTCAATCACAAAATTTCTGAAAACTCACAAACGATTATTTTTCCATAAAAAAACTAGCTACACAGTTTTAACTGCATAGCTAGCTTTTCTACCATTTTTGAATAAATAAACTTCTCGACCATTAATGATTAGGAAAAATTATCTCATCAATTATGCCGTATTCCTTCGCCTCTTCTGCACTCATAAAATAATCCCTTTCCGTATCTTGAACCACCCTCTCGATCGGTTGACCTGTTCGATCAGCAATGATTTGATTAGTATGATCCTTAAGCTTTAAGATTCGTTTAGCAGAGATTTCGATTTCCGTTGCCTGGCCACGAGCTCCGCCAAGTGGCTGATGAATCATTATTTCACTGTTTGGTAAGGCGCAACGTTTCCCTTTTGTTCCAGCTAGAAGAAGCATCGCACCAAAGGAAGCAGCCATTCCAGTACAAATCGTGCGAACATCCGGTTTAATATATTGCATCGTATCAAAAATGGCAAAACCAGCAGAGGTTGAACCGCCAGGGCTATTAATATAAAGGGAAATATCTTTCTCAGTGTTGTCTGCGGCTAAAAATAATAATTGCGCTACAATACTATTCGCCACATGATCATTGATTTCGTCTCCCACCATGATGATTCTGTCCTTCAATAATCGGGAATATATGTCATAAGACCTCTCACCATGACTTGATTGCTCAATCACATAAGGAATTGTATTCATCAAATTATCCTCCTTTAAAATTAGCTTTGTGTCTAAAACATGCTGCAGCTAAGCCGCCATTGAGAGAGAATTACTAAAGGAGGAATGAAATTGTCGTGTATTTTGATTCAAATTTTGCTTCCATAATACAGGATTTTCAGAAATTGCTTCAATAAGCGAGGTCGGGTCTTCTTCCTTCAATGCCTGATGAAATAGCTTAGAGAGAAGTTGATGTTGTTCTTCACTCCAAAAGTTATCTGCAAAATTAGATTTATTTCGCATCGCTTCTAATCGTTTTTTGCCACGATGAAGGGCAGACTTAATCGCAGTTTCTGTTGTTCCTAATAATTTCGCAATCTCATGACTTTTATATTGGAAACCATACTTGAGAACAAAAACCAACGCTTGGTTTGGTGTTAACCGGCTCACTAGCTCATCAATAATCTCCATCGTTTGAGAAGACTTATGTTCTGATCTATTTAAAACGTTAGACAGATCATCCATTTCTTCATGCTTTCGTTTTCGAAGCCAATCAATCCACTGATGATACGCCATTTTATTAAGTAAAGCAGGACTTACTTTAGGAAGATGCAGATAATGTTCGATTGCTTTTATCATAACTTCTTGAGCAAGATCATCTCCATCCCAGCTGCTTTGCGCTAGAAAACGGCAATATTGTTGTAAACTTGGATAAAATTTTCGGATGAAGGTTTCCACAGCTTCGCTTTTTCCTGTATTTATGTCAAGCTTTTCGTACATGTTGCTCACTCCTTTAATCCCTCTCTATCTTATAAACGAAATTTAGAGGATAAAAAGATACGGGGTAAGTAAAAATAAGCAAAAATAAGTTATGTACAGAACAGTATATTCGAGAATTAAATAAAATTTCAAATAAAAAAGTCTTAGAACAAAAGCAAGCCTTCGTTCTAAGACGCCAATATTTCTTTAACTCAGTTCCACTTTTCGTGTTTCACGGCCAAAAAAGGCTACAGCTAAAACTCCGATCACTATGCTGACACAGAAAATTGTAAAAATGACGGAGATAGAATTTCCATGAGCAACAAGTTTACCAACAAGAAGCGGTCCAAGGATTCCGCCAACACGCCCAATTGCCGCAGCCATCCCTGCTCCAGTGCCCCGTATCACTGCTGGATACTGTTCAGGCGTATACGCATAAAGAGCTCCCCAAGCTCCTAAATTGAAAAACGATAACAATATCCCTGATATCATGAGGACAGAAGTAGTTTCTGCATTTCCAAAAATTAACGCAGAAAGTGCCGTTCCTAATAAATATGTAACAAGGACAAATTTTCTTCCCATCCTTTCAACCAGCCAAGCTGCTGTAAAATAACCGGGAAGCTGAGCTAAGGTCATAATAAGCACATATTGAAAACTTTGAATCATACTAAAACCTTTCATGACCATGACACTTGGCAACCAAAGGAACATTCCATAATAGGAAAATACTACGGTAAACCAGACCATCCATAGAACAAAAGTAGAGCGTGCATATTTTTTTGACCATACATCTTTAATGTTTTGTAAAGCGGAACGCTTTTCTTCTTTTTTAGGAGAAAACGCTGGTGAATCTGGTATTTTCAGACGTAAATAGAGTGCATATAGTGCGGGCAAAGCACTTAGAATTAAAGCTATTCTCCACCCGAAAGATGGAATGATAAAATAAGAAATAATAGCTGCAAGCAACCAACCAACTGCCCAAAAACTTTCTAATAAGACGACTATTCTTCCTCTGTCATTAGCAGGGACACTCTCGGATACTAACGTGGATGCAACAGGCAGTTCTCCACCAAGTCCCATGCCAATAAAAAAGCGGAGGATCATAAACAGCGCTAATGTGGTCGTTAAGGCGGATATCCCACTAGCAAGTGAAAATATGAGCAAGGTTAAGACAAATACATTCTTCCGTCCAATGCGATCAGCCCATATTCCAAATAAAAAGGCACCAACAGCCATCCCAATCGAGTTTACACTACCAATCCAACCCATTTCAGAGGGCGTCAAATTCCATTCTGTCTTCAGTGCTGCTATAATGAAAGAAAGCATCCCGACATCCATCGCATCAAACATCCAACCAAAACCAGCGATGCCGAGCATTTTTCTTTTTGATATAGATTTTCCTTCCAAGTTTTTTGACCTCCTATTGTCATGACAACTGTCTTTACCTGTTTACTATAGACGTATCCTTTTAAAATTACAAGAAAAATATATTCTTTATTTTTTTATGGTTGGAGGGTTATTTGCATTGAAACGGTTTCTTCTTATTATTTTATTCTTCATGATTTTATATACTACTTGGCCAGCGATAGAAAAATTAATAATGAAATCCGATTATGCCCTTCCCTATCAAACGTTAAAAACGGACTTGATTGCTTGGACAAATCAGGATTTAGAAGATGAGCTTGATCATATTAAAAGTACTTTTAGCCAAGTTGCGAAAAAATTAGACATACCAATAAATCAGCTTCAATCGAAGAAAAAAGACGTAAAAGAGTCTGTTGAAAAAACAGATTTACAAGCACCAACTAAACATCTCTTCTCCATTCATAATATTGAGCTCGGAGATACAAAAGCAAAAGTAGACCAAGAATTAGGAAAGGCCGTTCGGGTGACAGCAAATGAGTATGGAACAAAATGGTATTCGTATCATCATCAATATCATAATTTTATGATGGTTTCCTTTGATGACCAAGATAAAGTAAACGGAATGTATACCAATCAAGCTTTACTTTCCTCATCAAATGGGCTTAAAATTGGAAGCCCTAAAAACAAAGTGGAGCAGGATTTGGGACAACCCGTTACAAAAATCCGCAAAGGTCTAACCTATTATCAAATCGAAGGGGATCAAGATTATGAGATGTATTTAGTCGATCATAGCTATGTAACGATTTTCTATGACACACATAAAAATAATGTAGTGGATGCCATTCAAATCATTAACCAAAATCTTGAAATGAAGAAAGACGGGTTTTATGGTAAAGAAAGTAAACCATTAACAATAGGCTTTGAATATCAATTATTCGATTTAACCAATGCCTTTCGAGTGAAACACGGGCAAAATATACTTTCATGGGATGATCACATAAAAGAAACGGCCCGAGATCACAGTGAGGATATGGCCGTTCACAATTATTTTAGCCATACAAATTTACAAGGAGAATCCCCTTTTGACCGGATGACGGAGGATGATATTTCCTTCACCCTTGCTGGTGAAAACTTAGCTTATGGACAATTTAGCAGCATTTTCGCCCATGAAGGTTTAGTAAACTCTCTCGGTCACCGCAAAAATATTTTACAGAAGGATTTTGAAAATCTTGGAGTAGGAGTTGCCTTTAATAAAGATTCTATTCCATATTACACAGAAAATTTTTACACAAATTAAAAAAAGTGCCCAATACTGAGCACTCCAAAAAAGCGAAGTTTTTGCTTTTTTCATTTATCTCAAACCTTTTCCGTAACGCCGCCTGATACGTAACGCCAAAAAAGATTTAAGGACCATCATTCACCGGACTGATATGATATCAGTCCTTTTTTTAAGACATACATTGAATTTGTTGAATCAAAGAATCAATGAAATAAGCAACGCCATCTTCCTTATTCGTAAGAGTCACAAAATCGCAGTGCTTTTTCACATCTTCACTGGCATTCCCCATCGCGGCACTTTTCCCAACTATTTCAAACATTGAGAGATCATTGAAATTATCACCCACAGCAGCAGAGTCAACTAAGTTAATCTTTAATTTGTTAGCCAGAACACGTAAGGCATTCCCTTTTGAAACATCTTGATGCTGAAATTCAAAATTGTGAATATGTGATTTTACAATGGCGATATTCTCATAATCTTCGAATTTTTTCCAAAGCTTTTGCAATTTCACTTTATCAAAAGAATAGGCAAGAATATTATAATAGTCAATATGTTGAAGCAAAAGCTCTTTATAAGAATGAATAAAAACAAAACCGGTTTGACTATATTGCTTTTCAGCTGACTGCTTCATTTCTTCCATACTTAGCTCAGGACATCCCTGATGAATCTGTTCCATTTCTTGATTCAACAAGCTTCGGCCATATATTGGTGTATATAATGAATCATTACTTGAAACCTCATAATAGTAATCTTCCTGTTCCAGCCATTCAAGAATTTCCTTAGCCTCTTGTTGTGGAATCGAATTAGAATAATAAGGCTCCCCATTGGGTTGATGAATCGTAGCGCCATTTGCTGAAATTATCCATGGCTGAATATCCGTTTGCTGGAAAATCGCTTCTACATCAAAATGGGCACGACCTGTTGCTACAACGACTTCAATTCCTTGACTTTGAGCAAATTGAATCGCTTCGGTATTTCTTTTGCTTATTTTTTTCTCATCGTTTAATAATGTTCCATCAAGGTCAACGGCGATTAATTTAACCATTTCCATCCTCTCCCTCTTCATGCTGATCTGCGATGATTAGCTCTACATTTTGTTTCCTTAGCATCTCCATAAACTCATCTGCAGGTGTTTGATCAGTAATCAAGAAATCAATTTCTGAAAGTGGAGCAAAGCAGAAGAAATCTGTGACACCAAGCTTTGTATGGTCGGCTAAAGCAAAGACCTGTTTCGCTTGCTGCATCATTTTTCGTTTCACAAAGCCATCCTCTTCATGAGCGATGGTCAATCCGTTTTCTGAAATCCCAATAATCCCGATAAACGCCTTATCTGCGTAGTATTGTGAAAGGCGTTTGATCACAGATGATCCATAGAGAAAACGATGTTCCTTCTGCAGCGTACCACCTAAAAGCTGAATATTCATCTTTGAATTTATTGATAATATTTCCGCCTGATTAATGGAATTGGTAATCACGGTACAATCAACATTTTCCATATGCTCCGCGCATGCTTGCACCGTTGTCGATGCATCTAAAATCACTCGATCACTTGGATAAATTAGGGATGCTGCCTTCTTCCCAATAATTTGTTTTTCTTCTGAAACAATTTTGAGACGAGTGGAGTATGTCTTTATTTCATGCTTACTAGATGGAAGAATCGCTCCACCACGCGTCCGTACGATTGATTTTTCTTCTTCCAGCTTCACTAGATCTCTCCTTGCAGTATCTCTTGAAACATTTAGCAGGGAACAAATTTGTTCAACCGATATACGTTGATTTTCTTTAAGATATTTTATAATGGCAAATAATCGTTCTTCTTGAAACATATACCTCACCCATTTCAAAGGGCAACAAATACAAAAGAAATCATAATATTTGTTACAATTAAGTATTTATAAGTAATTCTATATCATACTTAAGTGAAATTCAATACTAATATGTATTTTTAAGTAAAAGTGCTCATTTATAAGTTATTTTTCATCTTTTTGCGAAATATCGCTACAATCAAAAGAAAGCAGGGAATCATTATTTGCATTGGCAAATGCAAATATAAGGGGACAATTTTTAATCCAATTTTGATATGTTCTGTATAACTACTTGCCATGAAATACGAGACTATTACTTCCAAAATTCCGAGAATAATAACAATTATTCTCCATTGTTTATTGCTCTTGAACTGGAATAAATCATAAACTCCTTTCACACTAGCAAAGAAAAAAATCATAATTTTAATAAAGACACCAAATATTAAGGTCAATACCACCAAAACATCTAAACGCTCAATGAAATTAGCAATAGATACGCGGGAAATCGTATCTAATAATGGAAATTGGGATACTGCAACCCCTCCTGGGCCTAAGATGGATATCTCGAGAGCAATGGTAAAGCTTAACACTATACCACTTGCAAGAATGGCCAATAATCCAATCCTTCTTGCTAAAGCTGCTTTATTTAAATAAGGCAGAAACATTGTAAAAACAATCATCTCCCCAAATGGGAAAGTAAGAATTTGCGGAAAAACGGTTTTTAACACCGGCTTCCAGCCATTTTCTAAAATTGGCAGCAATCGTTTAGGTTCAATTATTCCACCGAAACAAGTAAATATAATTCCTAATAAGCCAATCATGATGATGAGTAAGAAAATCATTTCACTTGACCTACCAATGACCTCTATTCCCTTAACAACTCCATAAACAACAATAAGCATCATTAATGTACAGACAACGACAATAGGAGTATGTTCCAGAGTCGAGGTAACGATTAAGCCACCTAAATCTCTTAAAACCCGGGCTGAAATATAAAGAAAATAGAGAATATAAAGAACTGATATTCCTGTTCCTAAATATTTTCCAAATATTACTTTCACATATGTAGTTAAAGGTTGACTAGGATATTTTTTATGGAAATATGAAAAAATAAGAAATAAGAGCAACCCGCAAAGCATTGCCAATAATACAGCAATCCATGCGTCCTGCTTTGCTTGAATCCCAATTCCAACGACAATCGCACTACCAATTTCAAACATAAACATCAAACAAAATAATTGCTGTGCACTAATCTTCTCTTTACTCATAAGAGTCTTTTTGGCCTCCTGTTCAAGCTCCCAATTTTCCTTTTCATAATATCAACTATCAATAATAACAGAGGAAAAAAGAATCCATAAATGAAGGAAAATGGAGTCCATACGTCATTCGTGAACATTTGAAAATAAATGATATTTGGAAATAAAAAAAGAGAAAAGGTAAGTACCAAAATTCCCAATGGAATGGATAATATATTAAATTTCTTTAATTCTAAAATCTGGGCTAAACTTAATATCATCGAATAGTAGGAAATCACGATTTTAATAAACATCGCAATAAACACAATTCCTCCTGAAAGCACTTCAATTCTTTGAATAAAATTACCAATGTCAATTCTTTGTGCTAAATCAAATAGAGGATAATTCAATTTAGAGCTTAATTCCGTACCAAGGACCACGATAGCAAGAGTTATCACACACGTAAGTAAAGTTCCTCCCACGAAAGTCGAAATAAATAATTCCTTTCCAATTTTTACTGAATTTACAACATATGGACTAATCATTAAGAATATAACGATATCTAAATAAGGAATTCCCATTAAACGATACGTCCCTCTAATGGAGGGATTAAATCCTCCATCTAAGATTGGTAGGATATTTTTCATTTCAATTTCTGGAATAAGGGATAGCATTACCAAAATAAAAAACATTAATACCCAAGGAAGCACCATTTCTGCTGTTCGAGCAAATGTCTCTAAACCAAGATATACCCCATAAATAACAATGATAATAAAGGCTATTTCAATAGCAATCATAGGTGTCTCAGTCATGATTTTAGTGGTAATCAAATCCCCAATTATTCGAACTAATCCCGAAGTAAGGATGAGAAAAAATAGAAAATAAAGAAAAGCCACAAACTTTCCAAGCCATTTTCCCAGAATAGATTGACAAATTTCAATTAAAGTCTCATTCGGATGATGTTTAGCAAGACTTCCGTAGATCCTAACAAGAATTAGACCAAACCCTAGTGCCATAAACCCTGAAATCCATCCATCCTGCTTGGCCTGATTAATGACCATTGGAGTAGCAATTAAAGTGGAAGAACCGATCATAAATAAAAAGATTAGGATCATAAATTGACCTTTGGAAATTTTTCCTTTTTCTAACAATCTTATTTCCTCCTTTTGATTTACTAATGACTGCCTCTTATCTCTATGTTTACAACTTTTTTCACCATTCTCTTTTTCATATCCCAACGATTAGCGAAAGATAAAATCCACCCATTTTGATATTGGCTGAAGTATAAAAACTAAAAAATCACTTGGATTAGGTACTTTAATCTCCAATATAGTTAAACAGCTTATTAAAGCGCTAATTAAAAAAAGAATAAGGACTACTATTCCTTCCTTTTTTTCCTTCTTTTTTATCAATGGTCGTGTAACCATCCATGCCAAAATGCTCGATCCAATCAGAATGAATATCGCCATTACCATTAAAATTACTCCTTTAATTTCTCAATAAACGATTGATTGACGGTTCCAGTTCTTCTAATTTTGATTTCCGTTTTTACATGAACTGGCAGATTCACAAATTCTTGCTGCCAATTATTTTTTAAAGTTCTCCAAGCCTTTGGATTACTTCGATGTATGACTTCACCAAAGCCAAATATATCAGCTTGAAGCTCTTTTGCCTTATCAATCGAAGCTTTGATAATTTCTTCATTCACCTTTGCTGATTTCTTTTCAATTTTCGCAAGGGATTCTGGTTTGGTTAGATCAAGATGACAAGCAACCTCCGCAATATTAGCTTGGATAGTTGTTTTGATATCAATCTCTGGCTTCCCATTCACCACTTTCCCTTTCACTTTGGATTTTGACTTAAATATTTCGATGACTAATTCCCCTTTATCGGGACAAGGAGTGCTGCCCACTGTATTTTCAACATTTTCGGCAATATAGTTATACCCTTTACTCTCCTTTTCATTTAACCATCCAACCATCTTATCCATTTTAAACACTGCAATGCTTGTATATTTTAACCGCGAATAAGGATTAATTTTTTCCACATTTTGATTAGATTTCCCTTTTTCCACATTTCCCACAATCGTTATCCCTGTTAATACAGGATCCTTTCCATCACTTGTAAGTGAAGAAATCAGTTCATCCATCTGTACAGCAACAGTAGGAGCCCATGATTTTTCTGATGCTTCTAGAGAAGAATGAAGTTTATTTGCCGGAATTTTTTCAAGTGATGTTAAATTTTGTAATATTTCTTTTGCTTGAATGTCTTTTGTAACAACGATATAAAAATCTTTTCGAAACTCGGCATCGCGAGTTAAAAAATCAAGTGTATTCTTGATTCCTTCTTTTGCCACCCCTTCACTAAGAACAAACATTTGCAAGTGGGAAAAATACATTCTCCGAGGTGAAATGGTTGTTATTCTACGAACAGCCTCAAAAAGATGAGCCCCTTTTTCTGTATAAGTAGTGACAGGGCTTCTTCCAGAAGTCCCTTTTTTGGAAGCAACTTCTCCAGGATCAACCACTTGTATAGTTACTTCATATTCTCCGTCAACTTTATCAATCGACATCGCGACGGCTAGTGCCAATTCATTTAATTCCCTTCTATTCCAACATCCAGTCAGGAAAAAAATCGAGAGAAGAATAATTATCAAAAATCCATATTTCATTCCTTCTCACCCCTTCGAGCAGTAACTATTTATTGGATTCTGGTTTAGCTACTTTAGGATCTGCTTTTCGTTTCTTGTTCTTTTGATTCATTAAACGAGGTCGAGAAAATAATCCCCATCGTGGGAAACGCAAAATGGCATCCTTCTGATCTGCCAGGATAAATGGACTAAATGGTGCCATATAAGGCATTCCAAAGGAACGAATCGAATTTAAATGAAGTAGAAGAGCTAAAATCCCTAAGGTTACTCCATAAAGCCCAAAGGAAGCAGCCAGCATCATCATAATAAAACGAAGCATCCGCACAGAAATCGCCATATTATAGGCAGGAAAGCAAAAGTTTGCAATGGCTGTAATCGAAACAACAATAACCATAGCAGCGGATACAATTCCAGCCTCCACCGCTGCCTGCCCTAGCACTAGAGCTCCTACGATGGAAACGGTTTGACCAACCGCAGTCGGCATGCGAATCCCAGCTTCCCGCAGGATTTCAAAAGTCACTTCCATAATAAGAGCCTCGACAAATGCCGGAAATGGAACTCCTTCACGTTGCGAAGCTAAATTAATAAGAAGCGGTGTTGGCACCATTTCTTGGTGAAAGGTTGTAAGAGCAATATAAAATGACGGCCCTAAAAGCGAAATCAAAAAACAAATTATTCTTAAGATTCTTAGAAGAGAGCTAATGTCGGCACGCTGATAATAATCTTCAGCTACTTGAAAGTTATGAATAAATAAGGATGGGACAATTAACACAAATGGTGTTCCATCCACGATAATCGCTACCCTTCCCTCAAGTAGACCTGCCGCAACTACATCCGGCCGTTCTGTGTTAAAGACCGTAGGAAAAGGAGTAAAAGTTTCATCTTGAATTAATTCCTCAATATAACTGCTTTCCAGTATTCCATCGATGTCAATCCGCTCAATTCTTGTCCTTACTTCTTCCACAACATCATCCGTAACAATTCCTTTTATGTACATAATGGAGACATCCGTTTTCGTAATTTTCCCTATTTGCTTTTGTTCACAATGGAGATTAGGATCTTTAATTTTTCTGCGAACCAAAGCTGTATTAATTCGAATGGATTCTGTGAAAGCTTCCATCGGTCCACGAACCACATTTTGTGTAGTTGGTTCTGTAACGGAGCGCCCTTCAAAGCCATAAGTGGAGGCAGAAAGAGCTGCAGGAAAGCCGTCAATAATAATCACCGTATTTCCAGATAAAATGGAAACAAAAAGTTCCTCTAAATCATAAATCTCCTTGACATCCCCTATATTTAATACTTTATTTTTCATCCAAGTGAGTACTCCACGCATCGGTGCATCTATGTTCTCATTGCCCTTCCCTTCATACATTAAGGATTCTAAAATGACCTGTTGAATCATTTTAGTATCTGCCAATCCATCTGTAAAAAGAATGGATGCTGGAATGCTTAACTCTTTACCAATTTGAAATTTCCTAATCACCACGTCTGAACTTTTTGAAAAGGTTTCTCTCATGATCTGCAAATCTGTCTCTAAGCTTCCCGAAAGCTGTTGTTTTGCCTTTGCCTGGTCAATAAGTTTATTTTCCTTTGAAAGGAGGCGTGAATGCTTTCGATACATGCGAAATTTACTCATTGTAGCATACCTTCTTCTTTACCAAATGGAATTGAATTTGTATAATAGGTTAGTTTTTTCTAAAATGTGGATTTTATTACATTTGATTTCTTGCTATCCAAGGAATTTTTTATAGAGAAACAAAAACGATTTTCTATCTTTTGCAACTGAAAGGAAAATTTAATAGAGAAGGGATAAAAAAGCTCCATACTCCTTCTAGGTCAAGGAGCATGGAGCAAATAATCGAGGGCATAACTTAAGGATTGTTAACTATTTATTTTAATTTGGCAGCCATATACTTCTGAACTTTATTTTCAGGAATTAACCGACTAATTGAATGTCAGATTCTTCCCATCCTTTGCAAACATCCACCCATTCACTGGCAGAGGAATATTCAGCTAACTCAGCAATGGTTAATTTTATTGCCGAGTTCGTACTTCCACAAGCTGGAAAAACCGTTTCAAACCGTTTTAAAGAGAGATCCAAATAAATAGCTAGTTCATTTTTTAAGCCAAAAGGACATACACCGCCAATTGCATGGCCTGTTTGCTCTAAAACCTCATCTTTCGTCAGCATACGCGCCTTATATCCAAATTGTTCGCGAAATTTTTTATTATCAATCTTCGCATCTCCTGCTGTCACAACCAAAATAGCTTGCTCATTTTCTCCTCTAAATGATAAAGTTTTCGCAATACGATGCGGGATAACTCCGATCGTCTCCGCTGCTTCATCAACCGTTGCACTTGATGTTTCAAATTCCAGCACATCACTTTCACGGTTCCATTTACTAAAATGCTCTTTTACACTTTCTAATGACATCTTTTACATCCTTTCCCAATCGAAATTATGAACTATGATATCATATTTATCTGAAAAAACAAAAAATTCGTCTTATAATTTTGGTAGCTAAACACTATCCATTCGAAAAAATAGCCCACAATATGAAATTGTGAGCTCTCTTTAGATTTAACCGACCTCCCGAACCTGAGCAGGAATAAATTTCACACGTTGAATATACAAAAGCCTCATGGAGAGACCAATTCCAGCAGCTAGAAGTCCAATTGTTAAGCCAATCCAAAATCCTTTTGCTCCAAGATGGAAAACATGAGCTAAAAAGTACCCAAATGGTAAACAGATAATCCAATAGGCAATTAAGGTCATAATAAAGGCAATATTTACATCCTTATAACCCCTTAAAGCCGCTTGTGCTGTTACCTGAATGGCATCTGAAATATGAAAAAATAAGGCGTAAATCAAAAAGTGCGCAGTTAATTGAATAACCGCAGGCTCATTTGAATAAAAGCCTGCCACCTCATGTCGGAACAATACGACGAATCCTCCCGCGAAAAGTGCAATAAACACAGATAGGTACATTCCAAGCCAGCTATAGGATTTAGCATCTTTTAAGCGATTAGCTCCTACCTCATAGCCAACCAAAACCGTTTGCGCCATAGAAACACTAAGGGGAATCATATAGAGAAAAGAAACAATATTCAAGGCTGATTGATAGGAAGCAATAGTTGCAACATTATACTGACTAATTAATAACGTTACTATCGCAAACATACTGGTTTCAAAGAAAGTAGAGAGTCCCATTGGTACCCCAATTTTTAATATTTCCTTGCAAGGCTCAAAGGAAAATCTCTTCAAATTGACAAAGATTCGATATTTTGAAAATGGTCTTTGTGCATGAATAATATAAGCAGTCATCAGCGTTATAATCCAATAGGTCACTGACGTTGCAAAACCAGCGCCTCCACCACCAAGTTCAGGAAAACCTAGCTTGCCAAAAATCAGCACATAATTTAAGAAAAAATTAATTGGCAGTGATATTAATAAAATGACCATCACAACCCTGGTCTTCCCTAAACCATAAATAAAGGATCGCAATACATTAAAAATAAATAACGGTATGATTCCAAAACCAAGACCAACTAAATACTTATATGCAGTTGCTTGAACGGCTTTTGGTAGATTCATAAGATGTAAAATTGGGTTTAAAAATAACGCTCCAAAAACAATGACCACTAATGCAATCACAAATCCAAGAAGAATCCCATGGGTGACAACAGTCGCGACTTCTTTCTTCTTTCCTTCACCATAGCGCTGAGCAACGATAGGAGAAACCGCTAGAAGGATTCCACTCAACCCTGTGAAAACCGGATTCCAAATAGAAGCCCCAATTGCCACTCCCGCTAATGCAGAAGAATTATATTTTCCTGACATAATCGTATTAAAAAAAACCATCGAAAACATACTTAACTGAGTAATTAAAATCGGAACTAGCAGAATGATGATTTGCTTGATTCTTTCCTTTAATGAAAATGTTTGGTTCATGATGAAGACTCCTTAAAAAAATATTTCCATAATAAAAATATTAAAAAGCTCGACTTCCTGTTAAATAAATACTTGGCACCATTCACCAATTTAACCATTATAACAGAAAATTCAGCCAAACTATTTTCTTTTTTATATTTTCCTACAAAAACATTTTAACGGAGAATAAGGTGGGAAAATTTCTCCACCTTACTCATTCCGAGCACAATTATTTTATTTATGGATTCTCTTGAATCCACCATTTTTCCCTCCAAATTTCTTCTAACTGCTCCTTCGGTAAAAGAGGGAACTCAAACTCCTGGGGTTTCCGTTTTTTCATGATAAAATTCTATTGATTGCCCTAGTTGGATGGAAAGAAGAGCACTTGGCGCACTCTTCTTTACCTTATTTCAATTGATCTGGTATCACACAATTTTCAACACCTTTCCAAATGGAGCTTTCGGAACAAACTCCGTTGGAACAAGCCAAAAAATCTCATACTCAATTTGAAGTTCATCATGAATAAAGCCGGTTAAGTCGGTAATATAAAAGAGGGTATCAATATGTTCTTCCGTTCCCCATTCCAAAACAAGGGTATAGGACGATTTTCCGTGTGTAAAATATTTGATATTCTTCACTTCTGTTATAGGTATCGTCGAGCGTATTTTAAAGTCGGCTTCTATTAAGAGGGTATCCGGACTTAACTCTCGAAAAAATTTGATGATATCATCAATCAAATTAATTTTGGTTTCATTCGTTGACGTATCAATCACTAAAGCTATTTTTTTCCCTTGTCTTTCCTGAACAATCTGTAAAAGTTTCTTATGCCATTTCAAACCTATCATCTCCCCATATTTTTGAGTCACAAAAATTATTATGCTCATAATAACTTTTCTTACTAACCATTAATAAGGAAGAAGATGACATGCAAATGAAGTGTTCATCGTTTCATGAGGCGACTAATTTTCCGATATCCTGATCACATACTTCAGTTCTTCTGGTTGTTTAATTAGGGTGAAACCATTTCTTGACTTGTATAGCACTGACATTTGGGACTTTAAATGCTGCTCCATTTCGTAGCGAAGGAGTAGGGCCAAACTTCTCCTTGAGAGAATACTTTGAACACTTATATCAAGACACAAGGAGAAACCATTTTTAAAAATCACCTTTGATTTTTGATCATTCACCTTCTTTACATCCTGAAAATGGGCGAGCGAAATCCAAACACAATCATTTCTGTAAGGGGATGCGGATGGAAACCAATACAAATCAAGAGCAGGACAAATTGCAATGGGAGGCATACACACATTTCCAAGAATGGATTTTGAGCTTTTGACAGATCCTTGAAAATCACTGCCATAGCACAGTAAACTTTTCTCAATAATAGCCTTTGGCGACTGCTCAACTAGATAGATATTATTTCCCTCAATTATTTTTGCACATAATTTTCCAATCTCATTAAATTCGGGAACAATCATTTCACTTTTATGTCCAATGATATAATTTTTTAGCTTTTTCATATTTACCTTCCTTTCTCATACATTTTTATTTAAAAAATAGTGAAAAGAAAGTATACTATCGATTAGAACTAGTATACTTCATGGTTACTAGCTCAGATGACCCTTTGGCGAACCCGTCTTCCCTGACAATATGCTAAAGGGTTCTTCTTTTTACACATAGCACATTTTCTCGAACGTTTACAGAATGATTGTGTTAAATGTATCGCTCAATATGCTTCAGCTTTCATCTTCATTTTTAGTAGATTTATTTTGTTAATATATTTATGAAGGATGAAGATGTGAGGATTGTGGAATATATTACTCCCAATAATTGAGGCCGACACAAGGAAATAGTTGTGTATGTATAAAATTGTGTTGTAATGCGGAGTTTTTTTACCATTCTAGATTGATGATATATGTAAGAAATAGCTGTAGCAAATCACTCACAAACCATATTTCTTTTCAGCAAAAGTTATTCCTAATGTATATTAGAAGCTCCTTTTAAATCAATCCTTTTAAGTCTTCATTATATCCTCACCCCTCTTGCTTTTATGGGACTATTATACCGATATCTACTATTCTACAAAACCCTTTTCTACAAATTTTTCCAATTTTTCGTTTTTCCTTATTAAAATTTAATTTTTGTAATTTGACATCTTTTCCCAAATGATTTATTATATTAAAATTTACATTTGTCAATATTCATTCATTTAGTAAAAAATAGAGGGATAATGCCTTTCAAAATTGGCAATTATGTACATAAACTCCTATTTATTTAAATTTCAAAATATTTTCATTTTTTGTGTAAAAATCAAAATTGTTTAAAAAAAATTATGTTATTTTACCCTATCTCTCCCTATTTTTATATAAATTATTTAGGACATTTGATATGATTTATCTATAGAAAGTAGTGAATCTAAATATTTCGAGGTGAACCAACGTGTCAACTGGACTTGTAGCAGTCATTATGATATTTTCGATTCCGATCATTGCAATCATCACGGATCATTTTCAAGCTCAGACTAAACTAAAGCATCAAATGATCAAGGATGAGCTTGAACTCGAAAAGATTAAGCAGGAAAACTTTTTATTAGAAACAGAAAAAATGAAACTCGAATTAGAAAGAATGACATTGGATTCAACAAATGACAAAACAAAATTAATATAAATCACATTTTTCCTCAAAAAAGAGGCTATTCACCGTATAGGATAGCCTCTTTTGCTCTTAAAATATTAATTATTTTTTTCTATTGCCGCTTGAGCAAGCTGCATAATAGTCATATCATCCATAGGCGGATTATGTAATCCGGCGCGAACATCTCGATAATACCTTTGTAACGGACTCTTTTGCGATAAGCTGCTTGCCCCTACTAATCTCATTGCAAGGTCAACTACATGAATCGCGGCATTTGTGACTACTAATTTAGCAGCACTAAGCTCTGGCTTCATTTTTGGTCTCTCATATTCTAAGGCGTCATCCCATTGCCTCGCGACCGCATAAAGGAAAGAACGAGCAACGAGGAGCTCCTTTTCCATTTCTCCAATTTTTTGCTTCACATTCGGCAATTCGATAATAGGTCCATTCAAACTGTTAGGAGCGTATTCCCTTGCAAATTGAATACTATAGTTTTGCGCAGCCTGCGCAATCCCTAAGTAACAGGCTGGAATATGCAAGAGCCACCCATTTGCAGCCTTATTTCCTGGTTGAATGATTTCAACAAGATACTTTTCATCAATCTCCACATTAGTTAATACAAGATCATGACTACCCGTTCCACGCATCGCAATACTATCCCAGGTTTCTTCAATTTTCACTCCTTCCGCTTCGCGAGGAATCAAAAAATTCCCTACCTCGTCACGACCTTTAATAGATGCACTAACAATAAAATAGTTTAAAACAGGTGCCATTGTGGTAAAGATTTTTCTCCCATTAATAATCCACTGATTTTCCCTTAACTCCGCCGTTGTTTGTGGTTTTCCACCTCTCGTTGGACTTCCTGTCGCACGTTCTGAGGCTGCACCATTTGTTAATGCACCTTTTTTTACTTTCTCACAGAACCACTGAAATAAAGCTTCCTCCCAAAGCTCTTTTTCACCCAAATTTTTGATAATTCCTAAATGCCATCCAATAGAAAGGGCAGTTGCCCCATCACCGATGGCGATTTGTTCCTGCAACTGCACAAATTCCAATAAAGAAATTTCCTTTCCTCCGTACTTTTTCGGAACTGTGAGCGTGGTGTACCCTGATTCGACTAATTCATGAATGTTGTCGAATGGGAAGTTTCCCTCTTCATCTAATTTGGTTGACCGTTCAAAAAACTTCTTGGCAAAAACCTTCATCATAGATAAACGTTCTTCACTAGTTGCCGCTTCAAGAAAATTCATTCCTTCCACCTTCTTTTATAATTATTCCGATAGTTTTTATCTATTTTATTATCAATGATATTTCCCTGTTTATCAATCCTTCCCACTGAATAACAAATTACTTAAAACAAAATTTTTCATTTTTTGAATAAAAAAACAGTGCAAAGCGTCTTCTCTGCACTGCTATCAAACAGCTGTCTCTTGCAAACGACCCGAATAAATAGGTTTCTTTTTTCCTAGATAAGAAGATAGGCTCCCTTCATACACCAGTTCTAAATTAGGAGACTCTTGTAAATCATTGGGTGTAACAAGTGATATCGGTTTATCCTGACGCAATTCAACCCCACTTTCTTCAAGTAGAGTGGCAACAAATTGAGAGCAAAAGTAGGCATTTTTTCGTTCTATTTCCAAATTGAGCATAATGGCTAATAACCCTAGGAGATTATAGCGGTAAAGTTGTTTATGCTGATTCATTTCTTGTATGATACAGTTTATCGCTTCATACTGTTTTTCCGTTATGGTGCAACAATAAATTGCACATTTTGCTTTTTCAAACAGACCCCCTCTTGTGTCTTCTTTAATAAACCCTCCAATGAACGGATTCTTTTGCTTCTTCCTCCCAAAGCTATAGACTTCCTGTAATTCTGCATCTAAGGCAATAGAGGCATGATTTAAAGGCTTTCTTGTATATAATTTAATCATTTTCGTAAATAATGTTCCTGTATCCGTAAGGAGAATGTAAACTTTCCGTTTCATTTTTCCTTCCTCCTGAAAAATCTAAAATGGCAAACTCATTTGATTATCTTCACTTTCATCATATCTTTCTGGTAAAATTGGATGAACAATCCAAAGCTTGATTTTCATCTAAGACCTAAGCCTTAGAATGATTCAACCAAAAGGACTGTTTTTCATTTCTTTTTTTGACTTTTTATCCAAAATATCCCACAATGTTATTATCATTATATCTTGTTTCAATCCAATCCGAAAGAATGAGAATAATAGTTTTTGAATTGCATAAATTTTCTAAATGAACAGAATCCTTTTAAAGATACATTCATCTTGTATAATGAGTTTTGTGATAAGAAAGGAGAATGATTTATGACGCAAGCATTTGCTGCACTAGTTGTTGATAAAAAAGAGGAACATTTTTCTGTAGACATTGAAAAGAAGACAATTCAGGATTTGCCAGAGGGTGAAGTTCTCATTCGTGTCCATTATTCTGGAATCAACTATAAAGATAGTCTAGCTTCCATTCCAAATGGAAACATCGTCCGTACATTTCCTTTTATTCCAGGAATAGATTTATCTGGAGTAGTAGTCTCTTCAACGGACCCACGTTTTAAAGAAGGCGACGAAGTCATCGCAACAAGCTATGAAATTGGAGTCTCTCATTTCGGTGGATTCAGTGAATATGCTCGCATCCCGGCAAAATGGATCGTCCCTCTTCCTACCGGACTATCCCTTAAAGAAGCGATGGTTATTGGAACTGCTGGGTTTACAGCAGCATTATCTGTTCAAAGCTTATTAGATAACAGAGTGACTCCAAAGATGGGAAAAGTGCTGGTTACTGGTGCAACTGGTGGTGTAGGCAGCTTTGCCGTTTCAATACTTTCTCGACTTGGATTTGAAGTCGAAGCTAGCACGGGAAAAGCTTCTGCGGAAGAATACTTAAAAACGCTCGGGGCAGCTTCTATCATTTCACGTGAGAAAGTCTATGATGGAAAAATAAAAGCCTTAGGTAAACAAAATTGGTTTGCAGCCATTGATCCAGTTGGTGGTGAACCACTAGCCTCCCTTTTAAGCCAAATTCAATATGGAGGATGCGTTGCGGCGAGTGGGTTAACGGCGGGAACGAAGCTGCCAACTTCGGTATTCCCATTTATCCTGAGAGGGATTTCTTTACTTGGAATTGATTCTGTTTATACACCAATGGATAAACGGATTAAGATTTGGAGTCGATTAGCTAATGATTTTAAACCTCATACAATTGATTCATTTATTCAACAGGAAGTTACCCTTGAACAACTTCCAACGGTACTTCCGACCTTATTACAAGGTCAAGCACGAGGCAGAACAATTGTAAAATTATAGAAAAAATGATGAGACTTAGGTCTCATCATTTTTTTCTTTCAGATTTCCTTTAAATTTCAATATCTTACCCCTTTAACCACTCATCAAAAAACTTCCGATACCCTTCCTTCATCACATGACTTGAAAAAGATTTAAAGGCATAGTCCCGATTTTCCATTGAGACTTTTTGTGTCATTGCAGCTGCCATATTCACTAGTTCAAACCAATTGTTCTCATTACCGGAAAAAGAATGCCTACTACTAATGTGATCATAACAAGGATGCTCTGGCTTCACGATAATCTTCCCCATTGCTAATGCCTCTGTTAATGGCATGGCAAATGTATCGAATTTTGAACAGCTCCAATATACCTTTGCTGAATTCATCAAAGCAAAAATTTCATCTTGCGATAAAGCAAATTGGAGCTTTATATTGTTAGGAATATCATATGTCTTCATACTTTCGCGATATCGCTCGCCACCAAAAACCATAAAAACCTCTTTATCGGGATTTTGTCTTGCGTATTCCAATACAAGGTCTGGTCTTCGATTTTCTTCATCTCTTCCAATCCAAAGAATGCGATTATCAATTATTTGATTGGGATCAAAATGTTTTATAGCTATTTTCTCATTAAAGCCTATTGGAATTACAGAAACATCCGTCACACCGAAATTCCGAGCCATTTCTCTTTTTAAAAATTCTGTTTGCACAATAGCCTTATCCACTATTTGATAAAATGGCTTCATCATTTCATATCCGGTTAAAGCTGGATCAGGAAAGCTATGGGGAAAAAGAACACTATTTTTCACAAACATTTTTAAATAGGTAAAGCCCGATACCGTGTAAATCACATGATCAATTTTATGTGAATTAATTTGATCGAGAACGATATCGTAATTTACAAGATCCCCCTTTTCATGTTCAAACCCTGGAATCCAATCATAAGTGCCAACATGTCGCTCTGGGGAAATAAACACGATTTCCACCCCCAATTCAGCAGCAAGTTTTTTTAAGCGATCTGCAAAAACACGTGGCCCTTGGGCTTCGCTGAATTGAATTTTTCTCATCACTAAGCCTACTTTTTTCATCTCTTCCTCCTGTTTTTTGCTATTCAATTAACCAATTTGTTCATCATTTATCCTTCCAATTCCTTTTAAAACCATTACTCTTTAAGTAATTCCCCTCCACATTGCAAGAGAGCTGACATAGTTTCCGACATTTCCCGCTCTAGCTGTTCTTTTGTCCATTTTCCATCCATATTCTCCAAGTCTTTTTGGATTAAGAGCAGCATCCATAAAGAAAAGGCAACCGAAAATAAGTAGTAATTTTTTTTAAAAGAATATAGCTCAGCTAAACTTGCATGAGGATTCAATTGTTTAAAATAATATTCTAAAATATTATTTCGTAATTCCAGACTCATCTGCTTTTCAAATAGGGGATGTGCCAAATCGATCACATGATACAAATCCCAATATGGTAGGTTTAAATGAGCGTTTTCCCAATCGAGAATCATAACATGTTCCCCAACAAATGCGTAATTTCCCAAATGCAAATCCCCATGGGAAAAGACGAGAGCCCCGTGAAACGAATGAGTCTCAAGCAAATCATATATCGATTGCATGAATGAAGCATCTAACCCTAGAATTTTGGTATATGCCATTGTTTTCGTCCTATTTAAGATAATCTGAGAAATTATTTCATGTATGGAAGGCTTAAGTCCATGAAGAGGCTGATGCAAAAGATTTTTAATGGGGTATTGATGCCACCATATCATCCATTTTGTTACGGCCAAAGCTAAATCTGGTGTAAATCTATGATTTAAATTACCTAAATCTTCAAAAATAAGCCAGTTTTTTTCCGGAACAAGTGAATTTGAACTTGCTAAAATTTTGGGATAGAAGTCAGGAAAATTCACAAGAATATGATCCTGAATCCAAGCTTCTTTACCCATTTGTACATCATTTGTTAACGGTTTAAATATGTAACTTTCATTCGGTGTGAGAAAGAATCGTTCTACCTCTCTCCCGTTCATCCCCTTATAGATTCCTTCTCTTTTATATAGCTTCTGGTCATTTAAGGTTCCATTTGGTAAAACCACTGAGGAAAACAAATTCATTCCCTCCTTCTCTATCTTTCGGAAGTCTCTCTAGCCCTGATTCACCCAAAATGTTTCTCCAATTTTAAGGACTTTAAGCTTTGTTTCATCTAATTTTAACCTCTTCCATTCAGCAAGAAATCGATCTAATGCCTCCGGACCCGTATCATCTGCTAATCGATAGGCCCCGTAGTGCATCGGGATAAATAGCTTCCCATTTAATTCTAAGAAAGCTTTTATTGCGTCCTCTGGATTGATATGAGAAGCCGACATAAACCACTCTGGTTCATAGGCACCAATTGGCATTAAAACGATATCTATAGCAAATCGTGCTGCAACATCCTGGAACCCTCGAAAATAGCCTGTATCACCAACAAAATAAATGGATTTATCGCTATTGCTTTTGCAACCAATTATCCACCCACCCCAATGTGAGGTATTTGTATCCATTAATGAGCGCTTTGTCCAATGCTGAGCTGGTACAAATGTGAAGATTAACTTATCATATGTAAATACATCCCACCAGTCTGCTTCAATCACTTTTTGATATCCTCGTCGAGTAAAGGCAGTTCGAAGACCAGCCGGGACATAAAAGGTCGGTGAACCCTTTAGTTTGCGAATAGTTCCAAAATCTAAGTGATCGTAGTGACCATGCGAGATGACGACTGCATCAATTTTTGGCAGCTCATTTATGTCGATTCCTGGTTCAGTTAGTCTTTTTTGAACGCCCATACGCTTCGCCCAAACGGGATCTGTTAATATATTTTGTCCAGCCATTTGAATCAGAAAGGAGGAGTGCCCAATCCAAGTAACTGAGATATCTGATTTATTATTACAAATTTTCTTGATTTCCTTTTGCTCTGCTTGTGGAATTTGCTTTATTAAATCTTTCGTTTTTCCTCTTCGTTCTTTTGACCAACGAAGCATATCAGCAAATGTATTTCTGTTCTCAATTTTATCATAATTTTGATATCGAGTTCGCTTCATATTCATTAACCCCTTACAAGCATAATTCAGCACGATTACAATGATATATGATTTAACCATACCAAACTTTCAGTCTGAATAGAAAGAAAGATGAATTGACAATCATGAAAAAACTGACTCTCTTAAAGAGTCAGTTTTTTCATGTCCTTTATATATTTATCATTTTTATTTTATTGGTTTTTTCCTTTAAATTCTGTACGGCGGCTTCATATTCCATTTCTAAAGTCTTTATTATATCAGCTATTGGCTCAACCTTTCGAATAGTACCGACACCATGACCTGCAGACCAGATATCCTTCCATGCTCTGGCATCCGTTTCCTTTTGCATATCATCAAAATTAACTGATTCCTTTTTCACTAATTTTTTCGGATCCAGTCCTGCTTTTGTAATACTAGGTATCAGCATATTAGCATTAACGCCTGAAAAAGCATCGGTAAGAATAACATCCTTTCTCGTTGATTCCACAAGCATTTGCCGGTATTCATCCTTAGCCATACTCTCCCGTGCAGGAATAAACCTTGTTCCCATATAAGCAAAATCACAGCCTAGGCTTTGGGCTGCTAGTATGCCATATCCACTGGATATGGCACCTGCAAGCACAATGATTCCATCCCAAAATTCTCGTACCATATCTAGAAAAGCAAAGCTATTCGTATCACCAGCATGTCCGCCAGCTCCAGAGGCAACAAGAATTAATCCATCAACACCTGTTTGTGCGGCTTTCCTTGCAAAATCAACATCACTGACATCAGAGAATACAAGTCCTCCATAGCCATGTACAATTTCAACCACTCTCTTGGGACTTCCTAAAGAAGTAATTACTAGCTGTGGTTGATGTTTTTGTATAAGCTGTAATTCGTCCTCTAATCTTGAATAAGTACTGTGGACTACCATATTCATCGCCCAAGGAGCAATTTTCCGGCTGGGGTCCTTCGATTTTTCATTTGCTAATTCTTCATTTAATTGATTCATCCATTCGTCTAATACTTCGATTGGTCTTGCATTTGGGGCAGGAAAGGAACCAATAATACCATTGAGGCACGCTTCCTTGACGAGGGTTGGTCCAGAAACCAAGAACATCGGGGCTGAAATAACCGGCAAAGCTAGATTATTCCACCATGAATTTGGAATCGTTTTCAAAATCACAATCACTCCTTAAAATTTCAAATTTTCAGAATTACATTCATTATAACCTTGATAAAATGGTTATACAAGGAAAAAATGAATGATGATTCATTTTTTCCTTGTATACCGATGAAATTTTTATGAACTTAAACTTCTATAAAAGGAACCTGCTAAAATAAAAGGGAGAATTGAATTTTCTCACTATAAAATTATAAAAGGAGAAGAATTAGTATGCATACTCTACATGAACTTCCTAATATCGGAAGTGTACTAGAAAATTTGCTTAATCAAGTAGGGATTCATTCTGAAGAAGAACTAAAAAAAGCAGGAAGTAAAGAAGCATTTCGCATGATAAAATTAATTGATCCAACTGCTTGTCAAAGTATGCTTATGGCTTTGGAAGGAGCAATTGAAGGTGTGAGATGGCACAACTTAGCCGATGAAGTAAAACAAGAGTTAAAAGCCTATTTCAAGACCTTTCAATAAGGATGATGAAGCAAAACGCATTTTATTTGCTATTAACGAGGAATTTCGCAGCAATGTATCCATAGGTCATGGAGAATCCTTGAAACGCACCAAGTCCTGCTTCTACTCCATCTGGGCAATAATTGGGGAAGGTCCCAACCGCAAACAACCCTTTAATCGGCTTTTCAAGATGGTTTAGAACTCTTGCAAATTCATCAGTCCTGAATCCATCATAGCAAAATTCCACCTTTGGATTAATGGCAGCCCCATAAAACGGTGGGTGATTAATAGGCTTGAGTTCAGTTTTTTTATTATTTAAAAAAGGAATATTGCCACCTTCTCCGCGATGAAAATCCTCATCCACACCAGTGCGCGCCAGATAATTATACTTCCACACGGCCGCTTGTAGTTTTTTTTCTGAAATTACCAGTTTACGAGCCAGTTCTATCAATGTTTTTCCTTGCAGAAACATAGTGTTAGTTTGAGAAGTATTTTTTCTTCGATTGCTGTAGTATTCATTCATCCCTATTTGATCGGTGATTAGAAAGAAACTCATTTGCCCGCCGGCAGCATTTTCCTTTAAGGCTCTTATTAAATTTGGTTCTAGTGTTGTTTCATTTACAAATCTTCGAGATTGCTGATTGACGAACAGATAATTGGGAATGGCTCGTAGCTCCTTCAGCTCACGGCGAAAAGATTTTGTCAATCGCTCAATCCTCTTTTGTTTTTTTTTCCACTCCATCTCTAATCGTCCGTGAAAAAGTCGATTACTGAAACTTCTCTCAATTAAATTCAATTTTTCTTTTATAAAATCTTCGCTCCATCCTTCTACATCAAAAATAATTCCTTTTCGCGCTTCGATTGATAGTTTTTTCTCTCCATTTTCTCCATAGATTCCACAGATTTGTCCTTTTTTTATTTTATAGCCTTGAATTTCCATTGCATGAAAGCATTCTACTTTTAATTCTGTTAAAGTTAATAAAAGAACTGTTTCTAAGACATTCGTATTCAGATGAGGGATATGGACCCCTTTCAATTGCCTTCTTATTCTATTTTTTTTTACAATTAAGGTACGTCCTTCTGCTAGTCCCCCCAACTTATGCGGATAATAGTCTGGAAAACTTGCTAATAATTGAATGCGAATATGTTTAATCTTATCTTGCAGAAATTTCAGCATTTCTGGGGCCTGTTCTAGAAATGCCTCGCGAATATTTTCCTGCAGATCATCTCCATACAAACTATGTAAATAGTCCCTTGCCCTTTCAAATGAATCCCCTGTATTGATTTTTTCCCCAATTGGATGATTGGGAATCCATAATTCATCTTCCATTTTTTCAAAAAAGGTCCCTTCACTTTCAATGATCAGGACATCAAATCCGAACAGCTTGGCGGTAATCGCAGCAACCACACCACCGGCATTGAGACCACATATAATGACATCCACACTCCTATCCCAATAATTCATAGCTGCTTATCACCTCTTTAACAAGTAACCTTTTTTGTTGTAGCCAAAATCTTTTCCCTAGAAGGTAAAATGCCATTTTCTCTTTTCCTATTCTATTCTCTGTTGCCGCAAATTTGACAAAAAAAAAAAAAATAAAAAGATGTCCCAAATGTTTAGCTTACTAAGAAATCTTGTGCCAAACACTTCATGGACATCCAAACGCTCTATAAAAAAAGAGAGGATATATTTTTTAGAATATGTTCTGTATTCGATTCATTATTTGGTTGAAAACTTTCCATCCATTTTATGCATTCCTCTGAATATCGAGGTTCAAACTGTGTACCACTGCCTCTTGCCACCTCTATAATTGCTTCATCCCATGTTAAGGAATTGCGATAAGGGCGCACTCCAGTCATTGCTTCTACCGAATCCACTAAAGATAAAACTCTTGTATAGAGAGGAATATCTTCATTCTTGATTCCATAAGGATAACCGCTGCCATCCCACCGCTCATGATGATAGAGAGCCATCTCTTTTATTTTCCCATTTAATGTATGAAATGGTCTTAATAGCTCCGCCCCATACAATGGGTGATGTTTTATTTCCTCATATTCATCTAAATTTAGTTTCCCTTTTTTTCTGAGAATTTTCTCTTTTATATTAATTTTCCCAATATCATGTAACAAGCTACCAAGTTCAATGATTTTCAATTCGCTATCTTTCAACTGAAGATGCTTTGCAAACGAAACTGCCATTTCTGTCACTCTATAAGAATGTAAGAGGGTCAGTTTATCCTTTTTCCATAATTCATTTATCAGAAAAAATAAAGCTGTTGCTTTAGATTCCACCATAATCTTCCATTCTAAAAAGTTATTGAAAGCGCTTTTATTCTTATAAATCATAACAAATCCATCGAGCTAAATTCAGATGGTTTCATGAACACAATATGAATTTTTAAAAAACATTTTTTACTAAAGATCTATTTCCGTACTGTACTCAAAAAATGGTAAAGGAAGGCAAAACGGCAATTGAAACGCCCAGAATCATAATCGCGATAGATCCTATTTTATTTTTTTCCTTCCAAACCGTCCAAGCAAATCGAAAAGTATGAAGAGTTATGGCAAGTAAAACAAAATATAAAATAAAATTCATCACTAATCCCTCATTCTTTTTAAGCTTGGTAATTTCCCTTGTTTCCCTAATTCTCCCAATTTCACACTGACATTTACTCGTATATCCATATTCGGATACTGCTTCATCCAATTAAAATCCTCATATTGTTGAATGGTTGAAAAATATTTTCGAGCAGGCTCCGATAATGAGAACGGACAACCTTTAAGCTCTTCCTGTGTTTTTTTGATAAATTCATTATAGATTTTATTCAAATCTTTCGTGATATGATTTTTTAATATCTTTCGATTAGCTTCACTATTTACGTAGTTCACCATACTTGGATTAGACAATACTTCAATAATAACTGGAACTTCAATACGAATTTGAGGTCTAAAGGCCTTTAGATTCATTTTAAATTTATTACGTGTCTTCTTAATCACACGAGCAGCTATTCGATTCTTCTTTCCAAATGGGTCTGAAAAGGTGGTTAATACATCGTTTAATTGTGTGGATTCATCTAAAATCCCCGCTATCCTTGTTTCCTCTCCATTTAAAGTGCCAATCATTTGTCCTTCCTTAAAAACAGCTGATCCTAAAAATTGAGTTTTATTTACACTCCCAGTTGTAGGAAGCTGTCCGGCTAAATACTCATCTTCGTTTTTGACCTTTGTATTTTCTCTTTCTGAAGAAGTATAGATAGCCAAAAATAAGTCGGCATCCTGCTCTGTTATGAGGTAGAAACGATGAAGATCCGAATCTGGAATCATTCCTGTATCCTTTCCACGGTTGATCATATATTGAAAATATTTATGCGGTCTAGTATCAATCTTTGGATTGTTCTTCGTTAAATACGTTGCCGCCTCTTCTTTCGTTACCGCTAAATGGACATCTCTTCGAATTTCTCGATCCTTGATCGTATCATAAATCACTTTAATAAAATCCTTATCTTTAGCCATTTCCTCCGATACTACAATAATCCTTAATAAATCATAAATGATTTCTCGAGAAATCATGGAATTCGCGGTATTACGTGAAGAAATATAGTCATTAGCGACAAAAGTTAACGTTTCCCTAGGTGGCTCATTTGCCGTTCCACCTAAAAGAGAAGAGCCCACCTCTGGATTTGCAAATAGATAGGTGATTTTGATTTGGTTTTCATTCTCAGCCTTATCAATTCCAATCCCAATAACATAAGAAAGCTCTTCAATCTCTTTTTTATCCCAGCATCCTGAAAGCAAACCCAAAATGATGCTTAAACTAAATAGTAATTTACATATTTTTATTACTCTTTTCATGTTTAAACTCTCCTTTTGCCTTAGCAACCACCCATAAAAGAAAAGGAAAACCTAAAAATAAGGGAGATATGAAATTGAGAAAATGATTTCTTAAAAAATAGGTTGTGTAGGCGGGTGTTTCAGGGATCATACCAATCAGCAAAATCAACATTCCGAGCGCAGGAATAATATTTTCAAATT
Organism: Cytobacillus sp. Hz8; assembly: GCF_042263505.1. Taxonomy (NCBI): domain Bacteria; kingdom Bacillati; phylum Bacillota; class Bacilli; order Caryophanales; family Bacillaceae; genus Cytobacillus; species Cytobacillus sp. Hz8. The sequence continues at coordinate 107,431 of NZ_JBHKFI010000005.1, read as the reverse complement.
TTTTAATGTTAAATATTCCTCCAAAAAGGATGGCACTTAAATAGATATAGGCAGCAAAGCGGATAAAGCACATGATAAGCCAAATCGGAAAGAAAAAGGTTTCAACATTCGTCAAAAACCTGCCGATGGAAATATAGCGAATCGCTTCATGGAAGGGATAGCTTACATTTGATATGGGAATCCAATCAAACATAAGCTCGTAAATCAATAATGAACCGCTAATTTCTATAATAACTAGTACAAATACTAACCAAGTTCCTTTTTTATAATCCTTCATGGATGACATAATTGGAGTAATGAGTCCAAGAAAAAGCAAATCAAAATAAACTGATGATTTTAACGTTCCTTCTTGAATTACTTCCTTTATTCCTGGCCCCCAAAATGGAAACATCCGATTAAATTGGGTTTTTTGGAGAGAAAGCAATAAGGAAAGCAAAAAGGTAATTTTCACATAAAAAACGAGCATCCATGCGACAGATCCAATATGCTCAATCCCTTTTTTCGCACTATACGCACATACTAAAATCAACACCCCATATACAGCTAATAATGGCGTTTTAGTAAAATAAAGATTGGTAATAATATCGGCATAGCCTCTGGATTCGATAATAATGGCTGCCGTCCCAGTCATCCATAAAAGCAAGGATAGAACATTCCCAAAATATTTCCCAAATAAATAGATATTTACATCATGAAGATTTTTATCCTTTAAAGTGGTCATAACCTTTAGGAACAAATATATAGGAATGAAGCTTAACATCCCCCCAATAATTGGTGACATCCAGGCAGCATTTTTTAATTTATCATATAATAGTGCTGCCGTATCATCAGACAACTTTGAACCAATCATCAGCAACACAAGAGCAACATATTCACGAATTCCTACAGTTCCATTTTTTTTATCCATTAATTTCTACCTTTTTTCTCCATGTCTTTCGGTTTCAAATAACCTGGTCGATACAATTCATTTCGTAATAGCTTTCTCAATATCATCCCTCTTGAAGAGGCATATCTCGGTGTCATCGGTGCAAAATAAGGAACTCCAAAAGATTTAATAGATGTCATATAATGAATTCCTATAACAAATAAAGCAACCATTCCATATATTCCAAAAGAAAAGGCTGATAGAATAAAAAAGAATTTCATTAATCGAACAGCATAATTAAAACTGATATCATTTATCGCAAACGAGCTAAGTCCACCTAAAGCAACAACGATAATAATGAGTGGACTAATGATATTGGCCTGAACAGCTGCCTGTCCCAAAATTAATGCCCCCACGATTCCAATCGTCGGACCAATTGGGGTTGGCACCCGAAGCCCTGCCTCACGTATCAATTCAAAGGCAATTTCCATTAATAATATTTCAACAATACCAGGGAATGGCACTTTTTCCCTCGATGCCGAAATAGCAAACAATAAATCGGGCGGGATCATTTCCGAATGATAATTGGTTACCGCAATATAAATGGCAGATGAAAAGACAGAAATAAATAAAGCGAATCCTCTTAGAATTCTCGTGAAATTTGCACTTGGAAGACGGAGATAATGCTCCTCGGGATTCTGATAAAAAGACCAAAACGTAACGGGTAAGATCAGACACGATGGAGAGTTATCCATAACCATCACAATACTGCCTTCCTCTAAAAAAGAGGCCGCTCTATCTGGTCTTTCTGAATTAAGAATAGTAGGAAAAATGGATAGCGGCCTTTCTTCGATGTATTGTTCCAAAATACTAATATTTCCAATTGAATCGACATCAATTTTATTTAGTTTATCCTTCACATTTTGCAATAATTGGTCATTGACTAAGTCACGGACATAAATAAGATAAATGTCATTTCGCGACCTTTTAGATACAATATTAGCTTCAACGACAAGATTTTCATTTTTAATTTTTTTTCGTATCAAGGCAATATTCACTTGTGGATTTTCAATAAAAGATTCCTTTGGTCCTCTTAGGGTAATCTCATTTTCCGTCTTTTCAATTGACCTGGAAGGAAGCTTCGTTGTATTAAAGGAATAAGCATGTGATATTCCATCAACTAGAAGTATCGTATTCCCTTTATTCACTTCATTAAGTACTTCTTGGATGATAGGAATTTCATCAATCGTTTGTACCGTTACAATATCTTGAATTTTCTTGTCCTTATCCGCATTTAAGACGAGAGGCTTGATTATGCTATCTTCCATTTCCTTCACATCTACAATGGTTGTAATAAAAATTACCGCCGCACGCTTATTTAACTCTCGAATGCGAAATTCCCTAAATTTCACATCAAGATTTTCTGGATAATGATAGATTTGCCTCATGATTTTGAGCATTCCATCAAGATCACTTGAAACGGATTGTTCTTTAATCTTTATTTCTTTTTTGGAGGAGATTTGCGGATACTCTGGATTTTTGATCCATTTTTGAATAAGTCTTGTCCATGTTGTTTTCGCCAAATTCACTCATCCCCCATCTAATATCTATTTCCAATCTCTCCTTATTCTTCCACGAATTCTTTTGGCTATTCGGTTTATTTACAGTTCATAAAGAAAACTCGCCGATAGGCAAGCCTTTAGGCGAAGGCAGAGGCGTAGTTGCCCTTATACTTTCTTCCTAAAATTGGCCACTACGTCGATCTTCATCACCGCTGCCAATTTATACTTTCTTAAAGTGTAAAAAAACCCTTATTCACAGAAGAATCAATTTTCTTCTGTGAATAAGGGTTTAGAATACGTCATTTGCGAGGTTTTTTCCTCTAGGTCCTGATTTAATTGACGGATTTCTTTTATAAATGAAACTTTCCAATTTGGTTGTGAAGCTCGTCCGCAATTTTCGTTAAAGATTGAGCCGATGCGGTAATCTCTTCCATTGAGGCGAGTTGTTCCTGAGAAGCGGCCGATACATTTTGGGTTCCAAATGAAGCCTTATTGGCCACTTCCTTAACCATATTTGCAGAAGATACGACGCGATTGGTAGCATACGCCATTCCATCTACGGCTTGCGAAACCTCTTTAATTTTTTCTGTCACTTTATCAATGCTCATTTGAATTTCTTTAAAGGAGGTTCCCGCGGAATTCACTAATTGGATGCCCCCCTCAACCTCATTTGTCGTTTCCTCCATGGAGTGAACAGCTTTATCCGTTTCTCCTTGAATAACCGTAATAAGATTTGAGATTTGTTTCGCTGAATCAGCAGATTGTTCTGCTAATTTACGGACCTCATCCGCGACAACAGCAAATCCTTTTCCATGTTCCCCAGCTCGTGCGGCTTCTATCGCTGCATTTAATGCAAGTAAGTTGGTTTGTTCAGCAATCCCTGTAATGACATCAACGATTTGCCCTATTTCTTTCGAATGTTCTCCCAGGCCTTTGACAACCGTTGCTAACCCATTAACACTCTGATGAATAGAATTCATTTGTGTTACGGAAATTTCCAAAGCTTTATTGCCTTCTAGTGCTTTTTCAGTTGCAGTATTTGCTGTTTTTAAAGAATCCTCAGAATTGATGGCTATTTGATGAGAGCTTGCTGCAATTTGTTGAATAATATTGGCGGTTTCTTCGATACTTTGAACTTGATTTTCAGCTCCAACTGCCAATTGATGGATCGTTCTTGTAACTTCCTCTGTAGAATGACTGCTTTGCTCAGAGCTAGCTAATAGTTGCTCTGCTGAAGAAGCAACTTGCTCTGAAGTCATTTGCACCTGCTTCACCAACGCCTGAAGGTTTACAACCATTTTATTGATAGATGTTGCAAGCTTTCCAACCTCATCCTTCTGATTCTTTGTTCGCACCTGTTCAACGCTTAAATCTCCCTCTGCTACGCGATCCGAAATCTTTGTGAGCTGATTCATCGGTTTAATTTTTACACGGAGAAGAAGAAAAGAAGCAATCATGCTAATTAAAAGTATTACACTCATTAATAAGGTGGTATTTAGGAAAAAACTCATTTTGGAATCCGTTTGATCTAACTGAGTATTCATCCAGCTATCGAGTTTTTTCTGAAATTCGTTCATATTGGTATCTACCAGAATTTTCAAACTTTTATATTCACTACCATATACAATTTCTTTTGCTTTATCATATTGTTGATTGCTCACTTCTTGGATGGCCTGCTCATCCATATCTTTAATCGTATTTGATGCCTTATTTGCATTATTGACTACGGTCATTAAATCACTGGGTGCATTTAATTCCTTTAATCTTTTCACCACTTTCTCAGTGGTCTTCGTTTCATTAATTTCTTTCTTGTATGAGTTAAGATAAGAAATTTCCCCATACTGTACGTAGCTTCTAATTTCATTTTCTAAAAAATCAGATGTGGAAGCTAATTGATCTCCCAATTTTTGAAGCTCCACTCGATTTTGAAAGGCATTCGTCCGATCTTTTATCGCTTGATTCAAAAAGAATAAATTTGTAAAACTTATAAAAGTTAATACAAGGATAATTGCTGTCATTATTTTTATCATTGATGAAATCTTCATATCATTTCCCCCAATACCCTTCTAATCTTTTCACTGTACCAATCTACTTATGCTTATCTTACTATAAATTAAACATAATGTCATAAAGAATTAAGCCCTCCTGTATAATTTTTTACATTTTTCTGAATAATCAACTTTTAAAAAAGGCGATTTGCCCTTCATATATATGTCCATACCTTTCTATTTAGGGGACATAGGATATGGTGACAGGATTACTTATTTTTGTCAAAAAATGCTCAGGCATACTCGACATGATTTGTAATCCGAGTAATCGCTAACTGGAGGTGATCTTATGAGCTACGGCGGTGGCGAAGGAGGATTCAGCAGTGGATTCGCTTTAATTGTTGTATTATTCATCTTATTAATTATTGTTGGTACTGCGTTTGTAGGTGGTGTATACTAATTGAATTTCAATGAATTCGCCTAAATAAATCCAGTTTGCTTTAAATGTGCTCATCTGACCGATGGGCACTTTTTTGATTTTGGGATTGATTACAGGTTTGAGACAGGAATTTAATTGTCGGATTTTTGATAGTGGATTTTTTGTTAGGCTATAGTTCGAAAGAGATGTTTAAATGTGAGACGTTTCTTTATAAGGGAGAGCTTTTTATGAAAGATTCTTGGTCTTCCATTCGTTGAATAAATGAGCTTCTTCTTCACTCTCCATTCCATTTTTTCCGTTTATCCCCATCTACATCCTTACCTGTAAATCCCCCGTAAATATCACGAATATTACCAACTATAGTTTTCTGCAAAACCACCCACACTATTGTTGTATTACATTTCTGTCTTAAGGAGGCTTTCCAATGGTCAAAGGTAAAATTAGCTTACTTATTGCTTCCTCAACACTTGTCTTAGGTCTTTCAGCGTGTAATACAAATAGGGCGATGGATGTAGATGATCGACGTGCCAATATTTTAGACACTGATGATGATAATCGCATTATCAATGATGTCAACGATCGCGATCTAAGAATCCGAAACTTTGATAACGATGTGGATAATGATTTGGATGTTGATCGTAATGGCCCACTTACAGAAGAATATGATGTGAACAATAATGATAATGATTTTGATATTAGCGGAAAACGCTACCATCGAAATAAAATGCTGAATATTTCAGATGCGAACACCTCCCTGTCTAGTAATAATTATCCACATACTAGGCCAGTGCTTATTCAAGAAGCAAAATATAAGTTTGTTCGCGTAAATCCAAAAGATTTAGGGAACATCGGGTTGCAGCAAATTGAGCCGAATCAAAGACAAACAGCACAAGCACCAAAGACTGCACCTAAACCTAATCAACAAGGAACAACTAATAAAAATAACATAACTGCAACTTCCAAAACCGTGAGCCAAGCAGCGCAACAGGTAATTAATTTAACCAATGCGGAACGAAGAAAAAATGGCTTGCCTGATTTAAAATTGGATACTCAATTAAACGGAGTCGCCCAACGTAAATCAGATGATATGCAGCAAAACAATTATTTTTCCCACACAAGTCCGACTTATGGTTCTCCTTTTGACATGATGAGAGACTTTGGCGTGACTTATAAGTCAGCGGGAGAAAATATTGCACAGGGTCAGCGTACCTCACAAGAAGTTGTGAATTCGTGGATGAAAAGTGAAGGTCATCGCAAAAACATTCTTAATCGAAATTTCACTCATATTGGGGTTGGATTTGACCAAGCAGGCTATCATTGGACACAAATGTTTGTTGGAAAATAATGATATGAAAGGGGGATGGGTTCTCACACGCGCACCCATTCCCCTTTCACTTCTTTTAGTGAGGTCCTATTATGCCTAACAAAAAAATTCTTTTGTTTATTTTTTCCCTTCTTTGGCTAATGCCTGCTGTTAGCTTAGCGGGAACACCACAGGCACAGGTGGAAATTTATGATGTTGCTAAAAGAAAAGTGATTCACTCAAAACCCATTAGCTTCATCACACAGAAAGAGGCAGCGAAATATATCAAAGGAATTGATGATATCTACGTAAAAGTAAATCCGATTCCAAAAGCAGGACAGATGATAAAAATCCCTTTAGAGCCGCCGATTGCAGTAAAGAATGAATGGATGGATTCGCTCGTTGATGAGGTCATTGTCATCTTTCCAAAAGGGGAAAAGCCTTACCTGATGATGTTTGATGACGAAAATCAGTACCATTTTTTACAATTTAAGGGAAGTGCGGATGATTTACTAAAATATTTAGGTATCCATCCAACTCAGTGAAAAAAGCTTGGAATCCCCAAGCTTTTTTCATCAAAATTATGAGATTTCTGCCATTTTAGATTCCCGAATTAAAATTTCTACCTCTGAGAATTTACCCTCGTGCAGAAGTTGCACAATCTTACTACCAACAACCACTCCATCACAGTATTTGGTCATCTCTCTTACTTGATCTGGGGTTGAAATTCCAAATCCAGCTAGTACCGGAATAGGACTAATACTTTTTAGCTGCTGTAGATAAGTTCCTACCCCTTCTTGAAATTCCTTACGTGAACCGGTTATTCCAGTTACAGTGACAGCGTATAAAAAACCCTTTCCACGATTGGAAATCGCTTCAATTCTTTCCCTTGAACTCGTTAAAGTTGCTAAACGAATAAGTTCCATTCGACTACGTTCAATTTCAGGAGCAATGATCTCTTCTTCTTCAATTGGAAGATCGGGAATAATGAGGGCATCTACACCTGATTTAGCTGCATTTTCAATAAAAGAGTGAATTCCAAATGCATAAATAGGATTCATATAAGTCATAATGATTAAAGGAACAGCGACAATTGGACGTATATCTTTTAATGTGTCTAATACTCCCTTTAAAGTTGTTCCTTGCTCTAATGCCCGAATCCCTGCCTCTTGAATCGTCGGACCATCGGCAACCGGATCGGAAAAAGGAATCCCAATTTCAATGGCAGTTGCACCGCATTTTTCCAAAAATACAATTCTCTCCATTAGTGCTTGAAGTCCGCCATCTCCAGCCATAATATAAGGAACAAAGGCTTTCTCATTTTTGGTTTTTAAATCTCGAAATACTTTCTCCAATCGATTCATTATTTATTCTCCTCTTCTAACTTTTCTTTAATTGCTTGCACATCCTTATCACCACGACCTGATAAACAAATAACTATTCCTTCTTCTTGCTTCATCGTTTTTGCAAGTTTTAGCGCATAAGCTACGGCATGAGCACTTTCTAATGCCGGAATAATGCCTTCTAACTTGGAGAGTAATTGAAAGCCTTCAAGTGCTTCTTGATCTGTTATGGAGTCATAACGGACCCTTCCTTGATCATGTAAATAGCAATGTTCAGGACCTACTCCTGGATAATCAAGCCCTGCTGAAATAGAAAACGCTTCCTGAATTTGACCGGCATCGTCCTGTAAAAGATACATTAATGCCCCATGAAGAACACCTGGTTTTCCTTTTGTTAAAGACGCTGCATGTTTATCAGTATCAATCCCGAGCCCTGCTGCTTCCACACCATAAAGCTTGACACTTTCATCTTTAATAAAAGGATAAAACATCCCCATGGAATTACTTCCTCCGCCAATGCAGGCCACAAGAGCATCTGGCATTTTGCCTTCAACCTCCAAATATTGTTGCTTTGTTTCACGTCCTATCACGCTTTGAAAGTCACGTACCATCATTGGAAAAGGGTGTGGGCCCATCACAGAACCTAAAATATAATGAGTATCATTTACATGGGAAACCCAATATCTAAGAGCTTCATTACATGCATCCTTGAGCGTTCTGCTCCCAGATGTTACGCTGACGACCTTTGCACCAAGAAGCTCCATCCGGAATACATTTAATGCTTGTCTTTTAATATCCTCTTCTCCCATAAATACAATACATTCAAGATTTAAAAGTGCGCAGACAGTCGCTGTCGCCACTCCATGCTGACCTGCTCCTGTTTCCGCCACAACCTTTTTCTTTCCCATTCGGACAGCAAGAAGGGCTTGCCCTACTGTATTGTTAATTTTATGAGCACCAGTGTGATTAAGGTCTTCTCGTTTAAGATAGATTTTAGCACCTCCAGCGTAATTTGTTAAATTTTCTGCAAAATAAAGTGGAGTTTCTCTACCTACGTAATTTTTCAATAAAGAATGGATTTTATGATGAAATCCCTCATCAAGAAGGGCTTCTTTATAAGCTTCTTCTAATTCAAGGACCGCTGTCATTAATGTTTCAGGGATATATCTTCCTCCATATATACCAAAATGGCCTTTTTCATTAGGTAATGTGTAAGTATTCATCAAACTTCCTCCTTGTGTACTCTCTTTGCTTTCGCGATAAATTCTTTAATTTTTGACAAATCTTTTTTCCCGTTCGTCTCTACTCCGCTGCTTACATCGACCATATCAGGTTGTACCCGAGAAATCGCCTCAATTACATTTTCCGAATGCAAACCACCAGCGAGAATGATTTTTGTTCCTTTTGGTTGAAAACTATGGAATAGCTCCCAATTAAAGGTTTTGCCGTTACCTCCGTGGTATTTCTCTTTCGGGCTATCGAATAAGAGATACTCACAGGAATATTCCTGTGCTTTTTCCAAATCACTATAAGAACCGACACTAATCGCTTTAATAACTGGAACTGAGAGTTGTTCACAATAAGAAGGAGTTTCCTCTCCATGAAGCTGTACGATGTTAATTCCCGATTCTGCAATGATTTTTTCAATCGTGGAGATGTCTTCATTTACAAAGACCCCCACTTTTAAAAGTTGATTTGGAAGCTGTTCAATGATTTCTTTTGCCTGCATTGGGGTTACCTTTCTTTTACTTTCAGCAAATACGAATCCTAACGCATCTGCCCCTGATTCAACCGCACATCTTGCAGCTTTGAAATCCATTATCCCACAGATTTTCACTTTCATTGAGAACAAACCCCCTTCAAGGAAACTTTCATTTCCTTTAGTACTTGCGACACATTCGGATGTGTCATAAAGGTTTCTCCAACTAAAATTCCATTAGCCCCCGCCTCAACTACTCGTTCGACATCTTCTTTTGATTTCATTCCACTTTCACTTATCAAATACGCACCACTATCTTTAATTGCTTTTGCTAAACGCTCTGTAGTAGCTAAATCGATATGAAAGGTCTTTAAATCGCGATTATTCACACCGATTAGTCGATTACCAGTCTTTAACACCTTTTCGAGCTCAGCTTCATTGTGTACCTCCATTAAGACCTCCAAGTTCTTAGCTTTTGCATATTGATAAAGGCCCTGTAACTTTTCCTCATCGAGTGCAGCGGCAATTAAAAGGATGATATCCGCTCCTGAGGAAGAAGCGTAATCAATTTGAATGGGATCAATCATAAAATCCTTACATAAAATGGGTTGATTAATTACACTTCTTGCCGCCATTAAATCAGCAAAAGATCCCTTAAAAAAGGGTTGATCCGTCAAAATAGATACGGCGTCCGCACCTGATTCTATATAAAACTTCACTTGCTCCTTTGGATCAAGATTTGGATTTATATCTCCTTTTGATGGAGAGGAACGTTTGAATTCCGCAATGATGGAAACCTCTGTTGCTTTTGAAAGCTTATCGATAAGTGAACGCTTTTTTGTTGTCGGCTCTATGCTTTTGGGTTGATCAAGCTCTTTAAGTCTTACAACTTCCCCTCTTTTTTTTTCAATAATTTGATCTAGAATGGTTCCCATTTAATTCACTCCTAATGAAAAACGTTGGCTTTTCTCAATTAGTTGCTCCAATTTTTGGAAAGCTGTTCCTGAGTCGATAATATCTGCTGCTAATTGAACTCCTTCTTGAATGGAATTCACCTTTCCCGCTGTATAGATAGCAAGCCCGGCATTTAATAATACAGTATCACGATATGGGCCCTTCTCACCCTTTAAAACCCTTAAGAGAATATCGGCATTTTCCTTTGCGTCACCGCCGCGAATCTGTTCATTATTCACGACTGGCAGACCAACCTCTTCAGGATGGAGAAAGATTTTTGTAATTTCCCCATTCTCTAGTAAGGCCATCTGATTTTCTCCTTGCAGTGAGGCTTCATCCATATTTCCGGCACCGGTTATAACAAGAGCTCTTTTTCTACCTAGTGATTTTAACACTTCCGCGAACATATCAATTAAATCACTTCGATAGATTCCAAGTAATTGGGAGTCAAGATCGACTGGATTGGTTAAAGGACCAATTAAATTAAAGGTTGTAGGTATACGCAAATCCATGCGGACCTTCATAATTCGTTTCAAATTAGGATGAACATGAGGCGCAAATAAAAAGGCAATTCCCACTTCCTCAATCAACTCTTCGATGGCTTCCTGTGGCAATTGGAGGGAGATTCCTAAATATTCAAGAACATCTGCACTGCCTGTTTTACTTGTGATGCTTCGGTTACCGTGCTTAGCAACTGGAATACCTGCACCTGCTATCACAAAAGCAGAGGTGGAACTGACGTTAAAACTTTGTGAGCGATCTCCACCTGTCCCACAATTATCCATAACATTCGGAATCTTCTTACTAAATAAGAGAGACTTACTTCTTAAGGCATTGGCAATTCCCGCAATTTCGCTCACCGTTTCCCCCTTCATTTTTAAACCAATCATCAAAGCAGCGATTTCACTATCTGATACTTCATCATTGAAGATTTTCTCAATTGCCCCTCTCATTTCCAATTCCGTTAAACCTGACCCTTCAGATATGCGTTCTAAATATGCTTTCATGTTTATTCCCCTCTCCTATCTCTTGTAAAAAATGGTTTAACATTTGCTTGCCAGTCTTAGTGCCCACTGATTCTGGATGGAATTGTAAACCATAGAGCGGATACTCCTCATGCTTGATTGCCATAATTTCTTGATCATCCATAGATTTTGCTAAAATCTTAAATAAACCGGGAAGCGTTCCCTTTTTGATGACTAATGAGTGATAACGCATCACTCCAAGCGGCTGAGTTAAATAAGAAAAGATATTCGTTCCTGTGTGCGTAATTTTCGAAATTTTTCCATGCATAATATTTTTTGCCTTTTCAATTTTTGCTCCAAAGGCATACCCAATCGCCTGATGACCTAAGCAGATCCCTAAAATGGGATACTTCATATATAGTTGTTGAATCAATTCGACACAAATTCCGGCATCCTCTGGTTTTCCTGGACCAGGAGAAATAACGATTGCATCTGGATGAAGTTCCTCAATGTCTTGAATGGTTAGTTCATCATTCCTCTTTACGACTAGATCACAACCAAGCTCTCCAAAATATTGATATAAGTTAAAGGTAAATGAATCATAATTATCAATTAATAAAATCATTGCTATACCTCCAGAAAGGTTTTTAATTTATGAAGGGTTTCCTCATATTCTTTTTCAGGAACAGAGTCGTAGACAATACCTGCTCCTCCCTGAATATATGCCTTTTGTTTTTTTATCAATGCGGTGCGAATCGCAAGGGCGAAGTCCATATTTCCATTTAATGAATAATAGCCTATCGCACCCGAATATACTCCTCTTTTCTGCTGTTCCAATTCATTAATAATCTCCATAGCGCGTATTTTCGGAGCCCCCGAAACGGTACCTGCTGGAAGTGTGGTAATTAATGCATCAATCGGCAAATACGAAGCTTTTAACTTTCCGGTCACTTCTGATACGATGTGCATGACATGCTTATATTTTTCAACCTTCATATATTTGTTGACCACCACAGTTCCATACTCGCTCACTCTGCCAATATCATTTCTTCCTAAATCGACAAGCATTCTATGCTCGGCAAGCTCTTTTTCATCTTGCAAAAGCTCCACTTCTAACTCATCATCCTCATTTTTAGTTTTCCCTCTTGGCCTAGTACCAGCTATGGGGTTTGTGGTGATTTTATCCAGATTCCCTTTTATTAAGCTTTCCGGTGAAAATCCTGCAATTACATAATCCTGAAAGTCTAGATAATACATATATGGCGTGGGATTCTTCACTCGTAAATTACGATAAAAGGAAAATGGGTCTCCTTGAAAATCTGCCTTCATTCGTTGAGAGAGCACAATTTGAAAGATATCCCCCTCTAAAATATGTTTCTTCGCTTTTTCCACAATGCGGATATAATCCTCCTTTTTCATGGAAGCCTCATAGGAGGAAATCGTAAACGGAGGAAGTTGACTCCTTTCAGGTGATAATATCTCGGATTTACGCTTTTCGATACGTTCCTCCAATTGTTCCTTTGTTGTACTTTCCTTGATTGGGACAGCAACGAGATAGATTTTTTCCTCTAAGTGATCAAATACGATAACATCCTCAAACATCATGAAGTGGACATCAGGAAGCTCAAGTTCATCCACCTGCATATCCCCGATATATTCATAATCGCGAATCACATCATATCCTACATAACCCACGGCTCCACCAATAAAAGGAAGGTCAATTTCTTCCTCGATATATAGCGGAATAAATTTTTTCAATACTTCCAGTGGCTTCATTTCTACATTTTCTTTTGTTTCACCATTCAAAATCTCTGTTTTCCCATTTCTTCCTTTTAATTCATAAGTCGGATTTGCCCCAATAAAGGAATATCTTCCCGTATTCTCGTGTTTTAAGGAGCTCTCCAGCAAGAATTTTTTTCCTTTCAGACGCTGAAATATCGAAATGGGCGTTAATGTATCCCCTTGGAGCTCTTCCACTAGTGCTTTTTTTTCAACAATTGAATTTCCCATGTCCCTTCCCCTTTCTTTTTTGAAAAAATAAAAAATCCTCTATACGCACGTGTTGTGCATATAGAGGACGATCTCGGTTAACCGCGGTGCCACCTCAGGTTGGAGCAACTTGCTCCCGCTTTTTCAGGTACTATAGAAGGGAATGATTCTCCCTGAATCCTTCTACCCATACCCTATCCAGTTAACGGTGGAATCCGTGCCTCCCTACTACTCATTCAAGAGACCTCTCATAAGTCCATTCCAATCATGTCCTTGTGCCGGCTCTCACCTTATCCGGTTCTCTGAAACAAGGGGTAATGATTGTACTCTTCTTACTCAACGATTTACAATAATAAAATTTTCAAAAACACAAAAAGGCCTCTCCTCCAAAAAGGACGAGAGACCCGTGGTGCCACCTTTATTAGCTAATATTAGCTCACTTTAAAGATATCGCAGATTACCTTGGTTTAAAATCCTATGTTCCAACGGTACCCATAATATCCGTCCCTTATAACGATGGGACCTTTCGCCAAAGTCTACTCCCATATAGGTTTCAATTTGGAGCTCAGAAGCCCATTCACCTAAAATCCAACACTGATTCTCACCAACCATCAGCTCTCTAAAGATTTCCTTTAGGCTACTTCTCTTCATCAATGCCTTAAAGTATTAATGAGGTTATATTAAACTTAAATTTCCTAAATGTCAAGATAATTCCAAATTTTTTATTGGATTTTTACTAGCTGTCTGTATGGAATTTGGATTTAGGATTACTCCTTTTACTAAGGTACACACGTTAGTAAGAAGAAAAAGATATTCACAAGTATACTTCCTCATTTTCACCAAAAACCTTTTACATCTCAATCAATCATCCCATTACAAACATTTCTCTAAACTCACCCTGAATTTTTCCGCTAATTCTTTTATGTTAACGATCTGTTCGATTACTTTCCGATTCTTTCGATCATGGAAGAGAGTCTGATTAACATTCAAAACAGAGAATTGATTCTGAGTCCTGTCAACTAACTTAATATCAGAATCCTCTGTGATTTCCCCTTCTTCAATGACACGAAAAAAATAACCGGAAAACCCTGTTTCCACGATTCTCCCAAGTAGTGCATTCACACTGTTGTGGTTTGATATCTTTGCACACGGAATTCTTCCTTGTGTTACTTGAACAACCGCATCGCCAATTCTATATATATCCCCAATATAAACATCCTTTTCAAGCATGCCTGAAATAGATAAATTCTCACCAAATGCAGGTGGTTGAAAATCTTTATGAAATTCTTCTGCCCACATTTTGTAATGTTCAAAAGGATAGATACAAACTGCACGGTCCAATCCACCATGATGCTTTTGATCGGCTACATCATCATCGAGAAATCCCCGTTTTGTTAAAAATGCTGCATGAACTTTTTGTTTGTTTATACCTGAATACTCATTTCCTCCGACCCAAGTTTCCATTTTTGGATTACCAATACTTAAACTGATTAATTTTGCCAATTAATTCACCTGACTTTTTTGGATGCCTTTTCTCCATATTTTAACGACAAATCACGATTTTGCCAAATGAAGTTAATTTTTCTATTATTCCAGATAAAGGATTTAGATTAATTCATGAGTTTTCATCATTTGGTTCATATTAAAGATATGTTTAGCGGTGATTCTTAGAAAAAGACTTTTAATAATAAAAGGCAGGTCTATCAATGGAACATATTGAAAAGCTTCAATCATCCAATAAATTTTCTAAAGGTTCCAAATCTCAATCCAATCGAGGCTCAGAAGGCGATACACTTCACGGTAAAACATTAGCCATTGCAGCGCTTTCATCAATTCCACTTGTCATGACCTTAGGAAATTCCATGCTTATACCTGTTTTGCCGTCAATGGAGAAGCATTTAAATATTTCATCCTTTCAAACGAGTATGATTATTACGGTCTATTCCCTTGTCGCTATCGTGTTAATTCCGATTGCTGGCTATATATCTGACCATATTGGTAGAAAAAAGGTCATTATTCCGAGCTTAATCTTAACAGCAATTGGAGGCTTGATTTCAGGATGGGCCTCTTGGAAATTAAATGATGCATACTGGATCATCTTAATTGGTCGTGCCCTACAAGGAATTGGGGCATCAGGAGCTTTTCCTATCGTCCTACCCTTGGTCGGAGATATGTTCCAAAGTGAAGAAGAAGTCAGTAGTACTCTTGGGATGATCGAAACGGCTAATACCTTGGGAAAGGTATTAAGTCCAATACTGGGTGCTTTGTTAGCCGGTTTCATCTGGTTTATCCCCTTTCTATCCATACCAGTCTTTTGTGCTATTTCTTTAATACTCATGATTTTTTTTGTGAAAAGTCCAAAAACCAAATCGGAATCCATTCCATTTAAACAGTTTTTTCATAATATCAAGCAAATATTTGTTGATAACGGCAAGTGGCTCGTGGCGATATTTACGATTGGTGCTATTCTCATGTTCATTCTTTTCGGGGTCCTTTTCTATCTTTCGGACATTTTAGAGAAGGAATATGCCATTACCCATGTGAAAAAAGGATTATTATTAGCCATTCCACTCGGTGCCCTATGTTTGGCCTCCTATACAACTGGAAAAAAAATCAAAGAAAACAAAATCCTTATGAAGTGGCTAACCTTTTCTGGAATAGGGCTTCTTGCGATTTCCACTGCCGTTCTTAGTTTCTCTGAATATTTGTGGTTTCTACTTGGAATGTTCTTCCTTGGAGGAATTGGCATAGGGGTTAGTCTTCCATGCCTTGATGCTTTAATAACAGAAGGAATTGAAAAAGAACAACGTGGTACCATTACCTCCATCTATAGCTCCATGCGATTTATCGGAGTTGCAGCCGGTCCACCGATTATGGCTCTTCTAATGGTGCACACTTTACATTTTCTTTTTTATTTTCTCTCCGGCTTTGCTGTTGTCGCTGCCCTTCTGACCATGCTCTCCATCAAACCAGATAAAACCTCCACATAATCCAATAGATGGCCAAGGAAAATATGCCTTGGTTTCTTTTTAATACGAAATATTCTTTCTATTTTGACAATAAAAGCAAAAAAATAGTAAGATGAACTTAATTATCTTTCATATATGGGATTATAAGGGGTTTTTTACATGGGACAAACTTTTTTCTACTTAATTGCAGCTATTGTATATTCCTTTTGCTTCTTTCTCACCCTGTTTCTTGGAAGTAATCTAGTAATTAAAAAGCAAAAGACCGTTAAAAATTGGCTTCTTCCCATTTTTACATCCTTTTATATTTTCTCTCTCATTTTTATTCTACTAAAAGAAACTCATTCATTTGTACTGAATGAGATTTTTACCAAACAAACGATTTTAGCCTTTATGATATTTACCTGCTTATATATCATCCTATTTCATTTTATTTATTTCGATAAAAAAAAGATTGGGACATTAAAGAATTTTCTTATCTGTATTGGACTCGTTGGCTTTGCCGTTGTAGTGGCACAACTATTGTATTTCCCATACTTGTCGGAAAATAATATTGATTATATGAATCTTACACTATCATCGATTCTTTTTTTAGTATTGGTTTTTTTATCGATCCGCTTAATTCAATTAATTTATCATGACATAATGTTTAATCGAAAGAACCCACCATTAAGAATAATCCTTGCCTCATCCTTTTTTTCTAGTATATCAATTGTCTTTGGCATATTAGAAGTAATCCAAAGCTCAGTTGGTAAGATCGATTATCTTTTTGTCAATATTGAAGTCATCTCTATTCTACTGCTGCTTGTTATGATAGCAATTTATAGTGAGAAACAATATTATGAAAAGCAATCACAATGGCTTCGGACGAAAAAACACCTTCGCTTTCAAGCATACCATGACCCTTTAACTCGTTTAGTCAATCGAAGAGAAATCTACGAAACAATGGAATCATGGATAAATAAAAAAACACCCTTTGCCATTTATTTCGTTGATTTAGACCATTTTAAAAATGTGAATGATTTATTAGGGCATGATGTTGGCGACGAGCTTCTTATCCAAATTGGTCAGAGAATGACAGAGCTCACGAATGATTCCGATCACGTTGGGAGAATTGGTGGAGATGAATTTATTATTCTAAAATCACGTCTTACCGAGGAGGAAATTTCAAGCTTTGCGCAAAGAATAATTGATCAAATCACTTTACCAATTTATTTATTTGAACAGGAGATGATTGTAACTTCAAGCTTAGGTGTAGCTTATTTCCCAAAGGACGGGTCAAGTGCGATTGAACTATTAAAACGAGCTGATATTGCCATGTACCAATCCAAACATAGTGGTCACAATCAATTTTATATTTATGAAAAACAGCTCGATGAACAAATCATTCGTTCCTTCAAGCTAAAAGAAGACTTAAAGTTTGCCCTCAAAAAAGCACAACTTTTTCTTCATTACCAACCAAAAGTCGAAATCAGCAGCCGGAAAATAAACGGCTTTGAAGCTTTACTAAGATGGCATCATCCAGAATTGGGTTCGATCCCTCCTTCTGAGTTTATTCCCCTTGCTGAGGAAACGGGAATGATTATTGAAATTGACTCTTGGGTGTTAGAAAAAGCATGCGAAGATATCATCAAAATGAACAAACAATTAGGAACATGCTATAAAATTGCTGTTAATTTTTCAGTCAAACAACTTATTCAAAAAAATATTGTTGATACAATTAAAGAAGTGCTTTTTGAGACAAAAATGCCTCCACATCTATTGGAATTGGAAATTACAGAGACTGTTGCCATGGGCGACCTGCAAGCAGCAACGAAAACCGTTAAAAAAATTCAAGAATTAGGGGTTCACTTAAGTATTGATGATTATGGCACTGGCTATAATTCTTTAAGTAATTTACATGAATTGAGAATTCAAAGATTGAAAATTGACCGTTCCTTTATTAAGGACGTTGTTCACAACCCCCAATCTGAAACAATTGTCAAAACTATCGTAGCCATGGCAAGCCATCTCGGACTTTCAATCACGGCAGAAGGAGTTGAAACCCTCGAACAATTAGATTTTCTCAAGGATATTGGTTGTGAAGAGGCTCAAGGTTTCTATTTCTCCAAGCCGAAACCGTGGCATGAAATGATAGAATCGATACAATCAAAGGACAAGCTTTACAAAGCATAAAGAGATTCGCCATTTTCAGATGTCAAATGATGGGCAAATCTCTTTTCACATGAAGATTTTCCTATTATTTTATCTTTTGCACCCGGCTTTGTTGCATCACAATAAAAAGACGTTCACGAGTAAACCTTGGATTTTCGCGAATAAAATTCATTTTCCGCGAATATTCAGTCTACGCATCTAATGAATAAATTGCATGACCACTGAGTCCAAATGCAGAGCTAGTTGGACCGCTAGAATGAGTTCCAAAACAATCAAGTTCTGAATCAGGGCTACGATAATAGATTTATATGTTGTTCTAATAACAACTATCTTTGAGAAAACAGCGTATATTTAAAATAGTCCTTATTAGAGAAGTTTCATTTTGAAATAACGCTTCCTCTGCTAACTTTTTTATGGTGATTAATGAAGCTGATATGTCATTCATTCCTTTAACTCTTCAGTCAAAAGCAGTCATTCATCAAACCCAATTCTACTCTACTTTCCCCACTACTCACAGCCCAATACAGAAAACAAAAAAAGCTAACTCCCTACTTGAGAGCTAGCTTTTCCTATTATACTATTTCACTGGCTTTTTCAATAATCCGATGAGTATTCCACCAACCACTGAACCAATGACAATGGCTAATAGGTATAAGAACCAACCGCCTTCTACTAATGGAACAACAAACACTCCGCCATGTGGAGCTCGAAGACCAATATGGAACGCCATGGAGAGTCCACCGGCAACTGCTGCACCAATCATGACAGATGGAATGACACGAATTGGGTCGGCTGCTGCAAAAGGAATTGCCCCTTCAGTAATAAATGATAATCCCATGATGTAGTTCGTTGTACCTGCATCTCGCTCTTCCTTCGTAAACTTATTTCTGAAGATAGTAGTGGCCAAAGCAATTGCTAGTGGCGGAACCATACCAGCTGCCATGATTGCTGCCATTGGTTGATATACACCACTTGCAAGTAAACCAGTGCCAAATACATAAGCGGCTTTATTGATAGGACCACCCATATCAAAAGCCATCATTAATCCGAGAATGACACCAAGTAAAATTGCATTTCCAGTTCCTAATCCGGTTAACCAATCGGTTACGGCTGAATTCAATGCAGCCACAGGTTTATTAATAACAAAGTACATCAAAAATCCGGTAATCGCGATTCCTAATAATGGATATAATAGAATTGCTTTAATACCTTCTAATGAAGCGGGAAGTCCAGCTAAACCTTTTCTTAACCCCACTACAATATAACCTGCTAAAAATCCAGCAACAAGTCCACCTAGGAATCCAGCACCACCGCTTGCCGCCATCATACCACCAACCATACCTGGTGCAAATCCTGGACGGTCAGCAATACTCATAGCGATAAATCCAGCTAGAACAGGAACGATTAATCCGAAGGCATTCCCGCCACCAATGGTCTTTAATGCTTCTGCGATGACATTATAGGATGGATCATTTGGGTCCGCTGAATTATATCCAAACATAAACGATATCGCGATTAATATCCCACCACCAACAACGAATGGAAGCATATTCGAAACACCATTCATCAAATGCTTATAAATAGTAGCCCCTACTCCTTTTGTTGATGTTCGTTCAGTACCTTGTGATTTAACTCCATGTCCTTTATAAATGGGAGCATCTTGGTTTAAAGCTCTGTCAATTAATGCTTCTGGTTTACGGATTCCTTCAGCAACCGCCGTTTCAAGCACATGCTTTCCAGCAAAGCGCTCCATTTCAACCTTTGTATCGGCTGCCACAATGACCGCAACCGCTTGATCAATTTCACTCGAAGTTAAAATATTTTTTGCTCCACCCGAACCATTCGTTTCAACCTTGATATCAACTCCCATTTCCGCAGCCTTTGCCTTTAAGGAGTCTGCAGCCATATAAGTATGGGCAATTCCCGTTGGGCAAGCGGTTACAGCAACAATATAGGGGCGATTTCCTGAAGGAGCTGCTTGTTCTTCTTCCTCCACTTCATCATGTGAATCAATAATTTCGAGTATTTCATCTACACTCTTCGCGCTCATCAATCTCTCTCGAACGTCCTTCTTCATTAAAATGGTTGAAAGGCGAGATAGAGCTTCTAAATGAGTATTATTTGCGCCTTCTGGAGCAGCAATCATGAAAAATAAATGGGTTGGCTGTTGATCAAGAGATTCATAATCGACTCCACTAACAGATTTTCCAAAAGCAATAGCTGCATTTTTCACCGCAGAGGTTTTTGCATGGGGAATGGCAATCCCATCTCCGATTCCGGTTGTACTTAATTCTTCTCTTTTTAGAATTTCTTCTCTGTAGGTATTAGCATTATTAAGCTTCCCCGCTTGATTTAAAACAGCCACTAATTCATCAATAGCTTCTGTTTTACTTTTTCCAATCATGGAGATGTTGATTGTGTCTCTAGTAAGCAATTCTGTAATTCTCATTTAGTTTCCTCCTCTAACTCTGTAATTTGAACTTGAGGCAATAATTCTTCCACTTTATCCTTCGTACATAAGTCCATTGAAAATGCAGTTGCACTACCTGTTGCAACACAATAACGAAAGGCCTCTTTCACATTTTTGCTTTTCGCATATTGAGCTAAGAACCCAGCAACCATTGAATCTCCCGCTCCAATTGAATTTTTCACCTCTCCAACCGGCGCGCTGGCATAGTAGCCATGATCGCGGTTCATAAAGATGGCTCCCTCTCCAGCAAGAGAAACGATGATATTTTCAGCCCCTAAATCAAGCAATTTTCGACAATATGGAGCAACTTCCTCTTTTCTTGTGATCTCCGTCTGGAAAAATTGTCCTAATTCATGATGATTTGGTTTGATGAGAAATGGCTTGAACGGTAGAATTTTCTTTAGTAATTCTCCCTCTGCATCAACCACAAATTTGATATCCTTTGATTGACAAATCGCCAAAATTTCCTCATAGGTATTCTTAGGCATTGAGGATGGAATACTACCTGCCACTACTAATAAATCCTCATTAGTTAAACTGCTAATAAACATTTTTAACTGAGCAAAATCCTCTTGATAAATCGTTGGACCGGATGCATTCAATTCTGTTTCAATCTTTGACTTTATCTTTACATTGATTCTGGTATCCTCTTTAACATGAATAAAATGAGTAACAATATCTTCTTTAATTAAATAATTTTTAATGAATTCACCCGTAAATCCACCGATAAATCCACTTGCAAGACTATTGACTCCTAATCGTTTCAAAACTCTTGAGACGTTAATTCCCTTGCCCCCGGGAAATTTGGTATCCTTTTTTATTCGATTCAATTCTCCAAGTTTCACTGAATCTAGTCCCACGATATAATCAAGTGAAGGGTTTAACGTTACAGTGTAAATCAAGATGTCACAACCTTTATATTAGTTTTACTTGTATATTGTTCTTTCATATCGATATCTAGCTCATTTGTGATAATATTCGCCTCATGTAGCTCGGCAATTTTGGCAAAGGCAATCTCAGAAAATTTCGAAGCATCACTTAAAACAAACACTTCTCTTGCTAAGGAAATGGCCTTGTTCTTAATCATCGCTTCTTCCTGATCCGGTGTGGTATAGCCCATTTGCGGATGAATCCCATTGACCCCTAAGAAACATTTATCAAAGCGGTATTGCTCTAGACTTGATAATGCCCCCCTACCGATTAATGCTTTAGTGGTCGGTTTGGCATATCCTCCAAGAACATAGGTATGAATCCCTTTATCCATTAGGGCATTCACATGAGATAAACCATTCGTGACGACGACAATATCTATTGGAAGGAAGGCAATCATTTCAAAAATCGTTGATCCTGCATCTAAGTAAATACAGTCTCCCTCATCAACCAGACTTGCCGCATACTGACCAATTTTTCGTTTTTCTAGATTGTTTTTGGAGGATTTTTCAGTCATGCTTAATTCTTCTAATTTTCCTTGAAGTCTTGCCGCCCCTCCATGAACTCTTTTTAAATACTTTTCTTGTTCTAGTTGTGTTAAATCTCGTCTAATAGTTGATTCAGATGTATCTGTAGCTTCAACAAGTTCAGCGATTTTCACGATATTTTTTTCTTTCAATAATTCTAAAATAATGCGATGTCTTTCAGGCGTTAGCAATTCATCACTTCCCCAAAAAAATTTCTTTATTTATGCTCTTAGTCTACTGTAAACGATTCCAAAAATCAATCGTTTTCAATCAAAAATAATCAAACTCATTCATATTCGTTCACAATTTTGAAGAGTTTTAATCGAAATCAATCAAAATAATGATATTTTTTGCTCATTATCGATTAAATATAACTGATTTTGATAGATTATGATCGATTCTTGGTATGGGTTCAGCGAGTAATTTATGGAGAATTCTTGTCCATTGTATTAATCAATTGCATAGGTTCAAGTGAATATCTCGAACCAGCGCTTTTGTTTTTAACCTTAAAATGGTATGATTTTTTTGCTTATATACGAATGACAACAAGGATGGAGTGCTAATTTGTGAAAATAAAACCATTAAATTTGAAAAAAGTGTCCTACTTTTATTTAGAACTAGTACAAAATCTTCTAATCTTATTTATTTTTTTCGGGATTGTAGGATTTTTGAATGATAAATTCCTTTTATTATTTACCTCTTATAATACGATTCATGAACTCTTTCAAGCCAATCGTGCGTTTCAAATTCTCTTTGATATTCAATTCATCGGCGAATTGATTTTCTTTATTGCCTTGTATCGCAACGTTTTTCCTTTACAAGGTGGACTGAAAATGACACTTAAAAAGATTTCAGACCAGTTTCTCAAAATCCTATTAATTGCTGCTGTTATCTTTTTCATTCTTCCTTTTCTCTATCTTTTCATGTTTTAAATAAAAAGATTCGTTTCCATTAAAATTCATTTTTGGGGTAACGGATCTTTTTTAGTTTGGATTGGAAGGATTGGCACCTATTTTCCTCCATTATATATACATAAAAAATCATTCTTTTTCTAACGATAAGCATACATGGAGGAGGGATGGTATGGACTTTTTTATTCCCATGGAATATTCAAGTCAAGATAAAAGCAAAAAGAAGGGTAATGGAAAAACTAAGGAAAGCTTAAGCTGGTGGCAGTTATCCCTAATTGGAGTTGGATGCACGATTGGAACCGGATATTTTCTAGGTTCATCAATTGGAATTATCGCAACAGGACCGTCCATCGTATTTTCCTTTTTATTGGCTGCACTTGGTACATATATCGTTTACAATTTATTAGCAAAAATGACTGCAAAGGATCCACAGGAGGGCTCTTTCTGCTACTACGCAAGTAAAGCATATGGGCGTTGGGCAGGGTTTAGCTGCGGTTGGAATTATTGGAGCTCTAATATTTTAATTATGGGCAGCCAATTAACTGCTCTCTCAATCTTAACTAGATTTTGGTTTCCACAGATCCCTCTTTGGATATTTGCTGCTGGATACGCTGTTCTTTCCATTATTGTAGTTTTGGCAGGTACAAGTGGTTTTGACAAAGTTGAGAATCTGCTCGCTGTAATTAAAACCTCAGCCATTCTGATGTTTATTATCCTTGCAGGTGCTGCATTAATTGGCTGGATTGATGGTGATGTCAATCATCCTGGAATTCCTCATTCTGTCAATAAGTTCTTTCCTGAAGGATTTAAGGGATTTTGGGCTTCCCTCATCTATGCTTATTATGCCTATGGAGGAATCGAAGTCATTGGCTTAATGGCCACTCGTTTGAAAAACAAAGCAGATGCCCCTAAAGCGGGGATTATCATGCTCATTATGCTTGCCATTATCTATATTATTTCTCTTGGTCTAGCAGTCACAATGGTAGCACATCATGGATTTAATGAAAAAGAAAGTCCATTTGTGAAAGCGATGGAGGAATACCATCTCGCCTTTTTCCCTCATGTCTTTAATGGCGCTATTATCATTGCTGGTTTTTCCACGATGACCGCTTCCTTATTCGGTGTAACAAAACTATTGGTAACCTTGGCAGAAGATGGTGATGCCCCAAAAGTATTTGCGAAAAAACTAAAAAAGTGGAAACAACTCCCTCTTCCTTCCTTAATCATTGCAACGATTGGATTATTGGCATCCATTTTCACGGCTCTTCTCCTTCCCGGAAAGATATATGAGTATATTACGACAGCTGCGGGTATTTTAATTTTATTTAACTGGCTATTTATCATTATTTCTGCATTAAAAATTCTAAAATTAAAGTTATGGGGGAAATCTCAAGCTTATATCGGAATTCTCCTGATTCTTGCTGCTGTAAGTGGAACAATAGTAGAGAAAAATATTCGCCTTGGATTGTTTGTGAGCTTGATTCTTGTTATCATTATTGGAATTGTCGCCGTCATTATGCAGAAAGCCGTTTGGAAAAAGACAGCTACTTAAATTTTCGCATAAAAAATCCCTTCCTCATTTCTGAGTGAAGGGACTCTTTTATAATCTTCTTACCACTCTAAGCTAGAATTTACATCATTCACCCTCTACTATATAATTCCATACTGTTAATCCGGTTGCTTATCAATACAATTTACTTTTTTGATGGCAAGAAATTGGTATCCATGGAACACCAATAACCTAGCAAATGACATCCAATATTTTCTTACACATGAATAAATCATTTTATTTTACAAATAATATCGATAGCTAGATGCAAAGAACGAATCTTTTTTCTAGGAGTGTGTGTAAATGGAAGTTAAAAGAGTGAAACAAATTTTATCATCTCCAGCGGACATAGAAGTCAAATATAATGGTACCTCCGTCTGGATTGATCAATTAAATGAGGATGGCAGAACGGCAACAGTTCATTTAAGAGGACCTTTAGAGGAAAGAACGATTGTCGAAATTAATGAGCTAACCGAAGCATAATCTTGAAAATTGCATTAAAACCATTTACTTGAAGTAGTTTCTTATGTTATCATCAATATATTGAATATCATATCTTTCCGAACACTACATATTGTGTTTTGGATCATTTGATCTATTCTGTCTCAATTTTCCCCGTTTCTAGCAAGAAACGGGAATTTTTTCTATAATGATACTGCTGGTTCAAATTCTCACCAAATTTCACTCATATATCCCCAAACCCAATCTCGTGATAAAGTCCGTTCCAATTTCCATGTTTGCTTTTGATAGAGTATCCATTCAATAAAATCAACCATATTTTTTCCATCATGAATTTCAATTCCATCATGATAGGTATCGATAGCATGATTTAAGCGATCCATTTTTTTAGGATTTCTTAATACACTACTGATTTGGTCTTCCATTGATTTTTTTGTTGATAACAATGAGATCAGACCTTGTTTTTTCAAGTATTGAAGATTAATTTCCTCCTGTCCAGGCAATGCGGAATGGACAAAAATCGGTAATCTCTTTCTCAAAGCTTCACTAACTGTTACCCCACCTGGCTTTGTGACAATTGCATCCACTTTATCATAGATTTTATTCATCGCTGATCGTGATGAAAGATAAGGTAGAGCTATAATGTGATTTAGATTCCAGGATTCGATTTCCTTATATAAATGTTCATTTTTCCCGCAAAGCACAAGATAATCCACCCCTACCGATGACTTTAAATTAGCAGCTAATTTTTGAATTCCCCCAAGTCCGCTACTCCCACCTGAAATTAAAACTTTAAGGCGATTGAAATGAAGAGACTGAGGCGAATTCCTTGTTATTTCTTCATGAACAGGAATCCCTGTAACCAAAACTTTATAAGGCGGGATTTTTTCTTCACGAATCAATTTATCTTTGATCTGCATACTCGGAACAAAGTGAAAGTCAATTCCTTCCTTCCCCCAAAAACGATTTACAAAGAAATCGGTATAGACATTTATGATCGGCGTATGGCATTTTCCACTCATCTTTAATTGGCTAAGGAGATGGGAAGGAAAGCCATGTGTACAAATGATTAAATCAGGACGGAACTCCAACAATAATTGCTCCATTTTCTTCAAGAATATAGCTTGAAACCATTTGTATGACGGTTCCCTCGAAGGTTGTCCATAAAAAAATTTTTGATACACAAGATTATAGGATTCTGGTGCAAAACGAATCCATTTCAAATAGCTTCCTGTTACCATTTTCTCAAAAGATTCATTCGTATAGCTTAATAAATCGACTTTTTTTAAAATGATATCGTTTGTTTCTTTATTAATGATATCCATTAACGCCTCAGCTACTTGATGATGACCAGATTGCATTTTTAGTAGCGGCAAGAACAAAATCTTCTTCATATCCATCTCTCCTTGTCAAAAGAAAAACACATCTCTTCATTCCAATGAATAATGATAAACTCATGTGTTTTCCTACTACCAATGTAACACTGTTTTTTCCGTAATCTTTCTTTTTCATTTAATTTTAATCTTATTTTTAATATGTTTTTAGATTAAAAGGCGGTTGACCCCCATTAAAAAACCCGAATAAGATCTCAATCTTCATATGGATTTCAAACGTAAGTTAAAAGATATTTTATCCCACTCTTAACGGACATTTTGACTCCCACTTCAAGATTATGAGAATACGAAGAAGATAAGTGGGAGATTAACTGTCCGTAAAGGTCCGACGAGGGATTAAGGTCCTAATCAGGCGAAGCCACAGGACGTGGCGCTATGAGCGTGATAAGTGAAATAAGATTTTTCTTTGGGCTTCAGCCCTTAGAAAAATCAATCAGGCTCTGCGTGACTAACCATCAGTGGGGGATGAATGGCAGACTAAAAGCGCGACGTCTGCACTATCACATCCTGTGCGTCGAAAACCCCCACTGATGGAAGTTTTACTTTATGGTTCCGTTACTTTTTTCCCTTTTAAGTATTTTACTAACATATAAACCATAAATAATACGAGAAGGATGATACCGTAGTATGGAACATAGTCAGGATTGATGTGGAAAATCTCTCCAGAATAGTATCCCACCAATATATAAGGAACTGTCCAGAGAATGGTCCCAAAGAGAGACAGTATCAAATATTTAGTCAATGGAATTTTGGCCATACCTGCAAAATACGGACTTATTTGGCGGATTCCAGGCATATAAAAACCAAACAAGATGGTTTTGTGGGCATTTTTGGTGTAATTTATTCCTGCCCTTTCCCATTTCACTTTGGTAATACCAACATATTTTCCAAATTTATTCATAAATGGTTGGCCGACATATTTTCCGATGATATAAGCTGAAAACATCCCAACAAATGCCCCCAGAATAGAGCATAATATGGATAAACCCAAAGACAGTTGATGATGAAAAGCAAGGATGCCTATTAAAAATAAGAAGGATTCTTCTGGTGCAGGTATCCCCACAATCCCAAAGAATAAGCATAGTGAGATAATCAAATATCCGTATAATTCAATTCCATTTAGAATCGTCTCGATATTCATATATTTCTTATCCATCCATTTCCTTTAAGGTCACAAAGCTTGTTCCTTTTTCTTTATTTTCCTCTAAAAACATTTCTAATTTTTCAAGCATAAACTTTGGTGCTTCCTCATCAGCTCCCCAAGTTTCTCCACAATCGTGCAGCAATAAAATCGAACCTTTTTCTGTTTTTCGTAACTCATCCAGTAAAGTGTTTTTGCAACGCTTCACCTTCCAATCACCAAAAATCGCAGACCACATAATTTTAGTATATTCTTTGCTTATGATAAGTGAAAATAGGTTGAAGTGCCCCCATGGAGGCCGATAGAATTTCACGTTTTCATGTGTGCATTCTTCGATAGCCTTTTTCGTTCTCTCCAATTGATTCTTTAATTGAAAAGGCGATAAAAGCCAACCGGAAACATGATGATAATGGTGAATTCCAATTGTATGACCTTCCCTCTTCATTCTTTTAATGATTTCCGGATACATCTCTACTTTACTTCCCACCACAAAAAATGTTGCTTTGATTTGATATTTTTTTAATAAGTCCAATAATCTTTCCGTATAATGTGGATCCGGACCATCATCGAAGGTTAGCGCGATTTGATTTGGATTTATTTTTTTCGTTATTCTAAATCCACATCTTCGAATTATCAATGTTGGTAAAATGGAATAGATTAAAAAGAATAATAGTAGGATCCCGATGATTAATAATATGGTTTTACTCATAGTCTTCCATCCCTTTATCAGGAGATTTGAAACATCCAATCGTTTCATTTGCTTACCTGCTCTTTAAAGTCACTTTTCCTTTTTACAGGCAATGCCCATTTTTGGGAGAATAAGCTCTACTTCCGTGCCAATTCCTTCTTGACTTTTCACTTTAATTTCCCCGAAATGCTGTGTGATGATATTTTTTGCTATGGAGAGGCCTAAGCCTGTTCCACCCGTCTTGCGGCTTCTTGCTTTATCCACTCGATAGAAGCGTTCAAAGATATTTTCAATTTCATTTTCCGGGATTCCAATTCCATAATCCTTTACACGCAGGATGATTAATTGCCCTTGATCCTCTAAATATACATCCACTTTATCCGTGCTATATTTGAGGGCATTATCCAGCAAAATAATGATTACCTGTTTGAGCTTTAATTCATCTGCCACGACCGTAATTGGTGCTTTTTTATAATGAAGCACCATTTCTCTTTTGTATGCTACTTTTAATTGTTTAAATAAACTTTGACATAGTGGAATAAGATTTATGGTAACTAGATCAAGCCCGTTATCAAGCTCCGTATTCGCCAGATCTAGGAACCTTTCAGTGATTTTCTGCATTCTTATCGCTTCAGAATGAATCGATTCAATCGCTTCTTGAGTCAATTCTTCGTTCTTTGTTCCCCTTCTTCTTAGTAAATCGGCATAGCTTTTAATCACAGTAAGAGGTGTTTTTAATTCATGGGATGCATCCGAAATAAACTGCTTCTGCTTTTCTAGATTTTTATCTAATCTTCCAATCATGCGATTAAAGGTTTCCACCATTTTTTGCAATTCATCCTTTGTTTTATGTTGCATAACAATTCGTTTAGGAATTCCGCTTTGTTCTATATCCTCCATTGTGTCGATCATATTCGAGATTGGTCTCATAATAATATTGGATAGCCACCTACCTCCTAACAAAGACAAGACAGCGCCAATTATCGTGCAGAATGCCAAAATAGAAAGTAAAACGTCCTTCCCTAATTCAAGGCCGACAACTCTTTCTCCAAATTCCAGTGTTTTCACTACCTTACCATTTTCTATTATTGGTTCCCGAACAATAATCATTTGGTTTTCCCCTTGATCAAGATGGATCGTTTTTCTCTGTGTTTCTGAGGTTTTCGAAAAAGCCGGCTTCACTTTCAGCGATAAATTATGATCATTGGAAACCTGACTGATCATGTGTGAGTCCTTATCCACAATCCTAATAAAAGAATGATTCATGAGAAATGGCGTCATTTTCTCCTCTATTATCTTTGGAGATGACTCATCTTTAATTTCTTTAATGATATTATGTGCCCTTTCTCCAAGCTCCTCTTGCTCCAAATTGGTCGTTATTTTCATAAAAGAAACATAGACAATCGAATTTACTGCAAGCAAAACACAAAGGATCCAAGCAGTCGTCATGATATTAATCTTTGTCGTCATTTTCATCTGCTTAATTCTCCCTTACCGTATAACCTACTCCCCTAACTGTATGAATAATCGGCTCTGAAAAACCTTCTTCAATTTTCTTTCTCAGATGTCTAATATAAACATCGATCACATTGGTTTCTCCTTCATATTCATAACCCCATACATGAAGCAAAATATTTTCTCGCGTTACAATTTTATTTTTATTCGATAATAAATAGACTAGAAGATCATATTCTTTTGGCGTTAATGTGATTGGAATATTATTTCTTTTTACCTCCCGCATATCCAAATTAATCTTTAAATCCTGAAAAGAAATAATCGATTCCACCGGCTTTGCTGCACTTGCTACAATGGAATGATGGCGAAGGCAGGAACGGACCCTTGCTAGCAATTCCTCCATTTCAAATGGTTTTGTAATATAGTCATTTGCCCCTAAATCTAAACCTGCAACTTTGTCCATCGTCATATTGCGTGCCGTCAACAAAATAATCGGGATCAGATTATTTTCCTTACGGATTTTTCTTAATACCTCAAGTCCATTCAAGCCTGGCAACATCACATCTAAAAGGATTAGATCAAAATGGTCCATCAAAGCAATTTGCAGACCTGTTTTTCCATCATTGGCCGTCACCGCTTCATAGCCTTCATATTCCAACTCTATTTTTAAGATTTTCGCAATCTGAAATTCATCTTCTACCACAAGTACACGTTGTGTCATATTGAAAACTCCCCTCTGATCCATGGAATAGAGCTACATCCATTCTTAAATAGAGCTCCCGATAACAATTTAGCACTATTTTTCTTTATATTTCTTTTTTTAATGGAATTTTAATCTTAATTTTCTCATTCAGTATTTCACCATAAAAGAAAGGATCCCCTACTGTAACATGTTCTTTCACCAGAAGGATCAAATTATAGAAGGGTGTATGAGATTGCACTAGCATTTCAAACATAAACAATATATTGAAAAAATCGTTAGCTATCTTATAGTAAATAATCCATTTAATACATAATTTACATAAAAAAAGACTATTCCACTTATGCAAAATAGTCAAAGATTCTAATTGTTAATTTCATTTTATCCATTGAGCGATAGCACGCACGTTAATCCCACAGTCACCTTCTTATATTTAACCATTAAAAGTGAATTTTCAATTCATTTAATACTTCCTTAATTGAGAAAAGTGGCTGATGACAGGTAAAGTCTTCACAAATGTAAACGGTCAGATTTGACTCAATCGCTTGATAACCCCGATTCATGATTTTTTCCAAATCGGTTTCATCTTTCGCTGCTATGATGGCAACATTGGGAATAAATTCTTGCTGCAGTTTTTTAATAATTTTTAAGGACTCTTTTCCAAGCACCACTACCTCCTTCATCTTCATTTCCTTAAGTAGCAAAGCTTGGAGGAGGAAGGTATGACCTACACCGTAATCTTCAATTTCCTCTTTAAATAGCTTAAGAAGATCATTAGCGATATCCATCCATTTCTTTTCACCGGTCAAATGTCCTAAACGTTCAAGCTGGACCGCAGCAACGCTATTTCCAGATGGTATCGCTCCATCATAAATTTGTTTTTCCCTCACAATGAGTGATTCGCTGCTTTCACCTGTAAAATAAAAACCCGTATCTATCTCATCCCAAAATAATTCCATCATCTGCTGTGCTAACTCTTCCGCTTTTTCTAAATACAAAGTGGAAAAGCTTGCCTCATACATTTCAATATAGGCCCATAACAGAAAGGCATAATCATCTAGATACCCAGCAAATTTTGCCTCTCCATCCCGATATCTTGCCAATAATTTTCCGTTTTGCTTCAGTTCTTTTTCAATAAACTGTATGGCATCTTCAGCTTTTTGAAAATAAGAGTGATCTTGGAAAGCCTGTGAAGCCTTGGCAAGGCCTACAATCATCAAAGCATTCCAGGAGGTAAGAATCTTATCATCCAAATGAGGATAGACTCTGTCGTTTCGTTTTTTCCAAAGTTTTTTGCGGCATGCCTCCAATTTAGCCTTCCCTTCATTTTGTGTCAAAGAATATTGTGAAAAGAGGTCTGCTAAGCGAGTATGGATAAGATTGGGAATATTTTTTCCTTCAAAATTTCCTGCTTCTGTAATATCATAAGCCTTACAAAAGAAATCCCCACTCTCCTCACCAAGCATATCTATTACTTCTTTCTTGGACCATACATAGTATTTTCCCTCGACCCCTTCACTATCTGCATCAATAGCAGAGTAAAAGCCACCTTCTCGATTTTTCATTTCTCTGCCAATAAAGGTAACGATTTGCTCAGAAATCTCTTTATAGCGAACATTTTTTGTGACTTGAAACCCTTCTGCATAAGCATAAAGAAGGAGAGCATTGTCATAGAGCATTTTTTCAAAGTGCGGAACCAGCCACATTTCATCGGTTGAATATCGAGCAAAACCATAACCAATATGGTCATAAATCCCGCCATTCGCCATTGAATCCAAGGTCTTTTCGACCATTTTGAGCGCGGACTCCGCATTATTCCATTTATAAAATTTGAGAAGAAACATCAGATGATGAGGAATAGGGAATTTTGGAGCCTCATTAAATCCTCCATACACGCTACCAAACCCATTGGAAAGCTGCTGATAGGTTTTATGCAATACGTTTGCAGAAGGAAGCTCATCACTCGATTTCCGAGCCACCCGCAATAGAGCCAGCTTTGCATCCTCAGCAATCGTTTCTATATGATTGCGATTCCTTTTAAACTGGGCATAAAGATTAATAATGACCTCTTTAAAACCCGAAATCCCATAGCGATTTTCCTTTGGGAAATACGTACCCGCATAAAACGGCTTCTGATCCGGTGTCAAAAAAACACTAAGCGGCCAGCCCCCATGTCCGGTCATCATCTGACAAATATTCATATAAACCGAATCAATATCTGGCCGCTCCTCGCGATCCACTTTGATTGAAACAAATCGTTCATTTAATAGTTGTGCCATTTCTTCATCTTCGAAAGATTCTCGTTCCATGACATGACACCAGTGACAAGTAGAGTTTGTGCAAACTAGGAATACCCGATAGATACGAAAACAGGTTTGTTTTCGCGTTTCGCCTTTTGAAATGCCTCTTCTCCCCATGGATACCAGTCAACAGGATTGTGAGCATGTTGGAGTAAATAAGGGGATTTTTCAGCGATTAATCTATTGGGTTTTCTTTTAATTGGCATGTTTGACCACCACCCTTCAAAATAAGCTGTTTTCACTAGTACTTTACCCAACACAACGAATAAAATCACGATCCAAGCAAATTAACACTATGTTTTTATAGTAAGCAATTTAGTGAATTATTTTTGTCATTCTCGGAAGTTGAACTAAAATGATAATGCTTCAGGGAGCAATTCCTTCTTGTTGGTGTTCTTGCAGTTATTTACAATGTATGGTTTTACTCAACTTAACTCTTGCTTTTTGTCTTTAATTGGTATCTTGGTATTATTTATAACCGGCAAATACTGCTGGCATTATCTTTTCGTATTGAATGATACTGACGTTAGTTCAATAAGCACTTGCATCATGGAGCAAACTAATTATATCTCCAGTAAATTATTCCATTTTATAATTTTAATGCCACAATATCATTTTAACATAAATTACCAATTTAATAGATATAGGAAATTATCCTCAACTGATCCACTTTAAAAAAAAATTTATTATTTCTGAACAGTTACTTTCAAATCTGAGGTGACCCCCAAAAGTTAGATTTCACTCTAACTTTTGGGGTGCAGTACATAGTTGCTGGCTTTTTCTTTTTACTTTATTGCTTATCTTTTTTTATTTTTTGTTATTCCTTCTTGTTGTAAACCAACTTGTCAAATTAAGTAAATCGATTCATGATCATTTCTTCCAAATGCAATATTGAATTTCCAGTATTATACTATTACTTTGCGATCTTATTTCTTTTTTTAAGTAAAATTCTAAAAATTGCTTTACTAATTTTTGGGAAATTAATGATTTTTTATAAGATAGTTGTATTATAACTTCCTAACACATTCACTTCGTGTCCAAAAGCCTTAAGAATGGTAATCACTTTACTTATTTGAATGTCATTTATACCAATTTCCGCTTCAATAAAAAATCGATATGTTCCTAATTTTTTCTTAGTCGGACGAGACTCAATCCAAGTCAAATTAATAGCAAGGGCTGTAAATACATTTAAAATTGATGATAATACACCCGAACGATCCTCACACGGTGTTATTAACATCATTGTTTTATTATTATTTTGCTTGAAATCATCTCTATTTCGATTACCAACCACAATAAATCTAGTGTGATTTTCACTATTATCCTGAATACCTCTTTTTATAATATTTAAATCAAAAAATCTTGCTGCGGCTTCGGATGCAATGGCTGCAATATCTTTTCTTCCTTGTTTTTTTACAGCCTGTGCAGCAGATGATGTGCTATCAAATTGCTGACATTTCACCTTTGAAGCTCTAATGAATTCTTTACATTGTGCAAGAGCTGGAGGAATAGACCATACCTCTCGAATATCATTCAATAAAGTTCCCTCTGATACAAGGAGATTCAAGGAAACAGGAAAGATCACTTCACCTGTTATGAACAAATTATTAGTCAGCAAGCCATCCACTGTAATATTTATCGTACCTTCAATAGAGTTTTCAATAGGTACAATCCCTTTATCAGCTTTATGTTCAGCAACTGCTTCAAGAACTTCTAATATGGTATCACACATATGCCATTCAACATTTTCTGTGATGAAATATTGGAATGCAGCCTCTTCCGAAAAACTCCCCTGCGGACCTAAATATGTAACTCTCATTTAGAGAAACACTCCTTTACTTTTCAAATTATTATATACTAATTTTCTAAATTTTTTAAAAACGTTATTATACTAAATTGTTCCGTTTAGAAGAAACTATGATTACTGTACAGTTCTTCTCCTTTTCTTAATAAAACCATTCAACAATTTCCAATTAATTCCTCCTTTAAGCAGATATAATTTATCCAAATACAATAAAAAAAGCCAACAGAGCACAGTTGACTTCAATATTCCTATTCACAAAAATCGATTAGTTTATATGACTTTAAAAGTTTCATTACTACTTTGTAATTACAGTGAACATCCCTGCCATGTTAGGTGAATGGTCTTTAAACTAATATTTTTCTTAAAACATAAAGAAAACTTTTAAAAAATATTTACAATATATTCCATCTAATGAATATTATTCTTTCTAAAATTACCGCCCTTAACTTCCGCTATGTCATATACCGTTACAAAAGATTTTGGGTCAATTTCACTTATAATTTCCTTAAGCTTGGTTTCTTCTAAGCGATTAATAACACAGGTAATCTCTTTAAATTTTTCATGGGAAAACCCGCCATAGGCATCTTTATACGTGGCACTTCGACCTAAGCGATCACGTATTGTTTCCACCATTAATTCATGGTGAGTTGTGATAATTTGAAAGGTTTTAGAACCACTTAAACCTTCTTCAACAATATGTATAACTTTTGAAGCGATAAAGTAAGCAATTGCAGAAAGGATTGCCCCCTGAAGACCGAATACAGTTGAAACAATCATAAATACGAATATGTTTAAGAAAAGAATGAAATCGCTTGTCCCAAATGGTAATTTCCGAGCAAGGAGGACGGCGAGCATATCAATTCCATCCAGTGCACCACCATTACGCAAGGCTAACCCCATTCCAAAACCAAGGATAATTCCACCAACCACGGTAACTAATAGTGTGTCACCTTCAATAATTGCTGGAGTATGGTGCATGAGACTTGTACCAAAAGCAAGTGAGGCGATACCGATAATGGAAAAAATGGCGAAGCTTTTTCCAATTTGTTTATATCCTAACCAAATAAAAGGTAAGTTAAGAACCCCAATAAGAACTCCCAATGGCAATCCAAATAGTTGTGAGCCTACGATGCTAATACCAGTCACACCCCCATCAGAAACATTGTTTGGAATTAATACAGTTTCTAGTCCATAGGCAGCGATAAATCCTCCAATAATTACCAATAATCCTTTGATGATCAATTTGAGTTTAATGGGCTTTTTCTTTTTCATTTCACTCATCTAATCCCTCTCTTCCAATCTTTGTTTTATTCAAGTTTACCATAAACACCCACATTATTAGGGAATGAGCATTTGAAACGCCATACACAAATAAATACCGCGTAGAGTAAAATTCAGCATATATCTACTGAACCATAGCACCATGAAAAAACACGGACAAATAAAATACGTCCATACACACTGCAGGACGTAAGTTTTTATGTATTATTTGATGCTCTTTTTATTGTATTCTCCAAATATAACTGATTCTGTTCCCTTTTTCATGTAAAAAGTCTGATCATATACTCACAATGTTCATCTCCATTTACATTGCATTTCACCTCGCGAATAGACACATTCCCTTCATAAATTTTCGAAAGAGCTCCTTCAAGGATTGCTCCCTCTAAATCACAGACCATATTCCCTTCGTTACAGGCAGCCCTTTGCAAAAACAATCCTCAATGGCAACGTGAATTTCCTTGTCGGTTCATTTCAATATTATTGGAATACCGATTTTCAATTCTTCAAATAGCTGGAATACCTTTTCCAAGGATTGAACCGGCATATTCTTTCCTATTTCTCTTCCTACGGTGATAGTTGTATTTTTCCCTCTCATTGGCAAACCTCAATGCATGCCAATCAATCTTACTGAACGAAATAATTCAAGGGGAACATGATTTCCTAACTGCTCTCTGTTCATTTTCTTCATATCTTCAAAAATAAATAGACTCATTGTTACTGCTCCTAATCATCTAAATATCACATTATCTTTTTTCCTATTATACTGTGCAAATTTAAGACGTATTGTGTTATGTATCAATGTTTTCAGTCTAAAATACAAGTATGCTAATGTTAGGAAAGTTTAGGTGAAGAGTTTGACGGAAATGACAGCCAATATTTATCAAGATGTGTTTGAACAAATGAATGCAATTGCCATAATCAGAAAAAGGCTATCCCAAAAAAGGATTAAAGTAAAAGGGAAAAGAAACTCTACCATTAGTATTTTAATGAAAAATAGACACTCCTAAGCAATTTGTGTCTGTTTTATTCTTTGCCATGCTTTAAATTTTCGTAAAAACAATCCCAATTAAAGCTGAAAACACTCCAAACCATTGATAGGTTTTTAATTTTTCCCTAAAGAACCAGCAGCCGCCAAGTATTACCACTAGGCAATTTAAGCTGACAATAGGGAAAACAATGCTAGCCGTTCCCGTATTTAGAGCAAAGAAATACATACTATATCCTGTAACACTAAATAACCCGACAAGTGCACCTGTTCTTGCTTCCGTACGAAGCCATTTTTCGCGATGAATGATACTATTAATCCCTAAATAAGTGGTCCCCGCCGCATACATACAAATTAAGGTATTTAAAGAGTCGATATGTAAATAAGACGACGTTTTCATGAGGATTCCAAGAATTCCAAATGATAAAATCGCGAATATGATACGAATTAGCCAAGCACCATAATTTTTATTTCCTCCCGTATTCGATGAATATTGAATCACGACCGCTGAGCCTAAAATTAAGACAATCCCTAGCCATTGAACAGGAGTAATATGTTCATGAAAAATAAGAGCAGCGCAAATAATCGGAAAAATGGTGTTTGTCCCAATTAAAGGAGCTGTTAAACTAACTGGCCCTTCATCAAACGCTTTTGCCATCTGAATATTCCCATTCGCATTTAAAATTCCAATCGTCGCTCCAAGTAAAACAGTGATGAGATTAAATCGGGAGAGTCCCTCCAGCATTCCGTAACCAACTGATAATAGAAAGGCTACCAGATAGAAGAAAAATTGAATATGTATCTTTGAAAGTCCCCTTTCTGTACACCACTTAAAAATCATATTATTCGTCCCAAAGCAAAACATTGTCACAAAAGCAGCTGCAATCCACACGTTGATCCTTCTCTCTATTAAAGTCCAATATTATTCTAATACCAACGCTTTTATTTGAATAGTGTTTTTTTTATAAATTGAATTGTAATCCCTATTTTTGCGCTTGATACTTTCTTTTGTAGGTTTTACTTGAGACCGCCTGATTCGTGAATTAACTTTTTCATAAAATATCGTTATACTTACTAGTAAATAAACCATTGCCTGAGGAGTCGCCATGGACAAAGAGAATGAGCCTTTTAATCAGGAAGAACATGATTGGGAATCCTTTTTCGAAGAAGATCATGATGAGGAATGGGAAAAGAAAAAATTACGCAAGAAAAAGCGTAAATCACGATGGATAAAAGTAATAAGCTCCATACTTGCTTTTTCCCTCCTCATCACTACCTTACAAATTTGGTTTGATTTATTTAATTTACCAGCCGTTCAGTTTATCAAAGTCTCGAAAAAACTCTCTGAAGATCCTGCAGTGAAAGCGACGAAGAAATCAGTTGTGACGATTGAATGGGATAATGTAAAAGGAACGGGATTTAATATTGATCCAAATGGACTCATTGTCACCAATGCACATGTAGTGGAGAAAACGGATACCGCTGACATCACTTTTAATAATGGAAAGGCATATAAAGGGAGGGTTATAAAGAGAAACCCAAATTTGGACTTAGCAATAATTAAGATAAACGGCCATCATCTGCCCTCTCTCCCCGTAACTTTCACTCAAAATTGGGAGCAATGGATTGGGGAAAAGATTCTCTTTATTGGCAACCCTCTGATCTTTACGCAAATTGCTAATGAAGGAACAGTGAAAGGAGAAGTTCAAGTACAGGGTATGAAGATTCCGGTTATAATGATTGAAGCTCCTGTCTATAAAGGAAATAGTGGCAGTCCTGTCATTAATCGAAAGGGGCAAGTAATTGGTATCATCTTTGCAACCATCTCCTCAGAAAAATTCAAAAAAACAACAGCGGTTGCCACTCCATCTTTTTACTTGAAAGAAATGCTTCAGGAAATAATTCCTAATAATCACATAATTAAGCAATAGGAAACAGGCACCTTTTTAGTGCCTGTTTCAACAAAAAAGCTCTATTTGATCAATCCTTCTTTTTTCAAGTACTCTTTTGCTACTTCTGCAGGAGCTTTTCCTTCAACATTCACCTGAGAATTCATTTCTCGCATTTCATCATCCGTAATTTTCACCGCGAGTTTGTTTAATGATTGCTTTAATTCAGGGTAATGCTCAACAGTTTCCGTCCGTAATAAAGGGGCACCCTGATATGGAGGAAATAAATGCTTATCATCCTCGAGCACTTTTAAATCATATTGTCTTAGTTCACTATCAGTCGAATAAGCGTCCACCAATTCGATATCGCCAGTTTTGACTGCACCGTAGCGCAGCTTGGGCTCCATTGTCACCATATGAGAAAAATGAATCCCGTATACCTTTTCAATCCCGCGATATCCATCATCCCGGTCGGAAAATTCTAAGGTAAAACCAGCTTTTATTTTGCTTGCTATACCTTGTAAATCAGAGATCGTTTTTAAATTCTCCGATTGAGCCAAATGATGAGGAACTGCTAACGCATATGTATTGTTATACTCCATTGGCTCTAGCATCATCATATCAAATTTTGCAAGCATTCCATCCTTTGCCTGTTCATAAACCTCATGACGATCGGTACTTTGTGCTTTTTCCTTTAAAAATTCAGAGATGGCTGTTCCGGTAAATTCAGGATATAGATCAATACTCTTTGTTTTTAAGGCATTAAAAACAAAAGAAGTTTTTCCTAAACCTGGTTTTAATTCCACATGCAAATCGGTATCATTTTCAATTAATAGCTTATACATATTAATCAAAATTTCCGGCTCTGAACCAAGCTTTCCGGCAATTACGATTTCCTTATCCTGATGATTCATCGCCATCGGGGTAATGAGAATCAATAAAGCAAGCACGATCATCGAACCTATTGTCACCATGGACTTTTTATACGATAATTGTTCTAACTTTTTCAATAGAAAATCAAAAATCAACGCGAGGATAGCAGCAGGAATTGCCCCAAGTGCAATTAATGCGGTATTATTTCGATCAATTCCTAAAAGAATAATATCCCCTAAACCACCTGCTCCGATTAAAGCAGCTAAAGTGGCTGTTCCAACTATTAGAACCATGGCTGTGCGAATCCCCGCCATCATGACTGGCATAGCTAAAGGAAGCTCCACTTTTACAAGCCTTTTCCACTGATTCATCCCCATGGCGCTTGCAGCCTCAATTAAGGTTGAATCCACCTCTTTGATCCCCGTATATGTATTTCTTAAGATTGGAAGTAAAGCATAAATCACTAAAGCAATAATAGCTGGAATCTTACCAATCCCAAATAATGGAATCATTAACCCAAGAAGAGCTAAGGAAGGAATGGTTTGCAAAACAGCTGTGATCCCAATAATCCCTTCTGCCAAT
Organism: Cytobacillus sp. Hz8; assembly: GCF_042263505.1. Classification (NCBI taxonomy): domain Bacteria; kingdom Bacillati; phylum Bacillota; class Bacilli; order Caryophanales; family Bacillaceae; genus Cytobacillus; species Cytobacillus sp. Hz8. Next base: position 67,266 of record NZ_JBHKFI010000005.1, on the reverse strand, counting down.
TTCTCTTTTTTGGTTAAATAGATGCCTAAGGGGATGGCAATCACAACAGCAAAAAGAAGAGCGATAAAGGATATTTGGACATGCTCCCATAATGCCTGAAGCAGCTCAACTTTTCGGTCACTGAAAATAGCAAGGAAATTATCCATTCGCGCGCCCCCTTTGACGCAGGATTTGCGCCATATATTTGAGAATGATTTCTCTATTGATTATCCCTTTAGGCAATCCATTTTTTTCGAGTATGAGTTGTTCATCACTCACTAATTTTTCTAAAATGGTATCAAGTGGTGTGGAAAGTGGCATCATGCTTATCTGTGTTAACTCATCATATGTTGTTATAGGAAATAACCAGTCTTCTAGATTCAAGTCTTCCGTTACCCGTTCAACTTGATTTCCAACAAACTCACTAACAAAACCATTCACTGGATGATGAACAATTTCATTAGGAGTTCCAATTTGAACCACCTTTCCATCCTTCATTACACAAATCCGATCCGCAATCTTCAGTGCCTCTTGCATATCATGAGTAACAAAAATGGTCGTTTTTTTAATATTACGGTGTAGACTTTTGACATCATCCTGAAGTTTCTCGCGACTAATTGGATCCAGTGCACTAAATGGCTCATCCATTAGGACGATTTCCGGATCAGCTGCTAAAGCCCGACAAACCCCGATTCTTTGCTGCTGACCACCTGATAATTCAATCGGCTTCCGCTGTAAATACAACTTCGGGTCCAGACCGACCATATCCATTAACTCTACCACTCTCTGTTTTATTTTTTCCCTACTCCATTTTTTCAGTTCTGGAACAATCGAGATATTTTCTTCAATCGTCATGTGAGGAAAAAGCGCGATTTGCTGTAGCACATAGCCAATGTCCCACCTTAACTCGTTTAAATCGTAATCCTGAATGTTTCGTTCTTTGATATATATTGCTCCATCAGAGATTGGAATTAATCGATTCACCATTTTCAACGTGGTCGTTTTCCCACATCCGCTTGGCCCTATCAAAACAAAAAGCTCACCATGCTGAATTTCAAAATTTAATGCATCCACAGCATTTGTATCAATATAGCGTTTTGTTACATTTTCAAACCGAATCAAAATCGCCACCCCCTACTTCTTTTTCTTTAAAATAGATTTTAACAATGATTTGCAGTATCGTCCATTTTCCGTCTTTATCAAAAACCTATAGGCAATTTCTATATTACTTCCTTTTTGTAATCCGTTTTTTATATAGCAAAATTCGACAATTCATTTGCCATTCCTATATTTTATCTTTATTATTTAGATAGAATTAATGTATAGTAAATGTATATATGAAGGATAATGAGGAACGCAAATGTCAACAAAAACAAAAGAATCAAAAAAAATAGCACTTTATTCACTTATTGTAATGGGGATAGGTTTTATCGCAACCATCCCATTTCAAGGGATATTTTGGGTTGATTTATTGCAAGGAGGATTTGAAGCCGGACTCGTTGGCGGCTTAGCAGACTGGTTTGCGGTTACCGCTCTCTTTCGGCATCCGCTTGGAATCCCAATTCCACATACAGCCCTATTGCCGAATAATCGTGAACGAATTACTAATGCCCTTGTCCGAACGATCAAACGCGACTGGCTATCAAAGGAAAGCATTCAAGAAAAGGTTCAGCAAATTCCTTTTACGGAGAAATTACAACCTGTCCTCAAGAAACAAGTTCATACAGAGGTATTCCGAAACGCTAGTATCAAACTGCTTAAACAAATGATTCAGCATATTGAAGTGGAAAAGCTGACACCGATTGTCAAAAATCAAATTAACGTTTCACTTTCAACAATTGAAATTCGTCCTCTGCTTCATATGCTCAGTACTCATTTGATAGATGAAAAGTTTGATCAAAAAGTATTGGATTTTGGCTTATCAAAAGCAGAAGCTTGGTTAAACCATCCCGACACTAGCAACAAGCTAGGGACCGTGGCCATGAATGTTTTAAACAATATTGAGTTAGACGGAATACTCCAATTTGCCTTGAAGTCCCTTAAAGGTTTGTTAAATGAAGAGAAATTAGGCAATATGATCAAAAATCTTTTACAAAGTGGCATTAATGGTTTAAAGAATGAGGAGGATCCGAATCGTCAAGGATTGATTACTTATATTCAGAATGAAATCAAAGGGATCGATCACAATGACCAGCTCCTAGAATCGATTGAAAAGTGGAAAAATCAATTTTTAGAGAACTGGGAGCCTGAAAAGGCCATTGCTGACTTTTTAAGCAACCTTCAACAAAAAGCCCTTATTTTTGTTACGGAGGATCAATTCTCGGAAACTTACCTATTGCCGTTTTTCAAGCAAATGTTGAATTATGTAAAAGAGAATGGCTCTAAGATTGATCTTTGGATCCAGGAGCAAATCACAATCTTCGTGGAAAATAATCATTCTTATATAGGCAATCTTGTCCAAGAAAATTTAGATAAGTTAAGTAATGCGGAACTCATTGATATGGTTGAAAATAATTTAGGAAAAGACATTCAATGGATACGCGTGAACGGTGCTGTATGTGGTTTTATTATTGGAATTTTCCTTACAGCGATTCATGCATTAATTGCGCTAATGTGATAAAGAACTCCCCAATAGGTCTATTGGGGAGTTCTTATTATCCGATCTTCCTTTTTCGCCATTTAACGAAAACAACAGTTAATACAAGATAAATGATTAAGACTATTACAAGTGTTATCATTCTTTCCTGCAAGATCCATCGGCAAGCAAAACAGGACCTAAGCCAAAAAAGTAGCCCCTAAATAGGAAATCAAAAATAGTACATAAATCAACCTCTTCAAAGGACTCACTCCCTATTCAACTAAATCCATTAACCCTTTTCATTTCTTTATTGATAAGATATTCCCAGATTGAAATAAATCCACCAATAATTCTTAAGAAATATTTTTAAACCTTACCGTTTTATCCCAAACAGGTTCCTGCTTTAAGCGAATCAACTTGTATTGGAAATATACTCCTCGCGCTAATAATAGAAGCCATAGTTGTGAATAGGTAAAATACATCAGAATGGAAACCAATAAATCTTTGAGCCGCACTTTTTTATCCATTACTTGCGAGGCAACTAACTGTAGAAAATAGATGAGCCATGACTCAAACCAGAGAATGAGCAAAGGAACAAATGTGGTACTTTCTGCCTTGCCAAATAAACCCATGACAAACCAAATATCCGAAACTATTAAGAAGAAAACAAAGCAGACATAAACTAGTAATAATTGAAGGGAATGAACAAAATTAAGTCCTTTAAAATATTTCGGATTCCTCAATGTTTTTCCAATCAAGTATAAATTGCCCTGCATCCAACGAGTGCGTTGTTTCATCCAAACACGAAAATTTTCAGGCTCTTGCTCCCATGTTCTTGCTTCAGGAACAATTGGCAACAACCCCCCTTTTTCCGTAAGAGAAAGAGTGAGGTCAGCATCTTCAGCAAGTGCATAAGGATCATAGCCTCCTGCCTTTTTTAACGCTTTTCTACTAACGAGCATATTGGTTCCTGTTAAGGAACCAACTTTAAATAATTTCCATCTTCCTGCCTGCATCGTTAATTGAAAAACAGAAAATTCTAAGGCAATCATTCTTGTGAGCAGATTTGCCTTTTCATTTAAAGTCTTCACATAACCAACAGCCCCAACTGCCCTTGGAGTCGTTTCAGCAGATTCCACTAATAATCGGATAGCGTCTGGCTCTGGTTGATTATCGGCATCATAGACACAAATATATTCCGATTCCGTAATGGCGATTCCATAATTCAACACACGGGACTTTCCGCTCGGAGAAACAGGTGGGACTTCAATATGATGGATATGAGAAAATTGCTGCGCGTAATAATCTGCGATTTCTCCTGTATCATCCGTAGAGTTGTCATTTAATAAATATATATCCAATTTCCCTGGATACTGAATTTTACTCATCGCATAAAGAGTATCTGCCAACACGACCCCTTCATTATGCGCAGGAATCATGACAGTGACACTTGGATAATGGTCGAGGGAAATCGTTTTTTTCTTTTGTCCTCGAAAAATAATTCCTGCAATCGTTAAAACGGAGTAATATGACAACAAAATCCAAAAGGATACGGAAATAATAGAAAGGACGATATTCATGCAGATTTCTCCCCCTTCATCAAGGAATCAATCACTAATAGAGTTACCTCCCAATCTTCTTTTACTGGCACTACCTCATAAGCTAGTTGCGCTGGTACTATCCCCTCATTTTCTAAATTCTGGTGGATTCTTTTTAATGCCACTTCTACACCTTGTTCAGAGGTATTATTCAAATAGAGAAGAATGGCTCTCGAATTTATTTGACAAGCTAAATCATATTTTGCTCGAATCGTTTTTAAAATGGATTTAGACACCTTTTCATATAAAATACGTGCCTTATAATCCACAAGCGCCCTGTCTAAATTCACCTGAACAAGAAAGCCCTGTTCCTTTCTTCTTTTCATCCCAGTAAAAAGCAGCTGCCCTTGCTCTTTAAATTCATTAATGGTTAAAATTCCTGTATTGGATTCGACCTTACGTAATGTTTCTACTTCTTCTCTTAATAATTGCAGCTCTTGATTGTTTTTTTGAACACTATAGCCACAAAACCATGCCATTATCGCGGCAAAAGATAAAATGGATTGATTTTTTATATTGAAACCTTGCTGCACCACATCGATATGCATGATCCATGAAAAACCAACATTATAAAATGCGATAAATAAAATATAGGCAATTAACAAAGCAAATCCATAAATCGTTCGAACCATCATGGATAGAATGCCAATCACTACCATACTCATGATCATAAAGGAAAAAAGCGATTCTTGTTCAAGGAAAAATTGTCCTAAAATAAATGAAGCAGCAATACCAATCGACAGTAAAATCTGACTGTCCATCTTCCTCATCAAAAATCACCTCGATATAATAAATATCAAAAAGGAAAGCTGATAATCATTATAAAGGGCAATTTTCATAAAAGATATGTGATTTTATTGGCAAAAATATTTACATGAATTATGTTATTTAAGGTGGAAGAAATGCACCATTGTGTACCCCAATACGGATAACAAAATGGAACCAATCAGACCTGCTCCTAAAGTTTTGGTTCCCTGACTTTTTAAGCTTCCAAGACTTACATTCAATCCAAGACCTGCCATTGCCATTGCTATCAATATATAAGCCATGTCTACTACCTGATTAGCCCCTTTATCAGATACAACATGTAATGTATGAATCATGCTCATTGCTAAAAATCCAAGAATGAACCAGGGAATCGGAAGGGATTTCCATCGAAATCGGTTTTCTTTTTTAGCTTCAAAATTTGACCAAATACCTATAAAAAAGGCAATTGGGACAAGCATAACCACTCTTGTTAATTTAACAATGACCGCAATATCAACTGCGGTCTTTCCAAAGGGTGCTGTGGCGGCCAAAACATGGGCAATTTCATGTAAGGTTGCTCCAGAAAAAAAGCCATATCCATAAGGGGATAACCCTAAAACAGGATAGACAATCGTATATATTATGGTGAAAATCGTACCTAAAATCGCGACACTTGCTGCTCCAATAGCTGTTTCATCATCATTTGCTTTTATTTGTGAAGCAATAGCAACAACCGCTGCAGCTCCACAGATGGCCGTTCCACACGCGGTTAATATCGCTATATTCTTTCCTACCTTTAACCACCGAGCTACATGATAGATAATAAAAATCGTTATTATGATATTTATCACGGCAATAATGACCACTTTTGGTCCAGCATGGATAATATCCATTAAATTTAATCTCATTCCTAGAAGGATAATTCCCAGACGAAGTAGACTTTTGCTTGAAAAATGAACTCCAGTACTAAACGAACGAGGAATCCCTATGAACATTCTCCAAAGCATTCCAAGCAAAATCGCAAGGACTAACTGCCCCATTATTTTAAAAATAGAAAGCTCACCTAAATACTTTGCAATCAATGCAATAATAAATGTAAGCCCAACACCCTGCATAAAAAATAAAACATTTTTATATCCTATTTTCCTCAAACTTTATCACTCCTGATTAAGAACATTTACATTAACTATAAGGAGAAATCAACAATAAGTGAAATATATGTTTATTATCTTAATCATTATAAAAACTTATGATAAAATGTTTTGTACAAGATATTAGGAGGAAAAAGAGCCATGATTGTCGATCCAATGAGGGTTTTTGTTACCGTTATTGAACAAAAAAACTTCACTCGTGCCGCTGAAATATTAAATATCTCACAGCCAAATGTGAGTCTTCATATCCGAAATTTAGAAAACGAATTAGGGATGAAGCTGATCCATCGTTCGCCCAAATATGTGAAAATAACAGAGGCTGGGGAAATATTGTACAGACACGCAAAAAAAATTCTCCAAACTTATGAGGAAGCAATCCAAGAAATTAATGATTTACGGCATGTTGTAACAGGACATTTGAGAATCGGTGCTAGTTTTACAGTTGGGGAATACCTCTTGCCAAGGGTATTAGCTGATTACGCTGCTCAGTTTCCATTAGTGGATGTTGAAATCATTATTTCTAATACCGAGGAAGTCATCTCCAGTATCCAAGCAAATGAACTCGACATCGGATTAATTGAAGGAGAAGCGAGTCATTCTGAATTACAAATTGAAGCATTTATGGAAGATGAAATGTTTGTTGTTGTCCCTCCCAATCATCCACTGTCACAAGGTTTATTTATTGCTCCAGATCTAATGCAGAACCAGACTTGGATCTTCAGAGAACCAGGATCTGGAACACGAACTTTTATGGATAAACTTATCTCCACACTCCATTTATCCATCAAAAACTCTTATGTATTCAACAGTAACCAAGGTGTATTGGAAGCAGTCAAAGCGGGATTAGGAATAGCATTATTATCCCATTGGGTAGTCGATGATGAAATCACAACGAACAAAGTAAAAGCACTTTCCCTAAAAAACCACAAAATAAAAAGAACCTTTTCTACTGTTCAAAAAATGGAAGCAGAAGAAACAAAAGCAAAGAAGATGTTTATCCAGAAATTATTACATTTTTGCATGAATATCTAAAATAAAATTCAAAACTCAATATTTTAGATTGGATCCAATATCAACTGTTATTTTACCTAGCATATTAAAAGGAAACTTTAGATGACTTAAATAAGACTTCCTTACCATTTGCAAGGAAGTCCTGAACTCTAAATTTTTCACTTATTACCGTATACCGCTGAATACAGCTTATATCCGCCATCTAAATTTTTGGCTTTAATCCCGTTTTCTGCTAAAATTCTTGCAGCTAAATAACCGCGCAATCCAACTTGACAGGAGACATATAAATCTTTATCATATGGCACTTCATCAAGTCGCGAACGTATATCATTAACTGGAATATTAATGGAACCTTTAATGGAACCTTTTTCCACTTCTTGAGGATCTCTAACATCAATTAAATATCCACCGTTATCAACGATTTGGTCAATTTCATGCCATTGAACGGTTTCGACCAATCCTTCGATAATATTAGTTGCCACATAACCAGCATAATTAACTGGATCCTTGGCTGAAGAAAATGGAGGAGCATAGGCCAATTCTAAGTCTGGTAAGTCTTGTACTTTTAATCCACCCTTAATAGCAGTTGCAATGACGTCTATTCGCTTATCGACTCCGTCCCTGCCAACACCTTGTGCACCAAAAATTTGTCCGGTTTTTGGATCAAAAATCAGTTTTAAAGTTAACTGCGAAGCTCCTGGATAGTATCCGGCATGATTGCTTGGGTGAACATGAACAACCTCATAAGGAACGCCAATCCGTTTTAAGGTTTTTTCATTATTTCCTGTAGCCGCTACCGCTAAATCAAAGATTTTGGCAATTGATGTCCCCATTGTCCCGTTATATTTTGCTTCTCTGCCATTGATATGATCTGCAACAAGCCTTCCCTGACGATTTGCCGGCCATGCAAGCGGAACAAATGTTTCAAACCCATTGATAAAATCTTGAACTTCAATAACATCCCCAACTGCGTAAATGGAGGGATCTGATGTTTGTAAATGACTATTTACCTTAACCGCTCCGCGAAGACCAAGTTCTAAACTAGCTTCTTTTGCTAATGTATTTTCCGGCTGTACACCAATAGCTAAAATCACCATATCTGCTTCAAGAATTTTTCCACTGGTTAAATGAATTTGTCTTCCTTCTTGTGCAAATGCTTCAACTCCATCTCCCAATACTAATTCAATGCCATGTTCGCGCATATGTGTATGGACAATTTGCGCCATTTCAAAATCGATCGGAGCCATCACTTGCTCACCCCGTTCGACAACCGTAACTTGAACCCCTCTTTCCACTAAATTTCCAGCCATCTCTAAACCAATAAATCCACCTCCAACGACGACTGCTTGTTTTGGATATTCTTTATCAACATACTGCTTAATTCGGTCAGTATCTGGAACATTACGCAAAGTAAAGAGTGCTTTTGCTTCTTCAATCCCTGGAATATGAGGACGGATTGGCTTAGATCCTGGAGATAAAATTAATACATCATATGATTCCTCATATTCTTCACCAGTACGGACATCCTTTACTTTGACTGTTTTTTGGTCACGATTAATTTTCACTACTTCAGTAAAATTACGAATATCTAGATTAAAACGATTTGTCATCCCTTCAACCGTTTGGACCAAAAGCTTATTCCGATTTTGTATAACCTCGCCAATATAGTAAGGCAGCCCACAATTGGCAAAAGAAATAAATTCCCCTTTTTCAAACATCACAATATGATCTTTCTCACTTAAACGGCGTAGACGGGCAGCCGCAGAAGCACCACCAGCAACACCACCAACAATGACAATTTTCTTCATCAAATATACCTCCTAATATTTTGTCCGGTCTTTATATACCTATAGGGGTATTATAGAATACTTTAGAAAAATATGAAAGTATTTTAATTTGTTTTTTATGGAGGGGTATATTATTTTTTCGTATTTCAGATAGGATGGAGGGGTATTCTCAAAATGAGGAACTTTATCCTTAAATTTTGCCTGTCTATTTTAGCATCTTGGTTACCTTTGAGTACGTGTTTTGTGCTATTTATTGCAAATTCAAGCTGATTATTTTCTGGACAGTTACTCAACTTTCTCACTGTATATTTTTTCACCACATCAAAAAAAGGATTAATCCCATCAGACACAAATCTTGCCCGACTGAAATTAATCCTTCCCCTTTATCGACTATTCTTATCATACCCATCCCTTGAACGATACTGTTGTGGAGCTCTGGTTGGATAGCTCACAGGTAGGCTGAACATGTGGACAAGCTGAGTAAAGGGAATTGCAGCAAATAGGAAAAATGACAAAATTACATGGACTTTAAATAATATTGGGACTCCTAACATTAAATTGGATTTTGGATGTAGGGTAAAAAGGCTTCTGAACCACGGGCCAATTGCTAAGCGATATTCATAGGCGCCAACGGTTGTATTATATATCAAGGTCATATAGGTACCTAGCCCAGCAACAAGCAATAGCCAAATAATCGTAAAGTAACCGCTAAAACTCGTATGGACGCGCACCTTTGGGAAAGAAAATTTTCGTATAAGCATGACAATCAAGCCAAAAACTACCATTAACCCGGCAACCCCACCACCGGCGATCGCAAAAAAATGGTATGTGTGATCTTCCACACCTAATGCATTATAAACCTCTAGTGGAATCAACACGCCCATAACATGTCCGAAAAATGCAAAGATAATCCCGTAGTGAAAAATAACAGAGCCTGAGCGTAGCCATTTTTTTTCAAATATTTCTGTTGATGGTGCTGTCCAGCTTTTTCCCCGAAAGATAAATCTGTAAAAGGTCGCTACAATTAAGATTGTTCCGCAAATATAAGGGAATATTGTCCACCAAAAAAGGACTTCCATTGTTGATGCTCCTCCTTTAACGATACATTAATGGATATGGTAGCTCATCTAAATCCGGTCCTTCCTGTTCCACCTCAAATAATGTTCTTTCTTCTTCTGATGGAAGAATCAATACATCCATCAATAGGAACTCTATTAATTGAGAATAAGGATTCAAATTAGGAAGAGAATCCAATATTTTTTGCATAGCCATAGCAATTCGCTTGGACAATTGAATCAATTTCTCGGTCATTTGGGAAACGGCTAGTAATTCTAACAACATCGGAATATAATCTACTATTTCCCGTCCTTGATAATCATATCCGGCTTCCGTGATTAATTTTTGCAGTTGAATTAAGGCCATCCCACGCCTTTTGCTATCACCTAGTTCTTGTGCAGTTAAGTAAAGATTGGTTTTCTGACTGTGATCAAAAGTATCCACATACAGCTCTTGAAGCTCGTAAAGTTCCATTTCATAGAATAGAGTGATTCTTTTAATAACTTCCTCTTTCAGGATCTCAGAGGAAATAAAGTCCTTGGCAAATGCTTCAATTGAGGCTCTTTCCTCCATTAGTCGAGTATCGGGATAATCCAACATTCGGGACAGAATGACTAATATTGCAGTTTGATTATTCATTATTGCGTTTCCCTTCTTCCAAATGGATAGGTAACCATTCCCTCTGGTGGGGCTAAATCTTCAACACTGCACGCACCATATTTATAATGAAGATCCTCATCCATTTCCCTTCGTCCTGTTGGGATGACGAATCGTTCATTATATTTTGCAACAGCAAGCAGCCTCGCCATTTCTTCAAGCTCTTCCGGTGTCGTATGTGCCTCTTGAATGAGCTTACTTGTTTTCAATTCATCTAAACCCCCTACTGTTTTTGCCCTCATATGGACGCGCATGGCAGCCATCTTTAATAAAACTTTACGAATGACTTCCGTATCATCAGCTGAAAGAATGGATGCCAAGTATTCCATTGGAATTCTCATTTGATCCACAGCTGGGATGTACCCGTCTGCACTTAAACTCTGCTCATTTGTAATATGATTCATAATTGGACTTAAAGGCGGTACATACCAAACCATTGGCAGTGTTCGATATTCAGGATGTAGGGGGAGGGCAATTTTCCATTTCATTGCAAGTTTATAGACTGGCGATTCTTGGGCGCTTTGAATCCAGCTATGGTTTATTCCCTGTTCCTGAGCTCTTTCGATGACCTCTGGATCAAAAGGATTGAGAAAGACAGATAGCTGGGACTCATATAATTCTTTTGGATTTTCCACAGAAGCGGCTTCCTTCACGCGATCAGCATCATATAAAACAACTCCGATGTAGCGAATCCTTCCTACACAGGTTTCCGAGCAAATTGTTGGCAGACCTGCTTCAGTCCGAGGATAACAAAAATTACATTTTTCCGCTTTATGGGTATTCCAATTATAATAGACTTTATGATATGGACAGCCATTCATACAAAAACGCCAGCCCCGACAGGCATCTTGGTCGACCAAAACAATGCCATCTTCATCTCTTTTGTAAAGGGCCCCTGAAGGACAGGAAGCAACACAGGATGGATTAAGACAATGCTCGCAAATTCTCGGTAGATACATCATAAAGGTTTTTTCATATTCCAATGCAATATGCTCCTGCAGCTTGCGAACGTTCGGATCTAAAGGAACAACTTCGCTACCACCAGCAAGGTCATCATCCCAGTTTGGCCCCCATTCTGGTTTATCGATAAATTCTCCGGTAATCATCGATTTAGGCCGAGCAACTGGCAAGCTATCCCCTTTTTCGCGCCAATGGAGATGCTCAAAATCATACGTCCAGGGTTCATAGAAATCCGCCATTTCCGCCATATTGGGGTTGTAAAAAATATTCGCTAACTTCGAAAGCGGTCCCCCTGCACGTAGATGCAATCTCCCATTTCGTAAAATCCAACCACCTTTATAACGATCGGTATTTTCCCATTCCTTAGGATATCCTGCTCCTGGACGTGTTTCGACATTATTGAACCAGACATACTCCATTCCAGGACGATTGGTCCAAACATTTTTACAAGTTACTGAACAAGTATGGCAGCCAATGCATTTATCCAAATGCATGACCATTGCCACCTGTGCCTTAATTTTCAAGCCAATCGACCTCCTTCAACGGTCGGATAATCGTTAAGGTATCCCGCTGACTGCCGGTTGGTCCATAATAGTTAAAGCCATAGCTTAACTGGGAATAACCGCCAATCATATGGGTCGCTTTCGGAAAAATCCTCGTTACACTATTATGGGTCCCACCCCGGACCTTATTAATGCTGTTTCCCGGAACCCCCATCGTACGGTCCTGTGCGTGGTGCATATACACAGCTCCTTGTGGCATCCGATAAGTGAGAACTGCTCTAGCCACCACCACTCCATTCCGGTTATATACTTCAATCCAGTCATTATCCTTGATTCCGATTGATGCTGCATCCTTTTCATTCATCCATACAACCTGCCATCCTCTAAATAATTGAATCATATTGGTGGTGTCGGTAAACATTGTGTGAATCCCCCATTTTTGATGTGGAGTCATATAGCGCAATGTGATCGATTTCCCACTATTTTCAATTTCCTTTTCATTCTTTATAAAAGGTCCCTTTGTGATTGGCGGGATATAAAGCGGCAAACCTTCGCCAAAATCAAGAATGACCTCATGATCCAGATAGAAGCTTTGCCTTCCTGTGAGTGTATGCCATGGAATAAGAAATTCCTTATTTACAGTAAAAGGAGAGTAGCGTCGATTATCATTTTCTAAACCGCTCCATACTGGAGTGGATATTGCCGGGCGTGGCTGAATGGTTAAGGCATCCAATGTGTAGTCCTCTTCTTCACGTCCTTCGGAAACATGACTCAGCTTCTTCCCTGTATTTGTTTCCATTGATTTCCACCCTTCCACTGCCCGCTTACCATTTGTGGCTCCCGACATAAGAAGGATGGCATTAATCGCTTTTTTATCAGAAAATAAATCCGGGTACCCCTTTCCAATCCCTGCATGTTTCGATGGACCTAGTCGATCCAGTAATTCCTTATACACTTTGTCACCAGGAATTTTCACTCCCTTTGTCCCATAGCCATTTTTCACATTTGGTCCCAATGTAATCCACATATCATATACATGAGGATAATCTCGTTTCACAATATGGAGATTGGGCATTGTTTTTCCTGGAATCCCCTCTACCTCCCCTTTGCGCCAATCCTTCACCTTACCAAAAGGCTGGGCAATTTCATTAATGGTGTCATGGGCAAGCGGAGACATCACAGCATCTTCCTGAGCCGGTAAATAATCCCTAGCAAGTTCTGAGAAACACTTTGCGATTTCCCGGAAAGCATCCCAGTCGCTTCTAGTTTCCCAAGGAGGACTGATAGCTGCATTAAATGGATGGACAAATGGATGTAAATCCGTGCTACTTATATCATATTTTTCATACCATGTTGCAGCTGGCAAGATAATATCAGAGAATAGTCCAGAGCTCGTCATACGAAAATCCATACTCACAAATAAGTCGGTTTTTCCTTCAGGTGGTTTCTCCGTGATCTGAACATTCTCCGGTTGCCATGAGCTTTCATTATCGGTTAGAAGAGAATCTTTTGCTCCAATTAAATGCTTCACAAAATATTCGTGACCTTTTCCGCTATCCCCTAATAGATTCGAACGCCAATTAAAAAAGACGCGTGGAAAATTTCTTGGATCATTTGGGTTTTCAATGGAAAACTCTATTTTCCCCTCTGTTAGCTGTTTCGCAATATCCTTAATGACTGCTTGGTCATCCTCTTTCCCCTCGCGTGCTTTCCTCATTACATCTAAAGAGTTTTGTGAGAATTGAGGGAAGCTTGGTAGCCATCCTAATCGTGCAGAAAGAGCATTAAAATCAGCAGGATGCATGTTTGAATACTGACTTCCCCATTCTGTTTCCTGTTCGTTTTTCTCATATTCATAACGAAACTGCTCAGTTGCAAAATAAAAAAACGAAGTTCCATTCATCAATCTTGGTGCCTTTACCCAATCATTTGCAAAGGCAATTTGTGAGAATCCTTCTAATGGTCGGACTTTCTCCTGACCAACATAATGGGCCCATCCGCCTCCATTCACCCCTTGTGATCCTGTTAATAACACTAGATTTAAAATAGACCTGTAGATTTGATCGCTATGATACCAATGGTTCGTCCCTCCACCCATTGCAATCATGGATTTTCCTTTAGTTTGTGCAGCATTTTCAGCAAATTCCCATGCTACCTGAATAACATGTTCCTTTTTTACACCTGTAATACTTTCCTGCCAGGCAGGAGTATACGGTAATTTTGTATCGTTATAGTCAGTTGGATAATCCCCTTCGAGTCCTCTGCCAACCCCAGTATGTGCTAATAACAAATCAAAAACCGTCGTAATGAGCCTTTCATTACCCGATTGATCCTTGATTTTTTTTACTGGAACCCCTCGAATTATTTTCCCGCCATCTTGTTCTCCAAAGTAAGGGAACTCGACCATCACAATTTCATCTGACTCATCTATCAAACTGAGTTTGGGCTGAATAGGTGTCCCATCCATCGCCGTTAAATCTAAGTTCCACCTGTTTTCATTATCCCACCGGAACCCTTGACTGCCATTCGGAACGGTCAATTTTTTTGCCTGCTCATCCCACACCACTGTTTTCCATTCACCAAGTTGATGTTCATTGGAAATATCAGAAGCACGAAGAAAACAATCAGATCGATAAGTGTCATTTTTCTTATTCAATACGACTAAAAACGGGAGATCGGTATATTGCTTGGCATAATCAGAAAAATAAGGGGTTTCTTTATCCACATAAAACTCTTTTAAAATCACATGTGTCATCGCCATTGCCAGTGCGCCATCCGTTCCTGCTTTTGCCGGTAGCCACATATCGGCAAATTTTTCATATTCCGCATAGTCCGGGCTTACCCCCACTACCTTTGTCCCGTTATACCTAGATTCCACCATAAAATGAGCATCAGGGGTCCTTGTTTGCGGGATATTCGTCCCCCAAATGATAAAATACTTGGTATTATACCAGTCTCCGCTCTCAGGCACATCCGTCTGATCCCCCCAAACTTGAGGAGAGGCCGGCGGAAGATCGGCATACCAATCATAAAAGCTTAAAATGGTTCCGCCGATTAAGGACAAGAATCTAGCTCCCCCACAGTAACTTACCATTGACATCGCCGGAATAGGACTAAAGCCCACCACGCGATCAGGACCATATTTTTTAATCGTATAAATCGATGCTGCGGCAATCATTTGACACACGTCTTTCCAGGAACCTCTCACAAAGCCGCCTTTTCCGCGAGCTGATACATAACGTTCCCGTTTTTTCACATCGGTTACAATATTTTCCCATGCTTGAACGGGATTAGCTTCTAGATGCAATTCTTCTTTCCACAGTGCATATAAGTCACCGCGAACATAGGGATATTTCACTCTTGTTGGACTATATGTATACCAAGAAAAGCTTGCTCCACGCGGGCAGCCCCGCGGTTCGTATTCTGGAAAATCATCTCCTGTTGAAGGATAATCGGTTTGTTGCGTTTCCCAGGTGATAATTCCATCCTTTACATGAATCTTCCAGCTACAAGAGCCCGTACAATTGACACCATGAGTGGAGCGAACAATTTTGTCATGTCCCCAACGATTTCGATAGATGGACTCCCAGTCACGCGGACGTGGATTTTCCTCTGTCCAGCCATCGTTAATACGCTCACCACGAACGAGATGTTTGAGAGAGTGTAGTAAATTATTTTTCTTCTTCTCCATTGATACTAATCCTTCCTTTCCAAAGATCGACTATTGGATTAAAGCTCTCTCCAACTAGGCGGTATGAGCCTTTGAAAGCCCCTAATTCCTCCATAAAAACCTGCCAATCAGGAGCATTTGCGGCTACTAGAATTAATCGTTGCAACGCATTCAAATCATCTATTTCATATATTCTCTGAACCACTTCTCCAGGAATATTGGAAAATCGCATTTGTAATACAGCAATTAAATCCTCTCTGTCATCAACCAACATCGCATCAGCTTCAAATGAAAACAAGCGCACTAACAACTCCTTCATCCTTTAGTCATATTAAAATAATCCGTCACAAGTAGGGATTTACATTTCTCTGCAACCTTTAAAAAAAACTGCTCCACTGCTTCATCCGGATAAGTCAACTGACTTTCCTGAAGAAAGATGGTTTCTTCCTGAGTATAATCAGCTGAAAATCTTAGGGTAACCACCATAACATCCCCTTTTTTTGTTAATGTTCCATACACATCGTATGGATGAAGGTGGTAGGTTGAAAAAGCTTCAATCATTTTTTGATACAATGTTGGAGATGCAAAGCGCAATAATCTTTCTTCCATTCCCATTTCACCCTTCATTCAAACATCTATTTCCATTTCGTCCTAATTTTTCCCACTTAGCTTTCGTTATTCGCTAAAAGTTTATTCATTTCATCTTCATTATGTATTTCATCAATGATAATTAAAGCTTCCATTAAAGACAGCACTTCATAGTCAGCTTTTTTCTTTTCAAAGCTTTCCTTGACTTGACTCACAATCCTCCTCATAAGATCATGATCACGTGTCAACTGGTGAACGGTTTTCTCAAGCTTTGGTTTCTCAGAAACCATCTCTTGATAAAGTCCTTCTTCTTCTGCTTCCGCATGCTTTAACGTCCTAGATTCCCAATGTTCTAATATTATTTCTGCCACTTGCATAGCACGATCCATTTCATCCTTTTCCAAACATGTTTTAAATAATTGGTTTAAATCCTTTGCTTCATTTAAAGCAGCTTCATGTATAGATGTATGCGCATCTTGTTTTTTTAAGCTTGGACCTGACATTTCATAATTCCTCCTAACAATTTACTAGTATCAGCCTGTCCATTATTAGGCTCAATAAACTTTTCCTTTTTAAACAAAAAAGGCTAAGGGTTTCCCCATAGCTTTTCTATTTTTTTACCTCTGATAAATCATTAAATATACCTAAATAATATTTAACATCCCCCACATCATTTTTGATTTCATTAATCGTTAAAAATTCTGCGTATATCTCTCCATTTTTACGTTTATTCCAAATTTCTCCTTGCCAATAGCCTTGACTCTTAATGGATTCCCACATTCCTTGATAAAAGCTTGCATCATGCCTAGCCGATTGTAAAATACTTGGATCCTTTCCGATTACCTCTTCAGCTTGATAGCCCGTTACTCTTGTAAATGCATGATTAACCTTTTGTATGAATCCTTTTGTGTCGGTTACCATCATTCCTTGACCAATATTCTCCATAATTTTCGTTTCCAAGCTCAATCTTTCTAAATAATACATCCAAACGACAATCACTAAACTCGCAAGGGCAAACATGGCAAGAGACATGAAGCCAATCGCATAATTGCCTGTAATGTTAAAAACAAATGAGAGAACAAGAGGCGGAAAAAATCCTCCTAATCCCCCCATCGCCGAGACAATCCCGTTCACAATCCCTGCCTGCTTGGAAAAATAATAAGGAACGAGTTTAAATATAGTCCCATTTCCAATTCCTGCACAAAAAGCAACCGTTAAACAACCAATCGTATATATAGTTATTGTAGGTGAAAATGACAAGAGAACACCGGAAAAGGTTAAACCGCCAAATACAAACAGGAGAATGATAAACGGATTGAATTTATCCCCTAAATAGCCTCCAATCGGTCGAAGTAAGGTCGCTAACGTAATAAAACCTGCCGTTCTAAGACCCGCATCAACTGACGTAAGATGAAAATTGGTGACTAAAAAATTTGGAAGATAAACCGTAAATGCCACAAACGACCCAAACGTTATAAAGTAAAACAAGCTTAAAAACCAGAGCTTCTCATTTTTATATACGCTTCTAATTTGTTCAGTCAAAGGTTTATGAATCCTTGTTTCTTTACGATCACCGAAAATAAAATTAAAAATAGCAAATAAAATAACCGGAATTAAAAACAACCGCACCGTATTTTGCCATCCAAAATGATTCGCTAACACAGGTGCAGAAAAGGAGGTAATCGCTGTCCCAATATTTCCTGCTCCATAAATTCCATTGACAAATCCATGACGCTCCTTAGGAAAGTATTTGGGAAGTGATGTCACCCCAATCGAAAACACAGCTCCCCCCATTCCAAGGACGAAGCCTCCAATAATCAAATCCAGCAAAGAATCGGCAACACTAATATAAAAAATAGGAAATATTAATATGAGAAAACTTATAAAAAATAACATCCGCGCACCAAACCGATTGGTCCAAAACCCTATAAAAATCCTCATGACAGAACCTAAAATAACCGGTACTGCCGTCACCAAAGCGACCTCATTTGCTGTTAAAGAAATATCCTCCTTGATTCTTGGCATCAATGATGAAATAATAACCCAAATCATAAAGCCTACTACTAGGCTTAGTGTTTGAAGTGGCAATTGCCATTTTTGTAACTTCATCATATGTAAGTTTTTTCTCCTTTCCAGTGGGGCCAAATAATTATTCTTTTGTGACCTCTATGTATAAGGGTATATGCTGTTTATAGTGTTTGACATCCAAGAAATAATCATACCTCTATATTTAAAGCCAACATAAGAAAAGACTTTTCCTATGTTGGCTTTAAATATCTATCATCCCCATTATGATTTACAGAAATAGTATCTTTTCATTCATTTCTGTTTCAGGGGCTTTAATTAAAAAATTGGAAAACAGGATTCCCAACATAAAATTTTGTTTTTGTATTTCCCGCATTAAATGTAATCCGTATTACTACATAATAATCCTCTAAAAGACTAATAGCACCTCCAAATTCATCACTTATCGTCCGGGAACCGGATAAATTTTTATACCTAGACACTACATATTCTGTATATAGTCCCATAGATCCAGCACTGCGATATTTCTTAATCAACTCAACGGTATAATTTGTACAATCTGTATCAATTGGAATTTCAATGCTTACCACATTTCCCATCGAATAATTCCTTAAATCAAATACTAAATCAGTATTAGCTGTAATATTCGAGGATTTTTCCAAAGTATATTGATTTGTCACACAGTTTGAAATTCCTTTAATAACATACTTTTCTGATAAGCCATCTATTACTCTTGCTCTCCCCAATCCTTTAAATAGAGAAATCACACTCGGAGAAGTAGTATTCCCCCTTTGAATTTTACTATCATAGCTTAAAACATCATTGGCATTTAATATTGCCTTAATCGAAATGCCTGAACTAAAGACATTACTATCATAGGTGAATCCAGAAACTTGTAAATTGCTATAGGAATAGAATTGGGGAGCTTGGACCTCCACAATGGAAACATTGCTTGCATTAACGTTATCTCCAGGGATCGGTGTATATACACCATAGCAATTCGTAACAGACACACCAAATATATACCTAGGAAATGGGTTAACGATTGCTTTTAAAAAGAGAAATCCATTATTACAGAGCTCAAAATAATTATTATCAATTCGAACTGCCTGAGCATGTCCTTGTCCTAAAGGAGAAATGCTTCCATCTATTGAGATCCCATATTTCTTACATGCTTGAATTGCACAGTTTTGGACAGTGATGGATTGTCCCCATAATTCTAACCCATTTTCCATAAAATATGAGAAATTACAATTTTCAATATTGATTACATTGATCTGGTTACTTGGATTAATTTGAATTAAATGGATTGCCCCCTTTTTTCCCCATTCTAATTCAGAATTAGTAAGATTAATATTATTCACATGACCATTCCCATCTGCATAAATAAACCAATCCCCATGACTTCTCATCCAAATATTATCAAGATTCCAACATACGCTATTATTATTAAAAACAATCCCTTTCCCACTAGTTGCGTTTGCTCCATACGGACCTGTGCCATTTCCAAAAATGGCAATATCACGAATCGTCCCTCTCTCAACATTTGAATTAATCGTAATAGCAGGATTGGTTGAGGTATTTTTTAAAATTGTTGAGTATTTTCCTCTCCCTCTGATATTTAAAGGTTTTGTGATTACGATTCCATCATGATTATAAGTTCCTTCTGGAAAGATAATCATACCACCCCAAGGTGAGTCTAAAATAGCTTGTCTTATTGCATTCGTCCAATTATTATTTGTGACTAAATGCTGATAAGAGATAATATTAATGGCATCTTCTGTACTCGCCATTCCATTTCACTCCCATATTAAATGATTAAATCTTAGATAGGACTTCTCAAAAATAGTATTTTGTAAATCTTTTTCCTACATTAATATATGTTTGTTGACAAGCTTCGGCCCTCCATAATACCCATTCTTAAGAAAGAAACAACTATTCTTTTTCCTTCTCTCCCAATCCATAAATTAAAGTAAAAAAGAATAATCTATGTAGCAAGGTAAACGCTATTAGTAAAAAAGTAAGGAGAATGAGTGATGCATAAGATATTCCTACTTCTAATCCTTTTATTCAGCTTTTTTCCAACAGAAAACATTCTAGCAGTTACAAATCACATTCCCAATTACGAACCGATTAAAGGAATCTATGTCAATGCACCTAATACGAAAAAGCCGCAATTTAATCATTATCTCTCTTTAGTAAAAAAAACAGAACTGAATGCGATGGTCATTGATATCAAGGATGATGATGGACATCTGACCTTTACCCCTTCCAAAAATTCACCCTATTATCAGGCTAGTCACCCGTATATAAAAAATCCGAAAGCACTTATGAATTCATTAGAATCAAATCACATTTATCCAATTGCAAGAATTGTTGTTTTTAAAGATCGTATCTTAGCAAAAGCCCATCCTAACTGGGCCTTTAGAACTTCACATGGAGTTTGGAAAAACGCACGGGGGGATTCCTTCACCAATCCATTTTTAAAAGAGGTTTGGGATTATAATATAGGCATGGCAATCGAAGCAGCAAAATTAGGTTTTAAAGAAATTCACTTTGACTATGTTCGATTTCCCGAACAATTTGAAAAGTTTGAACATACCCTTACCTACAAAGAACTATCATTTAATCGCAACATAGCACGCAATCGAGTAACCGCCATTACTGAATTTGTTAGGTATGCTCGGCAAAGACTTCAGCCTTATCACGTAAATTTTTCAGTAGCAACTTTTGGAATCGTCACAGTAATACCAGAAGCACATGGCATTGGACAAAATTTTTCAGAAATTGCAGCCAATGTCGATGCCATCTCCGCCATGATTTATCCAAGCCATTGGACTGGTCTGAAAGGAATTCGAAAACCTGATTTGGAACCATTCCGAACGGTTCAAGCCTATGCCAAAGTGGAAAAATATAGGTTAGGCAAGTTAAGGCATCAACCTATCACCCGCCCATGGATTCAAGATTTTACCGCTACTTGGCTTGGAAAGGGAAATTATAAAATATATGGAAAGAAGGAAGTTGAGGATCAAATCCGTGCTTTACATTCGCAAGGAGTCGATGAGTTTTTATTATGGAGCAGTACAAATAAATATACTCCTAACGTGGATTATACCCCATATTAAAAGGGAAGGGGTTATAAGTCTGTTCCAATTCCTACTTAGGAACAGGCTTTTCTTTTGGCTGGAGTCTTATTCTCGTTTTGTGGATTATAAACCATACAACCCATATTCCGATAAAATCTTTCCCTAGGTCAAGGACTGAGAGAGAGCGAAATGGCACAAAGATTTGGTGGATTTCATCCAAAATCCCATAAAAAAAGGCGATGAAAACCGCTAATTGATTATTTCTATGATTTAAAATTCCAAAAGCTCGAAAGGCCATAAGAATAAAGAGATAAAGGAGGCCAAATTCAATAAGATGGGTTAGTTCAAAAAGAGTTCCGATAAAAATAAGGATCTTTCTATCTATCACATCCGCATAATGATCAATTGATGATGGATCAAAGTGACTGGATTGCAGCCAAATCAATCCTATATAAAAGATTGGTAGAACTCCTAAGCTAAAACGTCTAATTTGACTTTGCATTTTGCACAAACCTTTCTGATTTTAATGAAAAATACTCGCATGTTAATCCATTAAATTCAATGCCCATTCCCCTTACTTTGTTTCTAGTCTTTTTTTATCATTTTTTGGATGACTTCGATATGCGGGAAAGAATGCTTCTTCCGCCTTTTCACCATAGTATTCTTCCCATTGGATTACTAATTTTTTATATTTATCAGGGATATGTATTTTTCTCCCAATATAAAAATCTAGAATTCCATCAGGGTGAAAACGGTTTTTAAATTGAAATAGTGAGTCTCTTCCTTCTACTCCCCCATTGTGTAAGGCGCTATGACCACCACCTAAATGAAATTTCTTCAAGCCTTTTTCTTTTCCCCATAAAGCTAGTCGGTGAAAAAGATACGGATTTCCTCCTAAATTTAGGAATTCTTTTTTAGAGCAGCCAAGATGGTAATACAAATTTCCACCATCATATAAGCATAAAGCTGCAGAAATCATTTGCCCTTGATCGTAAACTGCACCGATTAAAGAATGATCCCGAAATCCTTCAAACAATTGATATAAATATTCAGTAGAAAAATAAGAATATTGAGATGCGCTTAACTTATCCATTGTTTCTTTATATAGCGTATAAAAAAGCGTGATTTGATTTATAGCTTTTTCCCTTTGAAAAACTAAAAATTCCAATTGATTTTTTTGAGCCTTCTTTATATTCCGTTTATGATTTTTATGAATTACATTAAAAATCTCCTCTTCACTTTTGGTTAAATCCATATAAATCATTTCTCTGTCAAAACAAATATCCATGAAATTTTCTAAATCTCTTTGATTTTGAAGGAGAGGATGAAACTTTATGAATTCACATACAATATTTTCTTTTAGGCAGTATTCTTCAAATTTAAATCTAAATCCTGTAAGAAATTCTTCATCTAATTCATCGTATAAAGGTCCCCCGTAGCCATAGGATGGAGTTGTAATATCATAAAATTCATTAGTCAAATGAGGATTACTGGAATTTTGGCGTACCTCAATCCTTCTTTTGATAAAGACATAACATAGACTTTTCTTATTTTTTTTATCTTCATAGAAAAATAAATATGGGTCTCCATCTCCTAACCCATGACATAAATCCGAATACCCATGGTGATAAAAGACATCTTTCTTGTTCAATTGTTTAAGCTTTTCTTCCCATTTTTTCTTTTCATGGTATGAAATAACTTCGTACATAATTCCCTCCATATTAAGCATTACCTTATATTTTTGGACAAAAATTTCTTTCTTCGATAAATGGGAAAAAAGTTGCTTCCTGAAGCAGTGTCATCATTTGTTGTTATCTTTATCAGTTCCCTATAAACTTCTTCATTCACGACATTTTTTCCAAGAAAATAATCATAATGATTGTTATTAGTAAAGGATGATTTAAATTTAAAAAGACTATCGTTATCTCCATATCCTCCACCTAAATGAAGGGCTTGCACACCGAATGATTTCGAGAATTCAACCATCGCATCAAATAACAAATTATTCGGTCTTAAATGCAAATATGCCGTCTTCGATGCACCTAAATGGTAATGGGCAAATTCTTTTCCAATGATTAACAAAACACCTGCGATGATTTCTTCTTTATATTTTGCAAATATAAAATAGGGCTTACTGTACTGGGTCTCTTCCATTTGCCTGTCAAAATAAGATTGATCAAAATAATAAAAATCCAATGCATGATTTCGATTCATGGTTTCTTCATATAGTTCAATAAAGATTTCTACATCTTCTTTTCTTGTTGAACGATAAACCTCTACCCCATCCCTCCTAGCTTTACGAATATTTCTTCTTGTATTTGATCTATATTTTTTTCTGATATCATCTAGAGATTGGGTCAAATCTATGGCAGTTGTTTTTCGAACATAATCAACAGACATTAGTTTCCTCATATATTCCACATTATTTAACAGCGGATGAAAGCGAACGGTCTCTGTGATGATGTAATTGTCCAAACAATACTGTTTAAATTGAAGATAAAAAACTTCAATCACCCGTTTATTTCCTTCAATTATTGGACCACCATACCCATAAGGAGAAATGATATCATAATATCCTTCTTTCACATCAATTTTCCTTTTTATGTAAGGGTAAAAAACTTTTCCGGCATCATTTTCAAAATAGATCGCTTCAGGTACACCTCCCTCCACTTGTGCAAACAATTGAACATATTCCTTTGTGTAATAGATATCAACCTTTCCAAAATGTTTTAAATATCCATCCCAATTATGTTTTTCTCCCAGAATATATAAATGATTGATACTTTGATTGCTAATTTCTTTCATTCCTTAACCTCCAAATAAAAAGACATCAGATCTCTTTTATTAAAAGTTCTAATGCCTCATTCTATAATTTATAACTTGTTCTTCTTCGCGACCAAACTTAACTTTCGATGTAAAATAATAAACCGGATTAGGATCGATTTTTTCATCAAATTTTCTCGCAAAATACTGATTAGATTTTTCTACTTTTTCAACGTCCCTCATGGTAATAATCTTTGGCGAATTTCTTGTACTTATCGTATCTCCCCAATCTAAATACATTAAATTATTATTAACTACATTCTTGTAATATGGAGAATTCATGATAAGTGTTTGAAAAAACCACTGATCTGGAACTAATGTATTCTTAAAAAACTGATAAAACCAGCTATTGTCATCTATAAACTGAATAATATATTTAGCTACTTCAAACGGAATCGTAAACCATTGTGAACCTGTGTAAAATGAAAAATTCTTAGGCCACTGATTCACATTGGGAGAAACACGAATTCCCAAACGAAATAATCCTCGGATGATGGTTCGATAAACACGAATGGGATGAATAGAATCATATCGTCCTCTTGTGATTTTCGGCCAATTGATAAGCATAGAATCCAAATGTTTCTTTTCCATTTTATTTATCGTCATATATATATGTTGGGTATTTTTCCTCAAAAAATCCATAAATCCTTCCTTTACCAATAGATCTTGACCACTTCTTAAACAAACAAAATCATAGGAATGTTTCGTGGCAATTACTTCTCTTAATAAAAGTAAGGTAGTATCAATTTGACTGATATCTCCCCATTCACAACTAATACTTTGCTTCAGGACATACACATGAGGATCCTTTATGATGGCATCCTTTACATTAACATCATTATTTTTATCAATATGAACAAAAATATCTGCTTGTTCTGTGGAAATTAGTTGTTTAATAAACTGATTAACTTGATGTGGATTTTTATGGATTTGTAAGATATAGGCCGTTTTTATTGCAGCATTCATTCATATCCCCCTCACAGAAACTTTTTGTGCTTAGCCTTTGGTAAAACTAGTTAAGTAGTTTAATACTAAAAAGTAGACATAACCCTATGACAAATAAAATACCAGGGAGTACTGGTTTGAATTTAAGCTTTAATGAACAAAAAATTGGAATCAAATAGGCTCCCACCAGAGAAACGGAAACCAATAATATTTTTAATTCACTCATTGTTATTAAGACGTATATAAGAAAAATTGCAGGTACCGCAATTAGAATGGCAGGCATGGAAAAGATTGTTTCAATCACATGTCTCCATATCATTTGCTCTTTTTTCATTCTCATTGATATATTAAGACCCACTAAACCAAAAATCAGAGGCCAAACAAAAATGTAGCTCGTTTCTTTTAACCAAATACTGGAGATAACCGCAATAATTAACCAACAAACAAAGGCTCCCATCGATAAATTGTAAGCATTGATTTTTTTTGAAATTAGAGAATAAATTAATGAAATTAAAGCTATTAGTAAAAAAATCAGCCCCACAAACATTGGATTACTTATTTTTAAGTTTGTTTCATATGACCAAAGGCTGCCTGAAGAAACAATTGAGAGCAGATTCCATATTCCATCCCCCAAAAAGTAGGACATGCCTGCAACTCCTAAAAAAATTAGAAAACCTACACTAGTACCAGTTACTGAAAGTTTTTTCTTTTTATATCCATGCATACATGTCAATCCAAATAACATAATCGCTAAAAGTAGAAAAGGAATTACTAGACTGTCAGAGTATGTAATGATTTTATGTCCAAGAATATTGAAAAATATTTTATCGTTATCCTCTTTAGCTACCAATTCCATACTGCCTAAATGCTTCACCAAATGGAGCATATAATCTCCTTGATGTTGAAGACTTTCCAAGCTTAAATTTTCAACTGTATCTTCAGCCGTATGATAACTATTTAATCCTTCAAAAAATCCAAAATTCATCCCGTACATGCCTGACTTCTTATATACAGTTAAATCTGTATCATGCGGCATAATTTTATATAGACTATATAAGAAAGAATGTGCAACAGGGTTTGGGGCCGATTTTGCAAATTCAGAAATCACTCTTTCATTCCCTTCATTTGTTTCAAATAGAACAGAAGGCCCGCTATTCCCGCGTGCTTCAAAATTTAAAACTAAACCAACATCCTTTGCCCAAGGATACTTTTGAACAAATTGCTGAGCCCCTAATAACCCTTTTTCTTCCCCATCAGAAATTAAAATAATGAGATCATTTTTTAATTTCTTTTCTTGTTTTATAATACGCACAGTTTCGATAATGGCAGCTACTCCTGAACCATCATCAGAAGCACCTAGACTTTCCCCTTCAGAATCATAGTGCGCTGTAAGCATAATGGCCTTTGAAGAATCAACACCTGGGATTTTAGCCACAATATTTTCGATCTTTCCCTTATATGGTCCACCCCATGCATAAAATTCCCCTTCTTCTTTTTGTATTTTTGGGGATACACCTATATTTTCTAAAGCTGAAAAAATGTAATCCTTTACCTCGTCATGCCCCTTTGAACCAACCGGATGGGGTTTTTCAGCTATTTGTTTTACATATTCCATGGCTCTTTCGGCGGAAAAATCATTTTTCTTCTCTTCTTTCGATACAACTTCAGGCATGTGAAACTGCAACAAACTCACCCAGACAAATGTTAATATCATTCCGATACAGATAATAAAAACAACCACACTTTTAAAAAAAGAATGTGTTTCCTTAGATTTCTTTTCCATCAACGCTCCCCATTCTATTACACTTCATTGCTAATATCATCCATGTAAGACAAATCTCACATTGTTTACTTTTAAAGTAAGACTTTCAAACTCTTCAATTGCTGGGCGGAGATAGTAATCTAGGTTCTCCTCCAATTCATTTCGAGTAAATACAATTATCCACGTGACGATTAAGGGATATAAAAAAAATATTTTCTCAATTGGATTTATTTTTGTCGTTTCATCTTCAATATTTAAGAATAATTTATCAATTTCATGAAAAGGAAGCTTTAATTGTCCAAATAAACCAGCTAAATCTATCCATTTAGGTCCTACATACATATTTCCCCAATCGATGATATACAATTTCTCCATCTGGACGTTCCAAATCATATTGTGACTATCAAAGTCGCCATGCTGCAATGTGTAGTCAACTATTGGATTTATTTGGTTATATAATTCCCAATCAAAAACGAGCATTTCTAGTTTCTTAATTAACTCATAAGTTTTAGCCGTATATTTTAATTCTCTCATTCTTTTATAAATTAACTGAAAAAGCCTTTGATTCGTTTGTTTTTTATGAATAGAAATAAAAGAATATAAGGCAAAAATCGGATGGTTTGGATAATTTTTATTGATCAATTGAAATTCTTTATTGAAATCAGGTTGAGGTATCAAATCTATAATCTCACAATAATAAACAGTATTAATTAGTTTACTGGCATTAATGGCTTCTTTTAAAATTTTTCCATTAAGGTTAGGTACGATACCATCGACTTTTTCCATTGTGAGAAGTGCTAGGTTCTCTGTTTTTCGTTCTGAAATATTAATAATTTTAGGGGTTATGAATCTAACATTTTTAAAATGCTTATATATCTTCAAATAAAATGCCCTTTCAAGCTCAATACTGGACTGAGTTGTAATTTTCGTTAAGTATTTTCTTATCTCTCCATTGTTGGTAAGAGTGTGTTCAAAACATCCTAGATTTTGTTCTCCCCCCATATAAATATACTTTGACTGAATAACCTCCATTGCAGGAAATTTATCCTCTATTACTTTAATAAGGATTTCCGGATTAGTAATGTATCGTAACCCTTGAAATAAAGTAGATGTGGCCAATTCGTTTTTTCTTAGATTTTTATAACACAGGGCCAAATATAGATAATTTTCTATCCGTTCAGGAATAAGATTGACTAATTTTTCTCCAAGAACGGAAGCTTGTGTCCATTCCTTCTGGACTAAATATTGAATGAATTTTTTCCTTTTTAACCAAATATTCATATGGATGAATAGCGCTTTAAAACCCTGTTTTAATACGATATTCAATGATTTTCGTAATAAATGCATCTCCTACTCCCCACAACACAGTCATTTTTGATTAGCTATCCCCTACCAGTTAATTTCACATTTTTAATTTTCTCCCTTTTTAATAACGGTCCCATTATTTGTAAAATTTCTTTCAATTCTTGAACCTTAACCCATTTGCTCATGCTAATATAAATAACCAACTCCATGAAAATTTGTATGATAATTTTCATTAAATCATGATCTGGAAGAAAAGCCCCACAAACATATACAGTTGCCCCCATAATAATAGTCATCAAAAATGTTATCGAAATATCTTTCACTTGTTCAAACGAAGAATAAGAAATTTCTCTACCTGAAAAAAAACTATTGATCCAAAAAGAGGAATAAGAATCAATAATGGTTAAGCTTACTAAGCCTATCACGCCCAGCTTTAACCAAATGGTCAATATTATCATGATTGTTACTAAAACCTTTTTCACAATACTTATGAGAAGAAATAAATCTGATTTTCCCTTTACCTGGAGTATATTTAGATTGATTGCATTCAATGGATATAACATCCCTGCTAAACATAAGAGCTGAAAATAAATCACCATCGGCATCCATTTTTCACCGAATAATAAATGGATTAGTGGTTCTGCTATTGTTGCCAAACCCATCATTATTGGAAAGTGAATATATGTTGAGGTCTTAATAATTTTTTTAAAACCAAATTTGAGTTTTTCTTCTTCTTTTTGAATTTTACTTAAGACTGGATAAGTCACACTCTGTAGTGCGGATGTAATGGATTGAGATGCAACATCATTGAGCTTTGAAGCATTGGTAAAATATCCAAGCTGCGTAGCAGCAAAATAGCGGCCAATTATAACATAATAAATATTAGAATATATGGTCGATAATAATCCTGCTAGCATAATTTTTACACCAAATCCAAATAATCGACGAAAAGATTCCATTTTAAAAACCAAGGAAGGAATCCATCCAACAAACTTCCACAAAAGTCCAGATTGAATTACTTGCATGGAAATTGTTTTTACGATGAGACTCCACACCCCGAACCCCAAAAGAGCAAAAATAGTCCCAATTATGCCTGAGACAATCCCTGAGATAAAACTGATCTTTGTTTGTGTTTTGAAATCAATCTTTTTAATCATTTGAGCTTTTTGAATTATTCCAAATGAATTAATGATGATTCCTATCGACAACACTCTTAAGATTAAAGTCAATTTTGATTCATGAAAAAATGAACTGATGGCTGGGGCAAGCAAAAAAAGAAAACCATACATTATAAGTGCCATAAATAAGTTAAAATAAAAAACAGTGGAATATTCAGCCTGTGTCGTATTTTGCTCACGAATCAAGGCTTGAGATACTCCACTATCAATAATTAAATTAGAGATTGAAATAAAGACCGTAATCATCCCGATTAATCCAAAATGTTCAGGTAGCAATACCCTTGCAAGAATAATTTGAATGATAAATTGAATTCCCTGATTCGCAAATAAATCACTAAAACTCCAAAATAAACCTTTCATTGTTTTCTGTTTTAGTGATTCCTCATTTTGCATGGTAATAACCCTCACCTTATTTCATTTCAATTTTTCTTATAAAGTACTTCATTAAAGAAGCATTTGCTTATATTTTTCAATATAATCTAAAATCGTTTTTTCAATTCCTTGTTCAAACCCATATTTATTTTGGAAACCCAATTCATTACGTAACTTTGAGTCATCAATGGCATATCGATAATCATGTCCAGGACGATCATGAACGAACTCAATCAACTGGTGATAGCTTGTAATCCTTTTATGATTGACTGTAATTGGCATGACCTTATCCAGTATGTCACAGATGATTTGAGCAATTTCAAGATTTGTTTTTTCATTATGCCCACCAATTACATAAGCTTCTCCGGATTTTCCTTCAAAGAAGACTTTCTCTATTGCTCGACAATGATCGAGAACATATAACCAATCTCGAATATTTTGCCCATTTCCGTAAATGGGAATTTTCTCTAATAATAGTGCCCTTCTAATAATTGTGGGTATTAGTTTTTCCTGATGTTGCCTCGGTCCATAGTTATTTGAACAATTAGTTGTAACAACATTTAAACCATAAGTGTGAAAATAGCTTCGTACAAACATGTCTGAAGCTGCTTTACTGGCGGAATAAGGGCTATTTGGCGCATAGGAGGAAATTTCAGTGAAAAATCCTTCTTTTTCTAATGTGCCATATACTTCATCAGTCGAGACATGATGAAAACGAGCATTCTCAAAACCAGGCTTATAACTTTTAACCCCGTTCATCCAATATTTTCGAGCGACCTCTAGCAAAGTAAATGTTCCAAGAACATTGGTTTCAACAAATGTGATTGGATGATGAATTGAATTATCTACATGTGATTCAGCAGCAAAATGAATGACTCCTTCAATTTGATATTGGTGAAATATATTTTCCAAAAGCTCCATATCACAAATATCTCCCTCCAAAAACAAATGCCTTGAATGTGTCCAAACTTCTTTTAAATGATCAAGATCCCCTGCATACGTTAATTTATCGAGATTAATAATTTGAATACTTTGATCTTTTTTTAAAAGGTAAGAAACAAAATTAGATCCGATAAAACCGGCTCCCCCTGTAATCAGTAGATTCATTTTCTCCCTCCACTTTACTTTCACAATATAATTGAAAATCCTTATTAATAAGTTTTAATTGATTTTTCTGAAACTAACGTCGCAATTCTTTCAGCATCATTTCGATTCAGCTCACTAAATAATGGCAAACATAAAACTTTTTTTGAAACCTCTTCCGCTATTGGACATGAGAATCTTTTCTTTATATATGGCAATTGATTTAAGGATGGTTTAAAATATCTCCTTGCCAAAATCTGATGGTTCTCAAGATTTTCCTTCACCTTCAATAAAACTTCCTCTGAATCAAAGATGATTGGATAGTAGCAATAATTATATGTAACTTCACTTCCAATATAAGGTCTTTTATATCGATCCTTAAGGAACATATCGTATATTTCCGTGATAACTTTTCTTCTTTGAATAATATCCTCAACGTATTTTAAATTACATAACCCCATGGCCGCATGAAACTCTGAATTTTTCGCATTTATGCCGACATAATCATAATCTTCCCCTTCTATACCAAAATTCCTGATTCGATTGATTATTTGATCCCCTATCTCTCCTCCATTATTGATAACTGCACCACCTTCCACTGTGTGAAAAAGCTTGGTTGCATGAAAACTTAAAGTAGAAATATCTCCATAATTTAATAGCGATTTACCTTTGTATTTCACACCAAATGCATGTGCAGCATCATATATAACTTTTAAATGATGTTTTTTGGCGATTGCATCAATTTTTTCAACTTCACATGGAATTCCATATACATGAGTTGCTAAAATAGCCGAAGTGTCCTCTGTAATTGCGTCTTCAATTTTTTGAGGATCGATACAAAGCGTCTCAGGATCGATATCGACAAACACCGGCTCACAATTTTCCCATAAAATTGAAGTAACTGTGGCAATGAATGAAAAAGGTGTTGTAATTATTTGTTTCTTTATCTGGAGAGCTTTAATCGCCAATTGTAGAGCAATCGTTCCATTACTGACAAAGAAAAGGGAGCGAACTTGTAAATAATCCTGAAGCTTCTGTTCTAACTCCTGTACAAATGGTCCATGATTTGTTAACCATTTTTCATTCCATATTTTTGAAATGAGTCTTTGATATTCATCTATCTGAGGAAGAAATGGCTGCGTAACTGGTATCATCGATATACCTCCCATGGACTAAATTATATAAATATGTCCCATAATCATTTTTGTAATGAATCGCTTGCGACAAGACATCTTCCGAAGAAATCCAATGATTTCGCAGACTAATTTCTTCTAAGCAAGCAATCTTATAGCCTTGACGTCTTTCAATGGTTTCAACAAATTGACCCGCCTCTAAAAAGCTCGTAAATGTACCAGTATCTAACCAGGCAAAACCACGGCCAAGAATCCCTACTTTCAATTTCTTTCTTCTTAAATATTCTTGATTAATATCTGTAATTTCTAATTCTCCCCGACCCGATGGCTTTACCCGTTTCGCAATCTCTATGACCTCATTATCATAAAAATATAAACCTGTCACAGCATATGGTGACTTCGGTTGAGTGGGTTTTTCTTCAATGGAAAGTGCATTAAATTCTTCATCAATTTCAACAACACCAAATCGATGAGGATCCTTCACTTGATATCCAAAAACTACCGCTCCATCTTTTATACCTGCTGCTTTTTCCAACAATGGCCGAAAGCCTGCACCATAAAAAATATTGTCTCCTAAAACAAGACAAACTGTATTATCACCGATAAATTCCTCACCAATAATAAAAGCATCCGCTAAACCACGCGGATGCTCCTGAATTGCATATTGAAGTTGAATTCCCCATCTCTCTCCCATACCAAGTAAATCTCTAAATAGCGGAACATCTTTGGGTGTCGAAATGATTAAAATATCTCTTATCCCTGCTAGCATAAGAACAGATAATGGATAATAAATCATAGGCTTATCATAAATTGGTAATAATTGTTTTGATATGGCTTGAGTAATTGGATACAGTCTTGTTCCGCTGCCGCCTGCCAAAATAATGCCCTTCATAAAGTGACCA
The DNA here is from genome assembly GCF_042263505.1 of Cytobacillus sp. Hz8. NCBI lineage: Bacteria > Bacillati > Bacillota > Bacilli > Caryophanales > Bacillaceae > Cytobacillus > Cytobacillus sp. Hz8. Next base: position 34,367 of record NZ_JBHKFI010000005.1, on the reverse strand, counting down.
CCTACAACTATAAATTTTAATACTTATTAAAATTACCCTAAAAAAAGAAATCATATAATTTGTGATTTCTGTATTAAATTAATCTTCCCTTAAATCTTTGACCATAAGATACGTGGTAGGATTCATATCGCGTTCAACTTTCATATTAAATTTGGCTGCTAATTTTTTAGAGATATAATTATTTTTAGCAATGTGAGATTTAAGGTAATCAAAATTCATTTCTCTTGCAAACTCGATATTAAATTCTGATATTAAGCTGCCGATGTTTTTCCCTTGATAAGACGGTAGTATCCCAATTGCATTGATAAAACAAATTTTATTAATAGAATCATTGGCATAAAGGGAAATAAGACCTATATCATTTTCATTCTCAATTATTACAAAATTTAAGGCATTATTTATTAATTTTATAGAATAAGTGACTAAGTCTATTCCTGCCTGTTGTGGTGTAAGAAAAACTGAGTCGATTTTTTCAAATATTGCTACTAAGCGATTTAAACTTGTATTACTTTGGTCAAGTAAAATAAAATCTAACCCTTTTTCATTTAATATATTTTGATATTTTTGAATGATCTTAGACTCTACAACCATGTACAATCTCCCTCTGTATTTATATTTACTTTACATGAATCAATTTCATAATTCCTTACTTTAAAGAAACACAGAAAAGCAGAATTTTGCTCTATTCATAAAAAAAAAATTATGCAGCTTGTTTTTGACTATTTAATGCAGCATTAATGCAATCAGCAGCTAATTTCGAAGCATTATAAACTAAGGTCACCAGGTCAAAATGAACTTTGTCGCGTTTTCCTGTCCGATAACGTACATTGTCTAATTGGAAGTATAGCTTAAGATAAGCATTCACTCGTTCCACGGCGGTACGACCTTTAAAGATGTTTTTCCAAGCTTTCGAACCAGTCTCTGAGTTTGTTGTGGTAACTACTCATTTCGAAATTATGGGGAGGTACTCCTTTTTTTAATATTTGAAAGCATTGTGTCTGTAAGGCTCAGATTTTTGAAATTGATTCAGTTACAAAATCAATTTACTCTTTAGATATGACATCTTCGAATATACATTTGGAAAAAAACATCTCATGAACGTTTTTATTTTCCCTTCTATGCTCATTTCATAAAATATTTCACTATACTTCTTCTCTCTTATTATTTTCCAATCCCCCCTTACCAGAAATATTTGAAATTCAAATATCATTTTTACACGATCAATTTCATCTTTATATTTATTTTCTGAATAGTCATTGAAGTTATTGTATAAATTAATAAATCCGTTATAATGTTCAATTTTTTTCTCAATGGTATTATTTTCCTTTTCCCAATTTGTTGTGGCTGACCCTTCAACACCGAATCTGTAGGCACACATTTTTTCATCAATGTAATATGCATATCCATGACTGGACGCAATTAGCTTTATCACATTGTCTCCTACAACTGATTTAAAACTCCAGTTGGGTGGATTTTCTAAAATTCTCTTAGGATATAAATATGAAGCTGTAGGAATATAACCAAGCAATGCTAATTCTCCAGCAGAATATTTTATATCCATTTTATAGTAGAACTCCTCATTATTTTTCATCCATGGGATAACAGAGCTACGGGTTTGATTTTTATTTGCATCAACAACTTTCCCATTATGAAAACAAAACGTACACTCCGGATGGCTTTCCATATAGTCCACTTGTTTCTGTAATTTAAATTGATCAATCCAGTAATCATCACCTTCACAAATTGCGATATATTTACCCCTTGAATTTTGGTGCAACCTTAAAAAATTCTCTATTGCACCTACATTATGTTCCGAAGTAATTACCCTAATTTTCCCAGGGTATTGATTGGCATATTTTTCAACAATTGTTCTTGTATTATCAGTACTGCAATCTTCGCCAATGAGGATTTCAAAGTCAAAATTTGTTTTCTGCATTAAAAAGCCTTCTATCGCATCCCTAATGAAGTTTTCATGATTATAAGTTGCACAGTTAATGCTAACTAATGGATTCATAGAATTCCCCTTTTTTATAAATATTGCCTTCTTCAATTATGACCTTATATATATCTAGTAGTCTTTTATGGTTTTGTTCTTTATCATGAGTCATCTTTGCTTTTTGTCTTGCCTTTTCAGAAAATTTCAGGGCAATTTCTTCGTTTCTAAAGATTTCGCATATATAATAAGCCAACATGTATGGTGCATCTGATTGATATAAATATCCCTCATTTTTGTGTGTCAATAAGTCTGATATACCTCCTACGTTTGATGCAACAATAGGTAAACCTAGCATCATTGCTTCACCAAGAGAGTTTGGACTGTTCTCGATTGTAGAAGGGCATACAAAAACATGGGATTTTAAGTACTGGTCACACATCTTTCTCTCATCCATAACTCCAGTGAAAATAATATGATTTTGTAGATTATTCTTTTTTATTTGCGCCTTGATATATTTACCATATGCCGATAGCCTTGCTTTGTCCTTAAGAGTTTTTGCTATTGTGATATCAGTTCCACCTACATAAAGTTTAGATTCTGGAAATTCACTAACTATCATAGACATTGCTTCAACCATATAATGGAAACCTTTTATTGGATAGGAGCCTTGACTTAAAAAAATGGAATACTTTTCACATTCATTGATATTCCAATAATGGTTATAAAATGTATTTCTTAATGTTTCATTACAATGATAATATTTTGCGACTTGATTGAAAATTGATGTACATGCCCTATCCCATGTGGTTCGCCCAATCACATGATTCACATTTCGAATTGCTTCAATTTCATATTTACCTCTTTTAAAAAACTTTTTTTGCTGCATTTTGATATTATCCAATCTAAGTAGATCTCTTAATGTAAAATGATTTTGTATTTTTTCTGGAATTCCATTCATGTAATGTTTAGCGATAAATGTTACTAAACCTTGAAGTGAAATGACGACATTTATATTTTTAGTGTTACATATATCAACAATTACTGATGTATGATAAAATTCAGTCCCAAAAATATGAACAATATCAGGTTTAGTATGTTCTATTATCTTAATTAAATGATGCTTATTCTGAATTATATTTTTAGTAGTTAAATATGGAAAAGGATAATATCTAATTTTTTCACCCTTTATCATCTGGACTTCTTCAAATCCATTTCTAGGAAATGCTATACTCATTTTTAGATTTTGATCATTTTGTAATCCTGCAGCAGCATTTATTAACCAGCCTCCAAATGGAACAGGCTCATCATTCATTAACTTGCTTGCTTCAGGTAATGGAACATTCGTAATCCACAAGATATTCATTTATGTATTCCTTTCTTCTCCATTTTTTAAGAAAGCATTGGATAAATAAGGTAGTGCAGGAATGACGGTAAATAAAACAAATCCAATCTGGTATACATACAAAAATGGATTGATAAAACCAAAGATAACAAATAAGATCTGGGCTGTTAAAATAAAGGAAGTATATGGATGATTAGCATAAAATTTTAATTGTTTTCTAAAAAGAAAAAAGATCGCTGCAAATAACGGGAGCGATCCAAACAATCCATAATATGCCAATAAATCAAGCCAACCAGAATGTCCACCAACTTTTGCATTGAAGGAATCCCCAAAAGGTCCATAAATACCGAATAGGGGATTATGAAAGAATGTATCTAATGACTCCAGGTACAATTGCCCCCTACCATTTGTTTGTGAGCCAAATGAATCTGTCACAAAGCCTTTTGCCAGATCCATAAATTTTGAGTTAATAACACCATTTTCCTTAAAAAGATTAGCTACATCGATTAATAAATAGCCAATCATTTCTTTTGGGATAAGAAGAATCATAATGATTGCAAATAATATACAGAAGATGAGGCTTTTCTTCCCTCTGATAAAAAATACCAATAAAGTCCCGATAAATAAAAAAAGTAAAGAAGTTGCATAGGAAGCAGAAATCAACATCATCGTGATAATAATATAGGCAAAAAGTGCAAGGAACCGATAAAACAAACGAATCTTGGAATCCCTTGTGATAATAAAATAAAGTAATGCGATATTAACAAATACCGCACTATAAACAAACCCAAAGCCACCAATTCCTAGTGACACATAAGTTTGCATAAGTGGGTCACTTCCCGTTGCTAGTACACGTGCCGCAAGCGGATATTGTCTTAGTCCCAAGTATGATTGTACGGAAGCGATAATAAAAAATAAAATTGTAAACAAAGCAATATTTCGTAATGCCCTTCCGTTTTGTTTAAAGAACATGTAATAGTGATTAACAAATATTCCTACAAAAAATAAGGAAAAACAAATCAAAGCATAAATAGGATTTAAGTTTCCAAAATAAAATTTCCCCGTAAAAATATAGGGCAAAAATGAAAGAAACCAAATCACAATAAAAACTAAATCGAATGATAATCGCTTAAATACCCATTTCATATCTGTCGTGAAGAACCAAGCAGCCAGTACAAATATGAGTGGTAAGAGGCCTAACCGATAGTTCATAAAGGGCCATGCAAACCATAGACATATGAAAACGGCCACCCAATTATTGAAGTAATTAAGATAATACATTTCCTTCTTATTATCCTTTAATGTGTATGGATGGAGCAATTTCCAATCAACGTTCATTTTTTTCTCATAGATCATTAATATTCCTCACTCATCATAAAAATCAAGAATGGACAATCATTATCCCAAAAGCGATGCCATGAATTTTTTAGCCATCTCAATATTGCTCTTCTCCCTTAAAACAAATTTCTTCGCATTTTCACCAATTTGAAATAAATTACTTTGATCTTGCAGTAGTACTTCCTCTAAAGTTTGAGCGATTCCCACTTCATCTTCATTTTCAAACAGATAAAGATAATCAAAATACTCCGACTTCATGCCTGGCAGTTTTGTAGTTAAAACTGGTGTGCCAGAGACCATATATTCCATATTTTTTGATGGAAATGAGTATTTTGTGAATTCCTCCTCAGTCGGACGTGGATTAACGAGAAGGGTAGCCTTCATTTCCTCCTTCACCACTTCTTCGTTCGGTACAACTCCGAAGTAGCGGATACGTTGATCTTTTTTTTCATAATGTTCCATTTCTTCTTCCAGCTCACCAGATCCATATATCCAAAGCCTTGCCTCCCTAATGTTCGTTTTCATAAATGATTCGATCAGCTTTTTAACACCATATTTCTCAAATAATGCCCCTGCATAGATAATTATCTTCTCTTCATATTTATCTTCGACTTTATTTGGAACATCCTTCATGCCGGCATCTACCATTCCTTCTATGATGATAAATGGCTTATTTTTAGGATTTACTCGTTCATTCATTTGCTCTGTCAACAAAACATAACCGTCATATCTGTGCAGAAAAAAATAGCTAATTTTGATATAAAAGTAAGTAATCCATCTTTTTATTCCTGATTTCTTTTTTTCATCATCATTGTGCATAAGCCCTGGTAGATCTGTAATAATTGCTATGCTTTGGACACTAAATAACTTTGATGCAAGCAAAGCCGAAATAGATGTAGTCGCGTTTAAAACATCACAAATAAGGACTTTTGGTTCATTTCTTTTTTTATGGCTCCAGAAAAGGACAGTCATAAATCCAATCAAAAAAATAAGTACATGACGGAGTATTGGAAAATTAAGTATGGGCAAATAATCGTAATCAACTTCTTCTTGATGTTCGTGCTCTCTTTGTATCCACATTTTGTTCATGCTTTTTCGATTAATCGGCAGCACAGTCATGGCATACACAGAATTTTTTAGAGACGCTAATCCCTTAATAAATAAATGATGAAATTTTTGCGCCTGCTGCTGTGGTTTAAGCTTACTTTCACAATATATTTGAGAAAATTTCCTTGTCGAGCATACAGTTGAAACGTAAAAAATATTCATCCTTACCTTCCTTTAAACATAAGTTTTTTTCATTATGAAAATCGTGTCATTCTAAGATCTTTCTTGCAAAAATCAAGCACCTGATTCATAAATACTTTATTATCTTCTTGCACTTTTTCAAAAAAAGCATTGAGGCCTCTTTCATATTCTTCTTCATTAAAATGCACGATGTAGGTTTCTAATTTTTCCTCCAATTCCTCCAATGAGTGCACCACTAATCCAAGATGAAATTCCTGAACAATTTCCGAAAGGTAGCTACCATCAAGTGAAATCACTGGTTTTTTATAAAGGGCAGCAAGGTAAAGACGATTTGGTAGCAATAATTGTTCATTAATAGCAACACTTGTTTGTATGAGATTAATAAAATGACTATTCACGTACAACGATTTCTCTTCATTTTTTGTGAATCTCCCTGTAAGCAGAACATTATTAATCTGTTCCTTTTCAAAGAAAGCCTTTAAATCTTGATTTATAGCTCCTTCCCCATGAAATGCTAGCTCATACTTTGGATGATCCCTTAACGTCTCGATAAATAAAATGCTTGAATTAAGGTCCCTTAAAGCACCAATGTAGGAAATTCGCAGCTTATTTTTGAAAGTAACTTTTCGTTCCTTGAATGAAGGAAAGCTGTCTAGATTAATATTATGATTTAAGATATATTTCTTCTCATTCGGTAGGAAATCTTTAAACCTCGGTGATGAAAGGACCGTAAATGCCGAATGCTTGATTAATTTTTTCATATGAAAATAAGTAATGATTTTATTGTGATCTCGAACATCCAGCACATAATTTTCTTTAAAATTTTTTAATAAAAAGCTTTGTAAAAAAAAACCTAGCTGCAAACTAAAAACAAGCACTTTATCGATGTGCTCGTTCTTCATTTTTCGAATGATAAATGCTTTAAATTGATAGTAATCATACATATTTCTCTGATGCCCAATTTTTTTATCACGATAGGTGAAATCAGTTTCTTCTTTCTCCATTTGAAATCGATCCCAATTGATAATAATAAAGGGAATCTGGTAGCTTTTTAATATATTAATATAATTACTAACATAGGGCATGAATAGCATATTAGACGGACAAAGCAAGGCAAGTTTCATACAGAAGTCCTTTCATTAAGAGTTAAGACTATTAGACAAAGTGATCCCTTTTCCTCCAGATTTGCTGATTCACAATTCCTGTGAAGCTCTGGATAATCTTCACAACCTTTACAGATACATTTTCATCTACATAATCATTGGCAAGACTTATTCTTTCATGCCGTTCTCGCATTGCGTTACTTAATTCAACAGCCTGCAACATTTCCTTTTCTGAAATACCTCCGATAATAACAGTGCCTTTATCCAACACTTCTGGTCGTTCTGTCGACGTCCGAATCAGCACACCTGGAAAGCCAAGTATCGCTGATTCCTCCGAAAGTGTGCCACTATCAGAAAGAACGGCAAAAGCATTTAACTGCAAATGGTTATAATCAAAAAATCCAAATGGCTTCAGCTGGCGAACCAATGGATGAAAAACAAATCCGCGTTCTTCAATCTTTTTCCAACTTCGTGGATGAGTAGAGTAGATGACTGGAAGCTGGTATGTTTCAGCCATTTGATTAATGGCGTTCATTAAGGAGTGAAAATTTTCTTTGTTATCAATATTTTCTTCGCGATGGGCAGAAACAAGAAAATATTTTCTAGGGTTTAAGGTTAACTCTTTTAAAACTGTACTGCTTTGAATCCGTTCCATATTTTTACCCAAGACTTCTTTCATTGGAGAACCTGTTACAAATATATGTTCCTTCTGAATTCCCTCCGATATTAAATATCGCCGGCTATGTTCCGTATAAGGAAGATTAATATCCGAAACATGATCGACTATTTTTCTATTTATCTCTTCCGGAACATTGAGATCAAAGCAGCGATTTCCAGCTTCCATATGAAAAATTGGAATTTTTAATCGTTTAGCTGCAATCGCACTTAAACAGCTATTGGTATCCCCTAAAATTAATAAGGCGTCTGGGTTTTCATGCTTTAAAATTTTATAAGAAGCAGCGATGATATTTCCCATCGTTTCCCCAAGATTCTCCCCGACAACGCCGAGAAAATGATCCGGTTGTCGGATTTCAAGCTCTTCAAAAAAGATATCATTCAACCGGAAATCCCAGTTCTGCCCTGTGTGTACTAATATATGATTAAAGTATTGATCACAAGCCTTGATGACCTCAGATAAGCGAATAATCTCCGGCCGTGTGCCAACGATGGTCATGACCTTCATTTTTCCCACGATTCCTAAACCTCCACAAAATAAGTATCTGGTTTTTCTGGATTAAAGATTTCACAAGCCCAGAACAAAGTGATGACATCTTCTTTCCCGGTGTTTTCAATGGAATGAGTATAGCCAACGGGGATGTCGACGACTTCAGGTATTTCCCCATTCACCTTGTACTCTATTACATGATCACAATCAATTTTTCGAAACCGAATTGTTGCTTCTCCCTGAATAACCAGAAATTTCTCGACCTTCGTGTGGTGCCAATGGTTGCCTCTCGTCACACCGGGTTTTGTTTTGGAGATAAAAATTTGCCCCATGCTCTGCGACTTAATAAATTCTGCCAACCAGCCGCGTTGATCGACATTTTTCTCTAATTTATATGAAAAATTATTTTCCTCTAAATAAGACAAATACGTGCTATACAATGCGCGATCTAATTTATTCTCCAAAGAAGGCATGACTAAGGATTCCCGATTCTTTTTAAATAAGTAAAGCTTATCGGCTAATTCCCCAAGGGTTACTTGATAGCTTTCAGGTACGAGACAATAATCGCCTTCTCTAGTTTCATGTCCTTCCAATGCATGCATAAATTCTTCCAATACGTCATCGATATAGCAGAGAGTTAGCTCCGTACCTCTATGATGAATCTCAATTTCTTGGTTTCTTGCTATTTGATAGCAAAAGGTTGCCACAACGCTGTTATAATTTGGCTTGCACCATTTTCCAAATAAGTTGGGTAATTGATATACGAATACTTTCGCACCCCTCCCCTTTTGATGGAAAAATAATAATTTTTCACAAGCTCTTTTACTTCGTCCATAGGAATTATCTTGATTCGCTTGGATGGAGGATGTAAATAAAATCGGAGCCTTATTCTCGTGCATGCGCAGCAATTCCAATAATTGAAACGTAAAACCATAATTTCCATGGTTAAATTCGGATTCCTCTTTCGGACGATTCACTCCTGCTAAATGAAAAACAAAATCGCATTCTTTTGTATATTGACTTAATAAAGGGAAGGGGGTATCCTTAAACACTTCAAAAATAGTTGTATATCCTTTATTTTTCAATTCTGCAATCAAATTTTTACCAACAAATCCTCCTGCACCTGTTACGAGTATTTTCATAATGTCGTCACCTTCATCGCCATAAGCTCTTTTTGAATATAATCTAATTCCATTAATTTCTCCTTAATCTCATCAATCGTTAAAATTTGAGTATTATGCGAGTTATACTCTTCCGTCGATAATTTCTTGTCGCCTTTTTCAAAATACTTATCATAATTTAAATCTCTGTTATCTGCAGGGACTCGAAAAAAACCTCCTAAATCTTCTGCAACTAAGTATTCTTCCCGAGTGAGCAACGTTTCATATAATTTTTCCCCATGGCGTGTACCAATTGTTTGAATATCATTCGTTGCATTAAATAACTCCAAAAGAGCTTGTGCTAAATCACCAATGTAACAAGATGGCGCCTTTTGCACCATAATATCTCCTGCTTCAGCATGCTGAAACGCAAAAATGACAAGTTCCACTGCCTCTTCAAGGCTCATGAGGAATCTTGTCATCTTTGGATCTGTAATGGTTATCGGCATGCCTTTTTTAATTTGTTCGACAAACAGTGGAATAACGGAACCTCGTGATGCCATCACATTTCCATACCGCGTTCCACAAATTAGTGTATGTTCCTGTGGGATGGTTTTCGATTTCGCCACAAAAACTTTTTCCATCATGGCCTTTGAGATCCCCATGGCGTTGATGGGGTAAGCGGCTTTATCGGTTGATAAACAAATCACCTTATTGACACCGTAGGAAATGGCTGCTGTTAAAACATTATCGGTTCCAAAAATATTCGTTTTAACTGCTTCCAGTGGAAAAAACTCACAAGAGGGTACTTGCTTAAGCGCCGCCGCATGAAAAATATAATCCACTCCATGCATAGCATTTTTAACACTGGCTAAATCTCGGACATCGCCAATATAAAACTTTAGCTTTTCATGTTTATATTTTTTCCGCATATCATCCTGCTTTTTTTCATCACGTGAAAAGATTCGAATTTCTTTTACTTCTGTATGAAGGAATCTTTCCATCACAGCGTTCCCAAATGATCCTGTTCCTCCCGTTATTAATAAGGTTTTATCCTTAAACAAGTTCTAACATCCCCTTTAACAGTGCTTCAAAAGTATTTGGATTGTCTTTTTTATGTCATAATACTCTTCTAAATAATTCCGTCCATTTTTTCCCATTTCATTTCTAAGATTTGAATTATTAGCAAAAATTCTAGCGTGTTCAATAAAGGATTCTAAGTCTCCACTTTCCGACCAAAATCCACTTTTTGAATCGGCTAATATTGTTTTTAAATCAGTATTTTTATCAGTAGCTGCAAGAACGGGAAGAGAGTGTTCCATATAGGCCGTTAATCTAGATGGGATGTTTGGAATTGTAAAGCGAGGGTCTAAAAAAATTAAACCTACTTCCGCTTTTTTCAATAAGAAATTATATTCTTTTTTAGGCAGGGAGTGGATTAAACGCACATTTTTATGATGAAATGTTTTCAAATGGTCCTTAATTCTGTCATATTCTGTTCCTGACCCAACAATCAACAAAAAACCATTTTCAACTTGATGAAAATGGTCAGCAACTTGTAATAAAAAATCAATCCCTTGTGGTTTTCCTAAATTTCCTCCGTAAATAAATAATATGGAATCCTGTGGAATTTCATATTTTTCTAATACCCCTGCATCTATCATTTCATCATTCTTCATTTCAACTGGTTCAATGGCATTGGGGAAAATTTCTACCTTTTCACGATTAATAAATGAATTATGGTTTAATAGATAATTCATATTTCCCTTTGACATACAACCAATCGTATCGGATACTTTATATAGTTTCTTCTCCTTCTCCCTGAAATACCTCCATATCATTCCGTTTGGTTTTATCATATTTATATCCACTGCATTTTGAGGAAAAATATCTTTTAACATTAAATAGCTTTTACTCCCTTGTTTTTTATAATATTGAACAATTGCTGAAAAAGTAATCGGGGGAGTGGAGTATAAGACTAGATCAAAGGATAGGTTTGAAAAAAATTTTTTAGCAGCCTTTAGGTATTGTCTTTCAATCATTAAAGTTGAAATCCCTTTTTCAATCAAATTTGTTTTCGTAATATTCCCAGTTTTAACCTTCAAAAGATGTATATTTCCTATATCAGTAAATTCTGTTTTTAAGCTTGTTCTTCGTTCACCAGGATATACCACATATATTTGAATCCCTCTCCTTGCAATTTCACGTACAAGATCAGAATATATTCCTCTTTCATGGACATTATCCATATTCCCCAATGTTAAAAATAGTAGATTCAACCTTTTCACCTGCTTGCGAGACTTCAATCATTATATTTATGACTAATATCTAAATGTACTTTCAAAGAATGAGAGAATTCTACTTCTTATCCTTGCTGGTTCTTCAATTAGGATTTTTTTTCCGTTCATTAGCTGCTTTGCATTTTCTATAAAATAAAAATTAGTCTTGATTCCAAATTTAGTTTTAATTATTTCATATGCCTTGTGAAGGTTGAAATTCCTCGAATCAAGATTATGAGCATCCGTTGCCACAAAATGTACCAAATGATGTTCAATTATTTTAAATGAAAAGCTTTTTGCTTTTTTACCAAAATGCCCGAGGATGCTGCTTGATGTCAGTTGAGTTAAAGCTCCTTCTTGAACTAATTCAAATAGAAGTTCTGGATCCTCCTGAAACATCGCATTTCTTTCTGGATGAGCAATAATGGGGATAATCCCTTTTAATAGCAATTCATAGACAATATCAAGAGTATAGCTAGGAACTTCTTGAGTAGGCAGTTCCAATAATAAATATTTTCCTTGATTATCAAGTGTTAAAATCTCATTCTCATTAAGAGATTGAAAGATTTCTCGATGAAGCCTTAATTCCTGCCCTCCATGAACATTTAATGGAATACTTTCATTTTGCAGGATTTGATTGAGTACACGCACTCCTTCTAAAATTTCCTGCTTTGTATTTTCATATCTGCCATTTAAATGATGAGGGGTTGCGAATAAATCTGTCACTCCTATAGCTACTGCTTGGTTAGCCATTTCAATAACTGATGCAAAGTCTCTGGGACCATCATCTATACTAGGGAGAATATGACAATGGATATCGATCAAGCTTTTCCCCCCTTTTTTCAAAAATAAAACATATTACTAGTAGTATTCACTAACTCCGGTATCCACCCCATTGACAACTACTCCTAGAAGATGTGATTTTGCCTTTTCTAATAATTCCTTTGCTTTTAAAGTCTTATCAATACGGGTTTTTCCGCTTGCTATAACGAGGACAACACCATCACATTTATTTGCTAAAATTTGTGGATCCGTTACTGCTAGGACAGGTGGAGTATCATAGACAACATAATCAAATTGCTCATTCATCTCCTTTATCCATAATTCCATTGCTTCTGAATTTAATAATTCGGATGGATTTGGTGGAAGGGGGCCACTCGTTAATATGTCTAAATTAGGAATATAAGTCTTAGTAATCGCCTCCCAAGAGTTTACTTCTTTCGTTAAAACATTTGTTAGTCCATAGATATTGCTTGTATTAAAAGTAAAATGCACCGTTGGTTTCCGTAAATCCGCATCGACCAGTAAAACCTTTTTCCCTTGTTGCGCAAGAACAATCGCAAGATTAGCTGCCGTTGTCGATTTTCCTTCAGAGGAATCCGGAGATGTGACAATCAGGGATTGAATTGCTTTATCGACGGAAGAAAATAAGATATTGGTCCTTATTAATCGATACTGCTCTGTCACAGCTAACTTAGGATGACTGTGTGCAATTAAATGCACTCCTTTTTTCATCCGATCTCTTCTTTTAAACCTCAAATGATTCAACTCCTACATTTTGGATGGCTGAATTTTTTTTACCCTTCAGATTTGCTATATTTTGGATAGAGCCTAAAACAGGTAGCCCAATATATTTGTCAACATCGTCTCCGTTCTTTAGTGTATTATCCAAGTAATCTAATAAGATAGATAATCCCATCCCCACCAAAACACCAATCACTAAGGCAATTCCAATATTTAAAATAGGATTGGGTTTTACAGGTGCAATATTTTTCTTTAATTCAGCTTTCGCGAGGATGCTGACATTGTCTACACTCATGATCCCCTCAATATCTCTCTGAAATGTTTCAGATACAGTATTGGCAATTTCGACAGCCATACCAGGATTGCTATCCTCAACGGTTACTGAAAATATCTGTGAATTTTCTTGACTATTTACAGCTATTTTCTGATTAAGCTGATCCACCGTTAATGGAAGATTTAACTCTTGAATGACTTTTTCTAAAATTGCCGGACTTTTAATAATGACACTGTACGTATTAATTAAATCGATATTGCTTCTTAATTGAGTAATATCAACTTGATTCTCAGAGTTCTTTTGATTAACAAGAATTTGCGTTGATGATTGATATACAGGTGCCATAATATAGAATGAAAATACACCGCTAACCATCATGGCAATAGATGTAAGTAATAAAATCAGTTTCCAACGCTTTTTAAAAATGAAGAAAATATCGCTTAAACTAAAAGTATCTTCCATATTAACCTCCCCTTTCATGTAGTGGATATTATTCTCTTTTATAAAAATCTACTACATTACTGCCATCAATCGTTGTACTTAACTACTCTTTTCTAAGAAATTGGTCAATACTTCTGAAATGATAAAATGCCCTTTATCATTCGGATGAAGATAATCATTTGCTAAAATGTCGACCAATAGAACATTTTCCGCTTTTACTTTCTTATTGATTTCTTCTATACAATTTATATATGTCCATTTATTTTTATTAATGATATTCTCTGATGCCCTGATATAATCTGAAAATTCTAGTCCTAAGCTATTTTTATTTTTGCTATTTGCAATAGGGTTAGGAGACATAATGATTATTTTCGCATTAGGGAGCTCTCTTTGAACTTTATCCATGATTTCCGTTAAATCCTTCACACTTTTTTGGATTGTGATCGATTGGGAATAATTATTATGCATTGAATTTTCAAATATTACTAAATCTGGCTGTTCCTTAATTAATGCGTCAATTTTCTTTCCCTTTAATAAATCATCTGTTGAATATCCTTCAAATCCATAATTTAATAGTTTAATTGCTTTTAATTCTTGATATTTTGATTGTAGATTTCTTTTTAATAGCTGAGACCATGCAAGGTTCGTGTTGCTTGCCCCAGTACCGGCAGTCAGATTACTTCCTAACACTGCAATGCTTGCCTTATCTTCTGTAAGGGACTTGTATCGCAGAAAATCAATCAGAGATTGTTTTTTAATTGCTGTTGAATTCAGACTCTCTATTAGTTTTATTCGCTCCCCATTATTCTTTTCTAAATACATTTCAGAAATTTTTTCTCCTTCAACCCTTGCTGAAACTGTCTTATTTTTCCAATGTTGATGTCCAAGATATAAGACAACTACACAGAAAAAACTTATGAAAAGAACAAAATATTTTTTCATTTTTCCTCCATTCCTTTTTCCAAAAATACCGTTAATCTTGAAGTTCTTCTCTAGAAAGACTTTCTTGCTGCGAATTTTCCTTTTGCCACTTAATAAATTCGATTAACATTTTGTACTGCTGGATTTGATCTTTATCTAGACCTAATTGCTTTAATTCAAAAACAAAATCAAACCACTCTTTTTCGATATATAGATGCCTATCCTTCTCAGTTCCTGTCTTTAATAAAGTGATTAAGTCAACTTTCAATACTTTAGCAATCTTTTGAATGACCTCTAAAGACGGATTATTATTAATACTTCGTTCAATATTACTCAAATAGGATTTTGAAATATTAGTCAAACGAGAAAGCTGTGAGAGGGAAAGGCCTCTTCTTTTACGAATTTCAGCTATATTATTTCCTATCATTTGAATACCTCTTTATTTTTTTTCCTGATACTAAATGATCACGATCCTTTTTGGATAAAATTTGCCCCCATATAACATCACAGTTTTATCGTTTTTTTGATGCATTCAAAGACTCTCTGCTGATCTTCGAGTGACATATTTGATCCAGATGGCAAACAAACCCCTGATAAAAATAGATTTTCAGAAACACTTTGCTGATCAAAATGAGTAAAATATTTTGCATCCTTGAACAGAGGTTGAAGGTGCAATGGTTTCCATACAGGTCTTGCTTCGACATTTTCATTAACTAAAGCCTCGATTAATTCTCTTGAAGTCATTCCTATTATTTCTTCATTAATCGTGAAAGTGGTTAACCAACGATTAGAAAAGCTTCCATGAAACTCTGGCATAAATGTAATTCCTGACACATCTTGTAATTCTTGTTGATAGATTTCGAAAATCCTTCTTCTTGCCTGTACTCTTTCCTCTATTACCTCTAATTGTCCTCGACCAATCCCAGCTAATATATTACTCAAGCGATAATTATATCCAGGCTCACTATGCTGATAATGAATGGCAGGATCCCTTGCTTGGGTGGCTAAAAATCTTGCTTTTTCTAACGCATCCAGTTGATTGGAGACAAGTATTCCTCCACCTGAGGTTGTGATTATTTTGTTACCATTAAAGGAGTAAATTCCAAACGTTCCAAAGGTTCCACTTGCCTTGCCCATATATGTAGATCCGAGTGATTCTGCTGCATCCTCGATAACAGGAACCTGATATTTCTCGCAAATAGGTAGAAGTTCATCCATTTTCGCTATTTGACCATAGAGGTTCACGATGATAACAGCTTTCGGAAGTTTTCCGCGAGCTGCTGCCTGTTGAAACGCCTTTTCTAATGCGATGGGTGACATATTCCAGCTTTCCGGTTCTGAATCAATGAAAACGGGCTCTGCACCAAGATAAAGAATCGGATTAGCTGTTGCCACAAACGTTAAGCTGGAACAAAAAACGGTATCTCCTTTTTGAACGTTTAATAAAATAAGAGCCAAATGAATGGCAGCTGTTCCTGAACTCACTGCAGCTGCTCCTTTGACTCCAACAAAATTTGCTATTTCTTTTTCAAATCCTTCAACATTTGGTCCTAATGGGGCAATCCAATTTGTTGCGAAAGCGTCATTAATATATTTCATTTCATTTCCACTCATATGGGGAGAGGAAAGAAAAATTCTTTTCTTCAACGTTGTTTCCACTAATCCAATCACCTCTTTATCCTATGTAAATTTTTATCCCACTCTTAACGGACAATAAGACTCCCACTTCACGATTCTGAGAATACGAAGAAGATAAGTGGGAGATCAACTGTCCGTAAAGGTCCGATAAGTTCAACTAACCATCAGTGGGGGATGAATGAAAACCCCCACTGATGGAAGTTTCACTTTATCCATGCTTTTCATTCTCCAACACTTTCGTACCAGTAAATAGCTCCATCGTTACATCTTCTGATTGGTTAACATTTTCTGATCCCAATACCTTGATAAAGGTTAACCACAAAATTTTCAAATCCAGCTTTATCGATTGATGATCAACATACCAAACATCAAATGCAAATTTTTCCTCCCAGCTTATGGCATTTCTGCCATTTATCTGAGCCCATCCCGTTATCCCTGGCTTGACTAAATGTCTTCTTGCTTGCTCTTCAGAATAAAGTGGGAGATATTCCATCAATAATGGTCTTGGACCAACAAGGCTTAAATCTCCCTTCAGGACATTCACTAGTTGTGGCAATTCGTCTAAGCTATATTTTCGTAAAAATCTTCCAAATGGGGGTAATCGCTGATAATCAGGCAGCAGTTCTCCGCTCTTATCCTTTCTCTCCGTCATCGTTCGAAATTTATAAAGATAAAACGGTGCACCGTGAAATCCAGGTCTTAGTTGTTTAAAAAGGATAGGAGACCCGAGTTTCGATGCTACTAAACTCCCAATTAGAATCATTAATGGGCTGCATACGATCAATAACAATATAGAAACGATTAAATCAAATATTCTTTTCATGGCCTCTCTTTTTCTCCCTAGCTTCTTTTAAGGAAGAGTCGTATTAATATGTAGATTTCTATTTGTTCCCTGGTTTAAGCATATTCAATTGCTGCTTGATTTCTTCTATTAAAATAGAAAACTTCATATCTTCTTCATTTCCTCGATTAAAGGCATATTGTAAAAGATCTTTGAATTCTTTGAGATTGAGCTCTTTTGTCAATTTAGTCACCGACTCTATCCATTTTTCATATTTCTTACAGCGTTTTAACTTCTGAACAATATCCGATTGGGTTTTTTGATTGCCAATTCCAAGAATCTCGGCACATTTCTTCAATTCCTCTCACTGCTCTCCAGCCAAGTTCTCGTTCTGCTTTTGTTACATCTGCATAGCATATGGCTACATCTCCTGCTCTTGGCTTCGAAATCTGATAAGGAATTTCCATTCCTGTTACGGCTTCAAAGGTGTTTACTAATTCGAGAACACTATAACCTTGTCCAGTTCCAAGATTATAAATATCCACCCCCCTTGCAGAGATTGTTTTCTCTAGTGCTTTCAGATGCCCACATGCTAAATCCACCACATGGATATAATCTCTTATACATGTTCCATCCTTCGTCGGATACTGATCTCCAAATATCTCAAGCATTGGATATTCACCTGCCGCCACTCTTGTCACAAATGGCATTAGGTTATTGGGCATTCCTTTCGGATCTTCGCCAATCTCGCCACTCTCATGAGCCCCAATTGGATTAAAATACCTCAATATAGTTATGCTCCAGTCCTGATCACTCAAAGAAAGATCCTTTAGCAGTTCTTCAATCATCCACTTTGTCCTTCCATAGGGATTCGTAGCGTGCAAAACATGATCTTCAGTGATTGGCGATTTTTCTGGCGACCCATAAACGGTTGCTGAAGAACTAAAAATTAAATTTTTAACACCATATTTTTGCATCACCCTACAAAGGTTTATCGTGCTAAAGAGATTTTGTTTATAATACAAAAGAGGAAACCGGACTGACTCACCTACAGCCTTCACTCCTGCAAAATGGATACACGCCTCAATTTTATTTTTTTGAAATATCTGTTCAAGATGGTCACGATCCAATAAATTCATATTATAAAATTGAAAATTTTCGCCTGACAACTTTCTTATTCGATGTACCACTTCAACACTGCTATTCATAAAGTTATCAATCACAACAATGTCACAGCCAGCTTGAAGTAATTCCAAACAAGTGTGGCTTCCAATATATCCTGCACCTCCCGTTACAAGAACTGCCAAAATATCCCTCCTCATAAATAAAGAAAACTCGCCAATTGGCAAGCCTTTAAACAAAGACAGAAGCATAGTTACCCTTATACTCCTTAAATTGTCCACTACGTCGATCTTCACCACTGTGTCAATTTTTACTTTTTTAAAGTGTAAAATAAATCCAAGTATTTTATATACTTGGATATCGATTAATTCCTGTTTTAACAGCCTCTCTTGTGAGAATAGAATAAAGATAAGCAAGCATATCCCCTTTCAAGTCCTCTCTTTCAAGAGCCATTTCAATCGTTGTTTGAATAAAACCCAATTTTTCACCGACATCATAACGGACACCTTCAAACTCATATCCAAATACCTCTTCAGATTGGTTTAATAAAGCAATCGCATCAGTCAGTTGAATCTCACCGCCTGTTCCAGGCTTAAGATCAGCAAGAATTTCAAAAATCCCCGGATTAAGAATATATCGTCCCATAATAGCAAGATTAGAAGGGGCCTCCTCCTTTTTTGGCTTTTCTACTAAACTATTAATGCGATAAAGCTGATTGTTCAAAAATTCCCCATCGATGATGCCATAGCGTGAAACCTCATGATTAGGAACTTTTTTTACACCAATTATGGATACTTCATAGCTCTCATATTGCTCAATCATTTGCTTCAAACATGGTTTTGACGCTCGAACAATGTCATCTCCTAAAAGAACAGCAAACGGTTCATCTCCAATAAATTTCCGTGCACACCAAATCGCATGCCCTAACCCTTTTGGCTCTTTTTGGCGAATATAATGGATATCCACCATTTTGGAGGATTTTTGAACCTCTTCCAGCAGATCTAATTTTCCTTTTTCAAAAAGTGTTTGTTCCAATTCAAAGGAATGATCAAAATGATCTTCAATCGCCCTTTTCCCTTTCCCAGTAACAATGATGATATCTTCTATTCCAGATTCAATAGCCTCTTCTACGATATATTGAATTGTGGGTTTATCGACGATTGGCAGCATCTCTTTAGGCATCGCTTTTGTTGCGGGCAGGAATCTCGTTCCCAGGCCAGCTGCAGGGATAATCGCTTTTCTAATTTTCATAGGTTAAACCCCTCTCTAGCTAGATACTTTCATCAGTGCAGACGAGACAATGCGGTTGTTAGCTAAATCAAGAATCCATGTACGCAATTCCTCTTTATCAAGCCTCGTGAAGCTTTTGATCATTTTTTCAATTTCCTCCATATGCACTTCTCTTTGCTTACCAATATAAATATTAGGAAATATTTGCTGCTCATGGATTTCGTCTTCATTTAACAGCTCTTCATATAATTTCTCACCAGGGCGTGCTCCTATAAATTGTATTCCGATGTCTTCAACATTATTTCCAGAAAGTGTGATTAAGTTTTGTGCAAGATCGACAATTTTAACGGGATCTCCCATATCCAAGACAAAAATTTCTCCTCCCTGTGCTAGTGCGCCAGCTTGAATAACAAGTCTTGCGGCCTCTGGAATCGTCATAAAATAACGAATCATTTCGGGATGAGTTACTGTAATTGGCCCTCCTTTCTCAATTTGTTTCGTAAATAAAGGAATAACACTTCCACGGCTGCCTAAGACATTCCCAAAGCGAACCGCAACAAATTTTGTGCTGCACTGCATGTTCAAATGCTGAATAACCATTTCCGCCAGTCTTTTCGTTGACCCCATTACACTGGTTGGGTTAACAGCCTTGTCGCTTGATATCATAACAAAGGTCTTGACATTTGCATTCATTGCAGCATTTGCTACATTCATGGTCCCAATCACATTATTTTTCAAAGCTTCCTCTGGATTTCTTTCCATTAATGGGACATGCTTGTGAGCAGCTGCATGATAAATTACATCTGGATGATATGTATCCATAATGGACATCATTTTCTCTGCGTCCTGTATATCAGCAATTTCTGTTAACAATACAATTTCACTATGTTTAAGGCTTTCTCTTAATTCCATTTCAATATTGTAAATACTATTTTCACCATGACCTAAAAGAATGAGTTTTTTCGGTTTAAATTGAGAAATTTGCCGGCATATTTCGGAACCAATCGATCCTCCTGCGCCAGTCACCATAATAATTTGGTCTTTTACGTATCCCTTAATTCCTTCGTTATCGAGCTCTACTGGCTCTCTTCCTAGTAAATCCTCTACTTTCACATCTCGTAGCTTATTGACAGTGACATTTCCTAAAACTAAATCCTCTAAAAATGGTAAAATTTGTGTTTTAATATTAGTTTGGGCGCACTCGTGGAAAATACGATTAATCTCTTTCTTTTTCAAAGAGGGAATCGCAATAATAATATGATTAATATTTAACTTTTTGGTTACTTCAACAATCTTTCTCGTTCCCCCAACAACTGGAATCCCCAATATTTCTAAGTTCTGCTTCCTTCGATTATCATCAATAAAAGCGTAAGGAAGTAGCTCGGAATCATTTCTTTTGAGCAATTGTCTAGCAACCATGACACCTGCCGATCCGGCACCGATAATTAATGTTCGTTTTTTATTATTATTTTTAAATAAAAACTGATCTCGTATGATCCTAAAGAAATATCTTGAACCTGCTATAAACAGCATATGAAGTAGCCAAGTAACCGTTAGTAAGCGATAAAATACCTCACCAACCACAATTTGCTGAATAATGGCAACAGAAATAATCGTTGCAGTTAGGGTTTTAAAAATGATAATCATTTCCCCAATGCTCGCATATTCCCATGCCTTTTTGTATAAATGAAAATAAAATGAAAATAAATAATAGCTAATAATTATGGCTATACTACTTATAACAACAGGAAAAGTTACAACATTTGTACTTGCCTCAACTAAAAATCGGCTAAAATAGATTGAAGTTAACACGATTATGGTATCAATTATTAAAAATAATGAGATGCGTTGATGATAAGTCATCTGCCTCCCTCCTTTGCTTATATATTTCAATGATTTTTTCATTCATTAGTAATAAAATAGGATTTTTCACGTTAAATTATTAATATTCATGAATAAATGGGGCATCTAACCCCTCCTCACATCACACTCTTGACGACTTGCGTCTAAGGTCATAAAAACCCACAGCATGATCGAGTGCCTCCTTTGATAACGGCAAAGAGACATCACCAGTGTGCAATCCTTTTTAAATAACATTTTTGTTCTTTATAAAGAACAAGCAAACAATAAGAAGGCCATCTAAAAAATACTTAGCTACTAATGACTCTTATTTTTATCAACCACTAAATTCTTTATTAAGAACAATTTTTATAAAAAAATATAGAAGTTATTCCTTTTTCACAAAATTCCTCCTATAGATCCTACTAAAATAGTAACAAATATCGATTACACCCTAATCATAATTCTGTATAAAGAACAAGTCAATATATATTTCATAAATTTTCTAAATTTTTTTAAGAACTTTTGTACTATTTTTATCCAAAAACAAAATTATATAGAATCAAGCACCCTTTCACTATTTTACCAGATTTTTTATATATGGTTTCCTTAAATTGCACCTGATAGGCTAAATGTAGTATTTGCCGGCGGAGGTCATGACAAGTGCTTTACAAAAAGTTGCAGATCGCCTTCCTCTGCATTGGACCCTTGATACATTGCAAAAGCTTCAGGAAGGAGCAAGTTTTAGTAGTTTATATTTATACATGATGATTTTTTAGCCTTTGCGTTAGTCTTCTATCTCATCGCAATCTATAAATTCAGTCGAAACAATTCAACGCAAACCTTTATATAATATTAAAAATCCAGATCTGAATTTCAGAGCTGGATTTTTTCCTTTATGAAAGATGTAACAGCCAAACAAAAAGCGGTCCCACGACTGAGCCGAGTAATGCGCTCAAAGTCATCGAAACGGAGCTCATTGAAGCAGTCAATTCCCCATATTCTAATGCCTTAGATGTTCCAAAGGCATGTGAAGCACTTCCTAATGCTATTCCTCTCCCTAACGAGCTCTGAATATTTGCCCATTTTAAAATCACCGGTCCTAGAATGGTTCCCGTAAAACCAGCAATTAGAACAAAAACAACCGTCATAGAGGGAACTCCGCCAATTCCGGATGAAACCTGAATAGCTACAGGAGTTGTCAAAGATTTTGGGACTAAAGAAAGAATATATCTATGCTCGATTCCTAAGGCAATCGCAAACAAAAACCCACTTATCAATGCGGTTACAAGTCCGACAACTACTCCGCTAACAATAGGAACAATATTAGATAGTAACACTTGACGCTGTTTATATAATGGATATGCTAATGCAACCACTGCCGGACCTAGAAATGACTGAATATACTTTCCACCAACCATATAGTCTTGATAGGAAAAATGACTGCAAAATAAAACCACAATAATGAGAATAGTGGATGGCAACAATGGCATTAAATAAGGTGCAGGGTACTTCATATATAATTTTCTCATCAATAGGTAAATACACACAGTTATAATAATTATTATAATTGCGTAGAATGCTTGCTGCACTCCATTTCCTCCTTTCGTCTTACCGCTCTTCTCTCAAGGAATTGACTCGTTCTTCCTGCTGCAATCAGCGTAATAATCGAACTGATGATCACAATGAGAATAAGGGCTATACCTTGCCAAGAAAGGAGGGAAGGATGATTCATGATTCCCACCGTTGCGGGAATAAAAAATAATGGTAAGAAGGCCAAAATAAAGCCTGATCCTTCATCCACCCATTTTGCTGGGATAATTTTAAAAGACAAACACGTGAGTAAGATGAGAAATCCAAGAATATTACCAGGAATCGGGATATGTAAATGACGATGGATCCAATCGCCTACAAAAGAAATAATAAAAATAAGTACAACTTGAAAAATGATTCTAATAATCTTCATGCTTAATCAATGCCTTAAAAAGACAGCTTCCCTTCTTTCGATTAATTTATGGGGCTATAACAGTCAAATGTCCACTAACTGGAATACCTTGGATGAATCATATTTTTTCATTGTATCACAAAAATTATTTCATTTCGTTAATTATAAAAAAAAAAAACTGATGACAGAATAATTAAATTTTCATGGTTTCATAGATTTGATTTTGACGAATCCATTTGGTTGCAACCCATTTCTCACCTGCTTTTACGGGTATACTGCTATGCACGGACATGCGATCCACTTGACCCAAATGATTCCCATAATGGAAATAAACAGCTGATCCTTTTTTTGGAGTAACAGCTAATCCTAACTTTGGAAAAACCGTTTCCCCACCTGTTTCTACATCATTTAAGTACATGAGCATCGTGCCGATCCTCTGTCCCCCTTTATTTTCATCCACCTTATTAGGAGGAAAATAATCAAAATGTGGCTTATATTCTTCGCCAATTTGATAATGTAACACTTGCAAACCTTCCCCATGAAGAACAGGATGATCCGTTATTTCCATTATCCGCTGTTCAATCTTGGCAATGAATGCATTTTCATTTACATGAAAATAAGTACCGGCACTTGTCCTTCCTGGGACTTGTTTTTCTTTACCTGTGAAGCTATCAATGATTTTTGAAGGTTGTAAACGTTCATTTGAAAGTGAAATAAGCTCATCACATTCCGCATCACTTAGGAAGTTATCTAAATATGTGATGAATGGACGTTCTATGCTTAAGAGAACTCTAATCTGGCGATCACTTGTCTGAATTAATTTTCCTTTGTGGGCGATTGAAGGTAGTTCAAAGTGATAAGGGCTATCTTCATTATTCGTTGTTTGAATCGGTTGGTTGCCTATTAATTTTATTATAGTGGAATAGGCAAATCGAGGTTCGAATCCTTTTTTTATCATAGCATCCACCACTAATTCTGGATTTACTCCAGTTTTTAATGTATTCTCAATCCAATCTTTTAGTTCATTTGTTATGCGATTGAATTTCACTTTGTCCAATAATATCTACTCCCTATTCGATTCGTTTGAAAATGATTCTTTTGTATAATGAATACTGAATTCAATACTGAAATGATATTTTCAAGATGAGACAGAAAGGAATCAGCTTCTCTGCCTCACCCCGAGGTATCAAGTGAAATTCTTTGAAAAAAATAAGTTAATAATACGGGTACGGAGTCCCACCATATGGATAATAAGGAGTTGAAACTGGATATGGAACAGGTGCTGGATAAGTTCCATATCCATAACCTGGGGTGGTCAATGCCCCTGCACCATAACCTCCATATCCTCCACCATGGTGTCCCCAATGTCCTCCGTGGTGTCCCCAATGTCCTCCATGATGATCCCAATGTCCTCCATGATGATCCCAATGTCCTCCATGATGATCCCATCCGCCGTGATGACCATCATGATAGCCTCCGTAAACAGGTCTTTCATCAAACATACTCCTCAGCTCCCTTTTTATAGTAAAAATGGTTATACACTCTACCGTATGCGGAAAGGTAGTCCAAGGAATGGGCGATATTTTTCGATTTAGTCTAAATATTTTGTATAAAGACATCTTACCATAATTAATCTTTCCCTTCGACCTTAAGGATTTAACACTTTTGATTTATTATGTGTTAATGGTATAATATGTAATTGATTCAATAATTTAGAAAAATAAAGGAGTAATTGATATGTCTGTAGATGTATACTTAAATTTTGACGGGAATTGCCGAGAAGCAGTTGAATTTTATGCAGAAGTTTTTGGAACAGAAAAACCACAAATTATGACATTTGGTGACTCTCCTCAAAATCCAGATTACCAACTACCTGAAGAAGCAAAAAATTTAGTGATGCACACACGCATTACCATCAGTGGCAGCAATGTGATGTTTTCAGATGTGTTCCCTGGCTACCCATTTCAGCAAGGCAATAATATTTCTCTTGCGTTCGTCAGCAAGGATCAAAATGAGATTATCTCCTGTTTTAATGAACTTAAAGAAGGTGGCAAGGTAGAAATGGAGCTTCAAGAAACATTTTGGAGCAAATGCTATGGAAGTCTCACTGATAAATTTGGCATTGGCTGGCAGTTTAGTCTTGAAAGTTAACCGAAAGGGGCAATATTACTCCATAAAAAGAAAAGCCAAATCCAAAATGATTTGGCTTTTCTCAATTATCTCTAACCTCATTATGATTGTTTTTTTAGGAGACACCCTGTAATAAATTGCAACCAGGAATAAACACCTATTTTTACAGTTTCCTCTACCTGATTATCTTTTGTCGGATCTAAGCAAACATAATCAATATGGGCAACAGAGGGATGCTTCCCGATTTCTAGTAAAATCAAAAAAAGCTCCGCTGCTGTCATCCCACCGGGAGTGGAAGCAGCAACTCCCGGTGCAGCAGAGATATCAAGAACATCCATATCGACTGTTACATAAATTCTCTTAACTCTTTCAGATAAGGTTTGCAAGGCATATTGTATGGTCTCTTTTAGCCCCTGTTTTCTTGCTTGATTCAACGTTACCATATGGATATTTTTCTTTTTCGCAAAATCGACAAGTTGTCTTGTATTGAAATAGCCATGGAGTCCAATATTCACAACATCCTTGCCAAGAACAATGCCTCCATCAATTAACTGTCTGATTGGAGTCCCATTTGCTGGTCCCCACTCACAAGGATCTCTCACATCTAAATGGGTATCAATTTGTAAGATTCCTATCCTCTCCAGCGGAAATGCTTTTTTAATTCCCCTTACGGCACAAGCAGTGATCGAGTGATCTCCACCAATCAAACAGGTTTGTGATTGCGGATATTTTTGGACAAGAAATGCAGTCGATTCCTCAATATTCTGATGGGATTCAGGAATATTTGTCGTATGCATGATGACATCGCCTGCATCTCCAATTAGAAAGGCTTTTAAATCTATATCTTCATCCAAATTATAGGTAGCAAACTTCCTCCACATTCTGCGAAAATAATCAGGGTAAAGGGATGCCCCTGACACACTAATGGATGATTTTGATATTGGCGCTCCATAAAGGATTAAATCGGGAACCTGATTGATTTGAGTTAATGCCTTTACCCATTGATGAACATACTCAGCTTCTGAAGCAGTTTGATTCCAATTCCAGCTTGGCGCCTGAAATTTGCTTAGATTCACTTATTCACCACCTGAACACCTTTTTTCCATACAGATTTGACATGATTGACTCCGAACTGATATTGCAACTCACGATAATCCTTGACCTTCCACATGACGACATCTCCTTGTTTTCCAACCTCCAATGATCCAATACATTTTTCACGATTAAGAGCACATGCCCCATTAAATGTCGCTGCCGTCAATGCTTCCCTTGGGGTTAGTCTCATTAATAGGCAAGCAAGATTCATAACAAGTGGCATAGATGTCGTGGGAGAGGAACCCGGGTTGCAATCAGTCGAAATCGCAACTGGAACACCTGCATCAATTATTTCTCTTCCCTTTGCAGCTTCCTCATGCAAAAATAATGCAGTAGCAGGTAACAAACAAGCGATTGTTCCCGCTCTTGCCAAAGCTTTCATTCCTTCTTTTGTTGTTTTCAATAAATGCTCAGCAGATATCGCACCTACCCTTGCAGCTACCTCTACACCACCATAAGATATAATCTCATCCGCATGGATTTTTGGTAGAAGCCCCCATTTTTTTCCAGCTTCAAGAATTCTCATCGCTTGTTCTTTTGTAAACACCCCCTGTTCACAAAAGACATCCTGAAACTCTGCTAATCTTTCTTTTGCTATAATTGGGAGCATAACATCAATAATAAATTGAACATATTCTTCCGCACGACTATCAAATTCTGCAGGAATCGCATGGGCCCCCATAAAGGTTGGAACTAGATCGATAGGGTGTTCTTGTTGCAATCGTTTCAGCACTCTTAATTGTTTTAGCTCCGTCTCCAAGTCTAAGCCATAACCGCTTTTTGCTTCGATTGTCGTTACTCCATGGGCTAAAAATGAATCAAGGCGCTTCATCGTTTGCTCCAACAATTCATCTACTGATGCCGCTCTGGTCATTCTCGTCGTTGCGTGGATGCCTCCACCCGATTCCATTATTTCCATATAGGTTGCACCAGAAAGTCTCATTTCAAATTCTTGTTCTCTACTACCTGCAAAAACGACATGTGTGTGGGAATCCACAAGTCCCGGAGTTATAAGATGATTAGTGGCATCAACGATCGTTGCTTCCTCTAAATGATCAGCATGTCGCGCTTCTAATTCATCCGTTCTTCCCACATCCTGAATTATTCCATTTCTCACTAAAATACTGCCATTTTCAATAAGTCCGAGTTCAGACATTTCTTTTTTTCTTCGCGGACCCACTTCTTTTGTCGCTAACGTTGCTAGCTGAGCAGCATGTTTGATCCAAAGGAGCTTAGTCATGTTGATTTTTCCTCCTTTGAGAGCATAGGGATGTTGATTCCTTTTCTTCGAGCTGTTAGTTTTGCTAATTCATAACCCGCATCCACATGTCTTGCCACACCTATTCCCGGATCCGATGTAAGAACCCGTTCAAGCTTTGCCTCAGCTTCTTTACTTCCATCTGCAACGATAACTACTCCTGCGTGAATGGAATACCCCATTCCAACGCCACCTCCATGATGAACGGATACCCAAGTAGCACCCGAAACTGCATTGAGCAGGGCATTTAAGATTGGCCAATCTGCAATAACATCCGAACCATCCTTCATCGCTTCCGTTTCGCGATTTGGTGAGGCAACAGACCCGGAATCAAGATGATCACGGCCAATGGCAATGGGAGCCTTTAGTTCACCCGTTGCGACCATTTGATTAATCATTTGACCAAAATGAGCCCTCTCCCCATAACCAAGCCAACAGATCCTTGCTGGCAAGCCTTGAAATGTGATTTTCTCCTGTGCCATTCGAACCCAGTTGCACAAATGAGTATTTTCTTTAAATTCTCTTAAGATGACTTCATCTATTTTATAAATATCTTCGGGATCTCCAGATAAGGCAACCCACCGGAAAGGACCTTTTCCCTCACAAAATTGCGGCCTAATGTAAGCAGGAACAAAACCAGGGAATTGAAAAGCATCTTCAACCCCTTCATCCTTTGCGATTTGACGGATGTTGTTCCCGTAATCAAAAGTAATGGCACCTTTTTTCATCATGTTTAGCATCGCTTTTACATGTTGAGCAATGGCTGCTTTGGATTGCTTTACATATTGCTTAGGATTTTGATTTCTGAGTTTCTCTGCTTCCTTTAAGGTCATGTGTAATGGAATATAGCCATTTAAAGGGTCGTGAGCAGATGTCTGATCTGTAAGGACATCTGGAATAAAATGTCGGGCAATCATCTCGGGAAGTATTTCTGCTGCATTTCCCAATAAACCAATCGACGAAGCACTTTTGTTTTCTTTTGCTTCAATTGCCATTTGCAAGGCTTCGTCTAAGGAATCGGTTTTCTTATCAATATACCCAGTCTTAATCCTTCGATTAATCTTTGACTCATCCACTTCAATCGCAATACATACTCCGCCATTCATGGTGATAGCTAATGGCTGTGCTCCTCCCATTCCCCCTAACCCTGCTGTGACAGTTATCGTGCCATGCAAATGACCATTAAAATGCTGCTTCGCGAGTTCTGCAAAGGTTTCATAAGTTCCTTGAACAATTCCTTGAGAACCAATATAAATCCAACTTCCAGCAGTCATTTGTCCATACATGATTAATCCCTTTTGATCGAGCTCATGGAAAGTTTCCCAATTGGCATAAGCAGGAACAATATTAGAATTAGCAAGTAGTACTCTCGGAGCATTCTGATGGGTTTTAAAAATGGCAACAGGTTTTCCTGATTGAATAAGCAAAGTTTCATTACCCTCTAACTCCTTTAGTGAATGGACAATTGCGTCAAAACATTCCCAATTTCTTGCTGCCTTCCCTATCCCACCATAAACAATGAGCTCTTCAGGCTTTTCTGCGACTTCTGCATCAAGATTATTCATTAGCATTCTTAACGCTGCTTCCTGTTGCCAGCCTTTTGTATTTAATGCCGTACCTCTTAAGCGAATGACACGACGCTGATATTTTTCCTCCACCTAAAGTCCTCTCCCATTCTGGCATTTTTTCTTAAAGATTTACCTCATTCACTTTTATGGATGGATTCGAATAAAAATTCATTTTTCAACCATTCTTCTGCTACGAGGATATCCTTTGCATACACTCGATCCACTTTTATCGCAGGTATTCGGCGTCTTCCTTCGTCAAACACCTTTTTAGTCACCGTCGCCATTTTTTCTGGTCCGCGAAGCTCCAAAGCTTGCATCGCACAAATGACTTCAATAGCGAGGACTCTTCTTGTATTCGTGATAATTTGATAAGCATGTCGTGCTCCTATCGTCCCCATACTGACGTGATCTTCTTGATTGGCAGAGGATGGAATCGAATCAACACTAGCTGGGTGAGCTAATGTTTTATTTTCAGATACAAGCGAAGCTGCGGAATACTGGAGAATCATCACACCCGATTGAAGTCCTGGCTCAGCACTTAAAAATGGGGGCAAATCATTTAGCTGCGGATTCACCAGCCTTTCAATTCTTCGTTCAGAGATATTCGCAAGCTCTGCCATTGCAATTCCCAAAAAATCCATCGCAAAAGCAATGGGTTGACCATGAAAATTTCCTCCTGAAATAACCTTTTTCCCATTATCAAAAATCAACGGATTATCTGTAGCTGCATTCAATTCTATTTCTAATTTTTCTTTCACATAATTTAACGTTTGCCACGTTGCACCATGAACTTGGGGAATACAACGAAGAGAATAGGCATCTTGCACGCGTTTTTCACCCTGTTTTGTCGTTAATTGACTTCCTTGTAACAAATAGCGCATCCGTTTGGCTACTGCGATTTGTTCTGGATAACCACGGACGATTTGTATCTCCTCATCAAATGCATCGATAATTCCATTTAACCCTTCAACGGTCATAGCACTAATGGTATCCGCTTGATAGCTTAATCTTTCCGCTTCAAGATAAGCAATCACACCCATCGCAGTCATTGCCTGAGTGCCATTAATTAATGCTAATCCTTCCTTTGCTGTTAAGGTTATAGGAGCTAACCCTTCCTTTTTCAATGCCTCTGAAGCTTCTATTTGCTTTCCCTGATAAAATACCTCCCCTTCTCCAAGAAGAGGAAGGACCAGATGAGCAAGTGGAGCCAAATCTCCGCTAGCTCCAAGTGAGCCTTGAACAGGTACAACGGGATGGATTTTTGCATTTACAAACTGGATTAACCGTTCAATGACTACTTTTCTCACACCTGAAAAACCTTTCAACAAGGCATTTGCTCTTAAGACAAGCATGGCTCTTGATACGAGTTCAGGAAAAGCCTCCCCCATCCCGCATGCATGTGAATGGATTAAATGAAATTGCAGCATTTCCACATCTTTAGGATGAATCCATACATCACTGAATTTCCCAAAACCCGTTGTAATCCCATAAACAATTGCGTTATCTTGAACAATTTGCTCGACTGCTTTTCTACTGGCTTCAACCCTCCGAAAACTTTCACTAGAAGCAGCTACTTTATGACAGCCATATAAAATACTATCCATTTCTTTGAGTGTTAAGGAATTTCCTGTCAAAATGACCATTTCAACCCCTACTTTCCCTTACTTTATCCCACTAAGGAAAAAGAAAATAGGGAGCTATACAAAGAAATCTGCCTGATTTCCAAGTACAGCCCCCTACTGTCTTATGACAATGATTACTAGTGCTTCTATTCATTGGCATCCCACTCACTTTACATCTATATCTATTTTTGAGCATTTATAGCGCTTACTACCACCTTATGCAAGGATACTCTGTCTCATTAATCATTTTTGGCTAATTATAAGACATGATTAAAAAAAATGACCCATCCGTTTACAAAAAGATGGGGTCAATCGTTATTTTATTCCACTGATTTTAATACTTCCTCCTTCCATTTTATTTTAAAGAATTGAGCGTATATTTAACAGAAATTACATGATTCGGCATGAAAAATGAGTACAAACCAGTTAGTTTGTACTCATCCCCCTTATCCTTATTTAAACTGTGTAATGACATTAAATCCATATGTTTTATAATTGCTCATATCAGTTAAAACATCTGTAACGTCATCAAGAGAAATTTCTCTAGAGACCAAAGATTTTGGATTTAGTTTTTCTTGAGCAATTAAAGACAAGAGTCCATCATAGTCAGTCCGAGGGTTGCCTAGGCTTCCAACTATTTCAAGTTCTTGTGCAGTTATGACATCTATTGGTAAGCCAGCTATTCCTCCTTCATTGCTCGTGGTTAAACCAATTTGGACATGACGGCCACCTTTTCGAAGGGAAAGAACAGAATTTAGAATCGTCTCTTGGATACCAAGTGCTTCTATTGAAGCATGTGCTCCACCACGAGTGATTTCCTTCACAGCTTCAATCACACTTTCCTCTCTTGCATTTACGGTTGCCACGGCCCCTTCTTTCTTAGCTAAATCCAATTTAGCTGGATCTACATCTACAGCAATAACCTGTGCCCCTATGGCGTTTGCCACTTGAACGGCAGATAATCCAACTCCACCTGCACCATGAACGACTAACCAATTGCCAGGCTTTACATCGCTTCTGATAACGCCGTGATATCCCGTCATATAACGGCATCCAATCGCTGCGGCTGAGAGTGAATCAACCTCATCTGGAAGTGGCACTAAATTAAAATCTCCATTAGGAACCTTTACATATTCAGCATATGCCCCATCATAACCAAAACCAAAAATTTGCAAATGATCGCAGCGATTAGAATGACCGCTGAGACAGTTTGGACAATGCGAACATCCTTCATGGAAAGGTGTTGTCACACGATCTCCCGGTCGAAAGTTTTTTACCTCCTTACCGATTGCTTCCACAACCCCACCCATCTCATGACCAGGAATAATCGGTAATTCCGGACTTAATCCAATCCAAGACCAATCCCCCATCCAAGCATGCCAATCACTGCGGCATACTCCGCTTGCTTCAATTCTGATAATCACATCATGTGGTCCAGGAGTTGGATCTGGAACATTTCCAATTCTTAATGGTTTTCTGTGTTCAATAATTTGTGCAGCTCTCATCCTATCTTCCCCTTCCATTCTTCACCTTACATCCATTCGCTTATTCAATTATGAATGCACTCACCTTCTATCCATATTCAAACCTGTCCAAAAAAATGCCCAAAATTTGTCATTTTATTTCTATCTATTTATGAAAAGGAAAGTATCAAAAAACCCTAGTGTATTGAGGTAATAAAGTTGTTTTATTTACAATAAAGTCGTTTAAAAAATAATAAAGTTATTTAAAAATGTGAGTCACTCTATTCAACAATCAAGCCAGATTGTTGAACAAGAGTTCAAGAAATTTATTGGTCATTCATTTAAAGGTTGTTTGGGATGAATCGGAGTGAACTGTATCATAAGTAAATGGGGTTTTTAGCCAAATGCCTCTCCTTAAGGTTAGAGAGCTAGAACATAATAAGTTTTCTAAACAGAAATAGAAATGATAAGAATTGTATTGTCTAAAAATAAAGAAAACAGATTGACAAATTTAAGAATTCTATTAAACTAAAAACATTCTATCCTCAAAAGCTTCTCTAAATTTTCTTTTTATATTAGCTATCCGCAAGTCTTTATTTGCCTTTTACTTTCTCCAATTGAAGCCACATTAAACCACTTTTTTTCACTCGCATTAGTACTCATTAATTTTAAAATCTGTTCGAAGTTCAAATGAATAAATAATGGAGATGATTCATTCGTGGCATCGAATATGTATGCTATTAAATGCCCATGTTTGAGGACGTTTTGCATTTGAAGATGATTATTACAAAACTTATGAAAAGAACATCTTTTTGACATATTGGCTATATAAAGGGTGCTGTAAATGACATGACCATTGGATAGGAGGGTGGGATGTAATGGGATTTGAAGAAGAAACCAGGCCTTTATGAATGCTCACTTGCAGGCACGGCGCTTACAAGAAGGCCATAACCAGGCTGAAATGTTATTCTTGAAGCAAGTGTGGTGGCCGTTATTTTACCATTTCCGGTATCTCCATCCAGAATATGAAGTCAATGATTTCAAGGATGGAAAAAGGTATTTAGATTTTGCTTATATTCGTCCAGCCATCCGGATTTGCCTTGAGGTCGACGGATATGGCCCTCACCTAAAGAACATAAGCAGATGGCAATTTTCCGACAACATGGAACGTCAAAACCAGTTGGTGATTGACGGATGGACCGTGCTCCGCTTTTCTTATGACCAAGTTAAAGAGAAGCCTCGTCGATGTCAACAGATTGTTCAGCAAGTGATTGGTCGATGGTTGGGGGATGAACTGGACCAGACATCTCAGTCCTTTCTCGAAAAGGAAGTGCTTCAGCTAGCAATTCGAAAAGGAGAAGCCATATCTCCTATAGAAGTCGAGAAGTATTTGAGGCTAAGTGATAAGACGGTAAAAAAAGTCCTTTCTCAATTAGTCGATAAAAAGATGCTCATTCCCGCATCTGGGATCAAGAGGGTCCGCTCTTATCGATTGGGGGATCAGGTTAAGCACCCGATCTGAAAAATAGACGGAAAAATTTCGCTTAAGTAGTAAATAGCATTGAAAATAGTTTGAATAGACGGAGAAATTCCGCCTATTGACTCGAAAAACGTGAAAATAGGCGATTTTGCTTTGCATAATCGGAAAACCTCCCCTTATATACCCCAAAACGAGCTACATTCTGCATCTAACCGAAAAATCTCCGCTTATTTTACTATCGTTGGAAGGGAACAGGAAAAAACAGTTTCAGAAGGTCAAAATTAATCAAGAAAATATAAAAAAAAATGAGCCGCAAATAAAACAAGAAAACTTCACTTATGCGTTACGGAGAACCGTATCATAAATAATGTTATTCCATAAAACGGGCGCTATTGTTGGTGCGAAATGTTCCTGACTCAAATGAAATGTGGTCACACAATTTCGGTAAAGGTCAGGCAGTTTTAGATTATTAAGACTGAAGGGTTATATCGAGGAGTCGAATGAAGAGGTAACGCTCTGAAAGGC